>NZ_JBGQOG010000003.1:0-389472 GCF_052113705.1 Phaeovulum sp. W22_SRMD_FR3 | reverse complement strand
GCTACCTCAGCCCGATGGAGTTCGAGGCCCGCGATATGCTAGCTTAACCTGCTGTCCACGAAACCGGCAGCAGCTCATGCATGCGCATGGCGGCACGGTCACCGCGCGCAACCGTCTGCCCCGCGGTCTGTTGATCGTGATCGAGATCCCGCAGGCCCCGGCTGCACCCGCGCGCTGGCCCCCGTCATAGCTGGGGCGCTCGCCGGGGCCCGCGCGAGGCTCCCTGGCGGGTGGGGATGTCCGTGGTGACACAGCACCGGCCGTGACCCGCCCCCGGTTGCCGTCACGCCGGGGGCGGGCCTGCGCGGGCCGTCAACTGGGCTGGCACGCCTGTGCCACCAGCGCCTTCGACCGCTGGAGCGCTTCGGCCGCGCGGGTTTGTGCATCGACGGTCCTGGCTTTTTCCAGCTGGGCGATTTCCACGCTCAGCACCAGATCACGGGGCAGGGCCTGCACCATGGTCACAAGGTCAATCCCGCCATCGCCGGGCAAAAGTCGCGCGCCGCGCGCCACCTCGATCATCCCGGCATCCGTGGGGTCATAGGGCTTTGGCCCGTCGCAAAGCTGCGCATAGTGAATGCGGGCGGGCGGCAGGGCGCGGATCTGCGCGGCGGTGCCGCCCGCGCGATCCCAATGGAGGGCGTCGATCAACACCCCGCCATTGGCGCGCCCGGCGTCCTCGACGATCCGCTGCGCATCGGGCAGGGTTTTGACATTGGTCCAGGGCATGAATTCCAGATCGCCCGTTAACCCATGCTCTGCCGCAAGATCGCAAAAGGCGGCAAAGGTCTCGGTCAGGCGTGCGTGGTTGGCGTCATCCCCCGCCACCAGCACGTTTTTGGCTCCCAGCCTCTGACCAAGTGCCAGAAACGGCCGGAACGCCTCGACCTGGGTATCCGGTTTCAGCCGGACAATCTCGATATCGGCCACGCCGATGCCCGTGACGTCGAGCGCGGCTTTCACCTCAGCCTCAACCGCGCGATCGGTGAGGATCGGATAAGAGGCCTCGGTCGGGGCTGCGGGCAAAAAGCGCAGACCCACAAGGTCATAGCCGGTGGCGGCCGCGATGCGGACCGCCTCTTGCGGGGTCACTTCATGGGTGGTCAGGAAGGCGAGAGAGAATTTATGGGTCATGGTGTTCATTTCAGCGGTGAAAAGGGCAGGGGGAAGGCGATGGTGCTGGTCATCTCGGGGGTGAGCCAATCGGGGCCGCCCTTTGCGGGCCAGTTCCCGTCGGCCACCGACTGGCTGCGGGCCTCGGCGCGCGCGGCCAGGGAGGGATAGGGCCAGATCTGCGTGATGCGGGGCGCACCGTCGAGGCCCCACATGGCGATGGTGAGCGGTGAATAAGCGGCGCGAGCGGGCATGGCCGCGCGCCATTTCTCTTGTGTGACGGCAACACCATTCAGCTTGGCCTTATAGGTGCGGAACTCATAGACCGGACCATAGCTGCCGGGCGTGACCGGGGCCAGAAAGTCGAAGGGTTTGTAGCTGTCAAACCGCAGATCCACCAAATGCTCCATGCAGCCCATGGGGTTGGCCGACATGATGGCGCGTTCCCGCTCGGCCATCATCGCGTCGAGGCTGTCAAAGCCGCGCAGCAGATAGACTTCGTTCAGCGCGCCGATATCCGTGCCAAAGGCACCAAGCAGGCGACCTTTGCCCGCCGCCAGCCAGTCCTGCAGCCCGTCCGAGGCCTTTGCGGCGCCAAAGATCACCGTCTTGAGCGTTGCGATTTCATAATAGGTCATGTCATCCGTCCTGTGCGTGAAGGGGAGAGGGGGCGGGGCGGCCATTGACCTGCCCGCCATTGACCGGCCCGCCATCGGTCTGCGGGGCCTCGGGCGGGCGGTCGTCGATTGGCAGGCCATTGACCGGCAGGCCCGCAAGGCGGCGCCCGACGACATAGCCAAAGGTCATGCCCGGCCCGAGGGTGATCCCGCCCGAGGGATAATGACCGCCCATGATCGAGGCGGCATCGTTGCCAATGGCGTAGAGCCCTGGGATCGGCGCGCCATGCGCGGCCAGGACCTGTCCATCGGCGGCGGTTTTGATCCCCGCGAAGGTGCCCAGGCTGCCGGGCACCACCTTCACCGCATAGAACGGCCCCCGCTCCAAAGTTCCCAGCGCGGGATTAGGGCCTTTGGCCAATGCCCAGCCCTGTGCGCGGTTATAGGGCGAGGCGCCCCGGTGAAACGCCGGGTCATGACCTTGCCGCGCGCCTTGGTTGAAGCGCGCGATTGTCTCGGCCAGGGCTTCGGTGGGCAGATTGCATTGCGCCGCCAGATCCTTGATCCGCCGCCCGCGTTTGAGATAGCCCGACCGCAGATAGGGTGAGAGCGGGAAGGGAAAGGGTTTCGCCCAGCCCATGCCAAACTGCCGCTGGGCGCGGTGATCGCAGATCAGCCAGGCCTCGGGCGCGCGCCCCTTGGGGGTGACGGCAAAGAGAGCGTTCATGAAGTCGTAATAGCTGTTGGCCTCATTCACAAAACGCCGCCCGGTCATATCCACCGCGATAAAGCCGGGCTTGGCCCGGTCGATCAGATGCGGAAAATGGCGTGGCACCCCCTGCCCACCGGAGGCGCGTGAGGTCGGCGCGCGCGCGACGGGCACGCGGGAAACGGGCGCCCAGGCGGCAGGTGCTGCGAGCATCATGTCGAGCGCGGCGCCGATGTCTTCGGCCAGCCGGAGCCCGTCGCCCGTGTTGTTGGGGGGGGCGGCAGAGGCATGGGCGATGGTGGACGTATGGGCAAAACTCTCCTGTTGGCGGGCGGGATCATGCGGATAGCCGCCCGCCGCCAACACGACGCCCCGGCGCGCGGTGACCTCGACGGCGGCACCCGCCCGCATCAGGCGCGCGCCGACCACCCGCCCGGCCTCCATCTGCAGGCGCGTCACCGGGCTGTCGTGCCAAAGCTGCACGCCGGCATCCGCCGCTCCCTTCAAAAGCTGCGCGACGAGCGCATTGCCGCCCACCAGCTGCATCCCGCGCCGGTAGCAGAGCAAGTCGCGCAGATGACGGGCCAGCCGTTTGCTGACATGCCACAGCGCGGCAGGCGACCGCGTCGCGTTGAAGAAATGTGCCAGATCCGCGCCGCCGCCAATGCCCATGCCCCAGAGCGACACCAGATCCAGCGGCGGCCGCAGCCGTGCGATCAGCGGGCCAAGGCGGCGCCCGTCAAAGGGCGCGGCGGTGACGGAACGGCCCCCCTGCGCCGCGCCGTCATGGTCGTAAAAATCCGGCATCCGGTTGCCATCGAGCCAGCGCATGACGCCCGTCTCTTCGAGAAAGCGCACCATGGCGGGGCCGTTTTGCAAAAACGTCTCCAGTCGCGGATCGCGGGCACGGGGGCCCAGCAGCTGGCGCAGATAGCGGCGCGGTGCGGCATCGGCCTCGGTGATCCCGGCGCGGATCGCCAGATGGTTTTGCGGTATCCAGAGCCAGCCACCGGACCAGGCCGACGTGCCGCCGAAAACATCGGTCTTTTCCGCCAGAATAACCTCGAGGCCCGCCCGTGCCGCAGTGATTGCGGCACACAGACCCGCTGCGCCTGATCCGACGATCAGAACGTCGCAGGCAATGACGCCTGCCGCTGTGCTCTCCATGGTCCTGCTTTCGTGTCACAGCGCGGAAAGCGTCCGCGCGTTCAAGTCGGGGCGTTCAGGTCGGGGCGTTCAGGTCAGGGCGGAGGGCCTTTCGCTCAGCCAGCCCGACGGGTTTCCGCCTCGGCGGTCAGTGCCCGGTTGCGGTTGAAGAAAAACGAGGCTTCGGAAGCGCCGCCGATCTCATCGGCCGCGACGCGCAGGAGCGGGTGGAACTGCTCCATCCAGTCGGGCGTGATCCGCACCTCTGGGCCGGCAATGGACAGACAGCCGATCGCGGCACCGTCTTCGCTGCGGAATATGGGAACCGCCATCGCCGTCATGCCCGCGTGATAGCCGTTGGACAGGATGGCATAGCCGCGCCCGCGCGTCTCGGCGAGGCAGGCCAGCACCTCAGGGATCGAGGCAGGCGCGCCCGGCCCCAAGGGGAAATCCGGCCGCAGCCCCTGCGCGCCAATGCGTTCAAGCGCTTCTTCATCCGTCATGGTGGCCAGCCAGGCATGGCCCCCCGCCGAGGCCGCCAGATGCACCTTGATCCCCTGTTCGCGGCCCGGATCATAGCGCAGACCGGCAACCGCGCCTTGGGCCACGCCGACCCAGACCAGATCCTCGCCATCAATCACCGAGAGGCGCACCAGCTCGCGCGTGTCTGCGGCCAGCCGGTCGAGGATGGGTTGGGCAATGTCGGGCACGCCGGTGCGGGCGAGAAACGCCAGACCGATCCCCGCGAGTTTGATGGTCAGGGCGTAGTCGCCCTGATTGCGCAATTGCCGCACATAGCCGAATTGCGACAGTTCTTTCAGCAGCCGATGCGCGGCTGAGGCGGGCATGTCCAGCGCCGTCGCAATCGCGCTGACCTGAACGCCCTCCGGGTGCCTGCCCAGCAGTTCAAGAATCGCAAGGGTTCTCTCCATCACGCCGGACATCGCTCACTCCATCATCGCATTTGGCTCTGCCGACAAGTTTAGCCTCTGCGCGGGCAGGGGAACAGCCTGCCTTTGCGCGACCGAGAGGCGGATTGCCTCGATCACCGCAAGATTGCGTGCGCCATCCGCCAGGGTGATCCGCGGGCTTTCCCGGCCCGCGATCACTGCGGTGAAATGGCGGATCTGCTCGATATAGCTGTCACCCGCGAGCGCTTCGAGCGGGCGGTTCACCTGCGGCAGGGTCCAGTCGGGCGGGCCCTCATGGGTCCAGAAGCTCAGATCGGGCAGGCTCATCCCGGCCTTGGACCCCGCAAACATATGCGAGCTGGCGGGCATGGCGGGAAAACGCGCGGGATTTTCCCCCGCGGTTGTGTCCCAGCACCAGGGGCCCACCCCGGCATCGGTCAGCGCGATGGTGATCAGGCCGCCGGTCTCCAGACGCAGGATCACCGCCGCCGTATCCTCGACCGCCAAGCCGCGCTGGTGGTGCGCGGTCAGGGCGCTGACCTCACTGATCTCGCCAAAAAGATGCCGCACCAGGTCGATTTCATGAATCAGATTGATCAGGAGCGGCCCGCCGGATCCGGGTTCGCGCCGCCAGGCCACGTCAAAATAGGGCGCATCCTTGTACAGGGTGGACGAGATGGTGCCGGAGACCAGCGTGCCGAAATGCCCGCCGCTGAGGGCAGCTTTGGCCGCGCGCACGATGGGATTGTGGCGGCGGTGATGGCCGACCAGCCCGGGAACGCGCGCGCCCGCCGCCAGCTCCACGAGCGCGGCGCAACTCTGCGCCGTGTCGCCCAGCGGCTTTTCCACCAGAACCGGAATGCCCGCCCGGATCAGCTGCATCGCCTGAGGCACATGCAGCGCATTGGGTGTGGCAATGATCACACCGTCCGGGCGCAGATCCATCAGCGCCTCCAGCGTCTCAAGATGGGCGCAGCCCTGCGCAGCGGCCAGGGACTTTCCGCTTTCGAACGGATCGACAATGGCGACAAGCTCGGCCGCCGCGCAGGCGCCGATGGCCTCGGCATGGGTACGTCCGATGATGCCGCCGCCGACAATCGCCAGTCTTGTATCGGTCATGGTTTTCTCCTCCGGGTCGCCGCTCGGGCGTCTGCCCTTCGTACATCTCTATCGCGCAAAACAAAAATCAAAACAAGATTTAAAAGTTGAAAGACATTTCAATTTACGACATGTTGAGGCCGAGAAATGAGCGTACCGATTCGAAATACTATTGATTTCATATGCTTGGATGCTCAGGGAGGATTGAATGTCACAAGAATCGCGCGGCGGCGCAGTGCTATCTGCGGGCGCAACCTATGATGTGGTCGTTCTGGGGGCGGGGGCGGCGGGCCTGTCGGCGGCGGTCTTTGCCGCGCTGGAAGGCGCGCGGGTGCTGCTCGTGGAGCGCACGGAATATCTCGGTGGCACCTCGGCGCTCTCGGCCGCCACGACCTGGGTGCCCAACACCCGCTTCCGCGATCAGCTGGGAGCAGAGGACAGCGCGGACAAGGTCTTGGGCTTTCTCGACCGGGCGGTGGGCAACCGCGCGCCCCGCAGCCTGCGCGAGGCTTTTGTGCGGCGTGGCCCGGAGATGATCCACCGGCTGGAGGATGAGACCAATGTGCGGTTTCGCGGGCGGCCCTTCCACCCCGACTACCTTTATGAGCTGGAGGGCGCGACGGCCTTTGGCCGCGCGCTGGAGCCGCAGCCCTTTGACGGTGCGCTTTTGGGCGACGACCTCAAGCTGGTGCGCCCGCCGATCCCGGAATTCACCATTCTGGGCGGGATGCAGATCGACCGTGATGACATTCCGCATCTGCTCCGGATGAAGAAAAGCCTGCGGTCTCTGGCCTATTCGCTGCGGATTGTCGCGCGCTATTACCTGCGCAAATGGGCGCATGGCCGCGACACGCGCCTGTTGATGGGCAATGCCCTCGTCGGACGCTTTCTCTACGAGGCGCGCAAGCGCGGTGTCACCATTGCCACTCAGACGAAAACCACCCATCTCACCCCGCTCGGGGGCGGTGCCTACCGCCTCGGGCTGGAGCAGGGCGGGCAGATCCGTGAGGTGATCGCCAGCAAGGGCGTTGTGCTCGCCTCTGGCGGATTTGCCCGGCATCCGGACAAGCGCAGGGCCATGTTGCCCGCCCCGGCGCCGCGCGTCTCGCCCGCGGCGCCGGGGCATACCGGAGAGCTGCATGACATCGTGCTCGGGCTGGGCGCGCAGTACGCCGAAGGCGCGGCGCAGCCGTGCTATTGGGCGCCGGTCTCGATCCGCCGCCGCGCGGACGGGTCCGAAGCGGCATTCCCGCATTTCGTGCTCGACCGCTCAAAGCCGGGGATCATCTCCGTGGGGCGCGATGGCAAGAGATTTGTCAATGAAAGCCGCAGCTATCACGAGTTTGTCTCGGCGATGTATGCCGCCAACCGGGACGGCTCGCATGTGCCGACCTTCCTGATCGCGGATGCGCAGGCGATGCGCAGATATGGCATGGGGATGATCCATCCCGGCACCACCAATCTGCGGCCCTTCATTGCCGAGGGCTATCTGACCGAGGGGCAGGATCTGGCGGATCTGGCGCGGCAGCTCGGGATTGACGGCATGCAGCTGGGCATCACCGTCGCCCGCTTCAACGAAATGGCCGCGCGGGGCGTGGATGCGGATTTCCATCGGGGCGAAACGGTCTATGAGCGCGCGAATGGCGATGCCAGCCATGACGGGCCGAACCCGACGCTGCGCCCGCTGGGCCAAGGGCCCTACTACGCGGTCAAACTGTACCCGGGTGACATTGGGGCCGCGACGGGTCTGGTGACCGATGAGAATGCACGGCTGCTGGCGGCTGATGGCCGGGTGATCGAGGGGCTCTATGCCGCGGGTGCCGACATGAATTCGATCATGGGCGGGGTCTATCCCGGGCCCGGCATCACCATCGGCCCCGGCATCGTTTTCGGGGCGATCGCGGCGATCGATGCGGCGCGGCGCCCCCTGGCCGGGGCTGAGGGCGCGGGCGCGCGGATCGCCTCGTGACCCGCTGGCAGGACAGGCCGGTTCTGGTCACCGGCGGCACCGGCTTTCTGGGCGCTTTTGTGGCACGCAACCTCGCGGCGCGGGGCCTGCATCCGCGCCTCCTTGACCGGTCCCCTGATGCTGCTGTGTTGGATTTCGTGGCCCCGGGCCTGTCGCGGGCGGTCACCTTATGGGCGGGGGATGTGACCCGCGAGGCGGATCTGGCCCCGGCGCTCGCGGGCTGTGGCGCGGTTGTGCATCTGGCCGGGGTGATGACGGTCGAGTGTCAGGCCGACCCGGTGCGGGCGGCGATGGTCAATCTGGTTGGCAGTCAGCGGGTGATCAATATGGCCTGCGCTGCGGGGGTGGCGCGTCTGGCCTATGCCTCCAGTGCTGCGGTCTATGGATCGGGTGCGGGCCTCCTGCCACAGCCCGAGACGCTCTATGGCGTGCACAAGCTGGCGGTCGAGGGCATGGCCCGCTGCGCCTGGCAGGAGCATGGCCTGCCGAGTGCCGGGTTCCGGCCCTACATCGTCTATGGCCCGGGCGAGAGCCGGGGCATCGCGGCAGGGCCATCCATCGCCCTGCGCGCCGCGGTGCTTGGACAATCCGCCAGAATCCACTTCTCCGGTCCTGTGGGATTTGTCCATGTCTCAGACGTGGCGCGGGCGCTGGTGGCGGGTCTGTTTCACGCCGATGAGGGCGCGCGCATTTATGATCTGCATGGCGTCTCGGCCACGGTCGAAGGCTTTGTCGCAACGTTGAAGCGGGCGGTGCCGGGGGCCGAGATCACCGTCGACGGACCCCGGCTGAAAACGCCTGTGCTCTTGCAGGGCGGGGATCGCCCGGACTGGTTTGACGCTTTGCCTGTCACCGCGTTGGAGGCGGGCATTTCGCAAACACTTGCCCATTGGGCGGGGGCCGCAGGGCCCCTGCCGCAGGCCTGAGGGCGGCCGGAAACGCCGCCGCCGCGCCCTGGTGAATTGTCCAAGTTATATGGCGCGGCGTCCATTCTTAAACCGGACAGAGATTGCAAATTTAGCCGAGAGGGGGCGCGGGACCAACGCGTCAGGGAGGATGAAGGGATGGACGTGACACTCACCGGGGAAACCCTGTTGTTTCCGATTGCAGGGGACCCGATTGCGCAGGTGAAATCGCCGGAGCTGCTGACCCGGATTCTGGTGGAGCGTGGGGTCAACGGGATCGTCATGCCCGCGCATGTCCCGGCGGCGGAGTATCCGGCCTTTGTGGCCGCGATGAAGGCCACGCAGAATGTGCGCGGCCTGATCGCCACCGTCCCGCATAAACAGGCGACGCTCGCCCTGTGTGATTTTCCCACGGAACGCGCCCGGTTCGCCGGATCGGTCAATGTGATGCACCGGCGCGCGGATGGCGCCTGGGTCGGCGACAATACCGACGGTCAGGGCTATCTGAACGGCGTTGCCGCCTGCGGCTACAGCGTCGCGGGCAAGCGCGCGCTGCTTGTCGGGGTTGGGGGCGCCGGGGCGGCCATTGCTTATGAAATTCTGGCGCGCGGTGCCGCCCATCTGGCGCTGCATGATGCCGATACCGCGCGCCGGGAGGCGGCGATCGCGCGGCTGGACGCGCGCTTTCCCGGCAAGGTCAGCGCGGGATCGGCCGATCCGACCGGCTATGATTTTATCGGCAATGCCACGCCCGTCGGCATGCGCGCGGGCGATCCGCTGCCCATCGAGGCAGAGAAATATGAGCGCCATCAATTCGTGGCCGAGTGCATCACCCAGCCCGAGATCACCCCGCAGCTTGCCATCGCGCGGGCCAAGGGCTGCGCCACCATGTCCGGGCTGGGCATGTTCAACGCACAAGCCGATCTTTTGGTGGACGCCATGACCGGCGCGCGCGCGGAGGGATAAACCCCCGCGCCCCGCCGGACCGAACCAGCATCAATCAGGGAGGATAACATGCTGAAATCACTGTTGACCGGGACGGCGCTTGCTGCCGCTCTCGGATGTGCCGCACAGGCAGACACCGTCAAAATCGCCAATATCGCCGAACTGTCCGGGGCCGGGGCCGCGGCGGGCTCGGTCTGGGCCGATGGGGTGCATCTGGCGATTGACGAGATCAACCAGAACGGCGGCATCCTGGGCATGCAGGTTGAAATGGCCGAATATGACAGCCAGACCGATCCGCTGCAAAGCCGTGCCCTCGTGCAAAAAGCCATTGATGAAGGTGCTTTCGCGCTGTTGGGGACGGTCTATTCCTCCTCGACCGTGGTCAACATGCTGGTGGCCCAGCAAAACGGCATCCCGCAATTCACCGGCTCCGAGGCGCCTTCGATCACCGAAAAGGGCAACCCCTATATTTTCCGCACCACCTTTGGCGCGCAAAAGGGGATGCCGAAGATCGGGGCCTATCTGAAGAACGATCTGGGGGTGAGCAAAGTGGCCATCGCCTGGGCCAATACCGAATACGGCAAGGGCGGGCATGATGCCTTTACCGCAGTGGCGAAAGACACGGGGCTTGAGGTGATCGCGGATGTGCCCTCTGAACAAGGGCAGGCTGATTTCTCGGCCGATGTGCTGAAAATCAAGAACAGCGGTGCCGAAGCGGTCTTTATCTATCTGACGGAAGAGGAAAGCGCGCGGTTTTTGATTGAGGCCAAAAAGCAGGGGCTGGCGATTCCGATGCTGGGCGATACGGTGCTCGCCTCGCAGAAGGTGATCGATCTGGCCGGGGGCGCCGCCGAAGGTGCGCTGAGCCATGTGGCGCTCTCGGCTGATGCGCCGGTGCCGCTCGTGCAGGAGATGAGCGCGAAATTCACCGCGCGCTTTGGCTACCGCCCCGATCACAATGCGATCAAGGGCTATATCGGCGCCTATGCGATCAAATACGGCACCGAAATTGCCGGGGCTGCCGACAGCCAGAAACTGGCCGATACGCTGCATGGCACATGCCTGGATGCCGCCACCCATCCGGGCCTCTTGATGGACATCTGCTGGGATGATGCCGGCGAAGTCGCGCGCGAGAGCTTCATGGTCGAGGTCAAGAACGGGGCGCAGGACATCACCATCGTCTTGCCGCCGAACTGAGCCGCGGCGCGCGGCACGTTTTCGGCGGGCCGTGGACCGCGCGCCCTGATCCGGCGGGATGACCATGCCGCGTGGCCTGCCGGGACTGTCCGGTGCCGCAACGGGGGGGTGCTCTCTCCGCGCCGCCGGGCGGCACCAGAATGCGGGCGCGAAACCGGGGCATCTGCCTTCGCTGCCTCTGCCCCCGGGGGCAGGGGGTCGTTCAACATCACAAGGGGAAGGAATGGCGATGGCCGAACTCCTGCAAATTCTCATATCCGGCCTGGCGTCCGGTGCGATCTATGCCTTGGCCGCCGTGGGGTTCACCCTGTTGTGGCAGGCCTCGCAAACCATCAATTTCGCGCAGGGAGAGTTTGTCATGCTGCCCGCGTTTTTCGTGCTCGCGGGTATGACCGTTCTGGGGTTGCCGCTCTGGGCGGCGATCCTGACGGCCTTTGTGCTGTCGGTCCTGATCCTCGGGGTCATGTTCAAGAAACTGGTGGTCGAACCGATGCTGCCGCATGGCTCGATGCCGCTGGTGATTGCCACCATCGCGCTGGGCCTGCTGATGAAGGAAAGCGTCAAAGAGTTCTACTCGGCGCAGGGGCAGCCGTTTCCGCCGCTGTTTCCGCAGCATGTAATCCATGTTTTCGGGGCATCGGTCTCGGTGCAGGATCTGTGCAACCTTGCCGTGGCCTTTGCCGCGATCATCGCCTTGCAGATGTTCTTGCAGCGCACCCGCACGGGCCGCGCTATGCAGGCGACGGCACAAGACCCCCGTGTTGCCGAGATTCTGGGCGTCGATGTGAAGCGGATGGTCATGTACACGTTCCTGATCAACGCCGCGCTGGCGGCCATTGCCTCGATCCTGATTTCACCGGTCTATCTGGCGAAATTCTCGAACGGCGAAACGCTGGGCATGATCGCCTTCATCGCGGCGATTGTCGGCGGCTTCAACCAGATCCGGGGCGCGCTTGTCGGTGGCCTTTTGATCGGCGTCCTGGACAATATGGCGGCCGTCTACATCTCGGCCGAATATCGCTCCGCGATCCCGCTGATCCTTCTCATCCTCATCATCATGGTGCGGCCGCAGGGCATCATGGGCACGTCCGAAGGAAGGACCGTATGACCGCTTTTCGCATTCTTTTCCTGCTCGCTTTCGGGCTGGCGCTGATCTTTGCGCCGATGGGGCAGGGCAGCTACATCATCTATACCCTCTGCTCCTGGCTGATCTTTTCGATTGCCGCCATGGGGTTGAACCTGACACTCGGCTATGCGGGGCAGATCAGCCTCGCGCAGGCGGCCTTCATGGGGATCGGTGCCTATACCACGGCGCTGCTGACCATGGCGGGGGTGCATTGGATCGCGGCGGTCGGCTGCTCGATCTCGGCGACTTTCGTCATCGGGCTGGCTCTGGGCTATCCGGCGCTGCGGGTGCAGCACCATTTCCTCGCCTTCGTGACGCTTGCTTTCAACGCCCTGGTTTTTCTGGTCCTGCGCAATGAAGACTGGCTCACCGGCGGCTCGCTCGGCCTGGTGGGCATTCCGCGTCCTGTCTTCGGCGCGTTCGACACGATGAAGCAACTGCCGTTCTATTACTTCACGGTCATCTGTTTCATGGTCACGGCGGGCGCGATGGCCTGGATGCTGCATTCCCCCTGGGGCCGGGCGTTCAAGGCCCTGCGGGAAAACCCGATCCGGGCGAATTCCCTCGGCCTGAACACCACGCGGATGACCCTCCTGGCCTTTGCCATCGGTTCCTCGATGGCGGGGCTTGCGGGCGCGCTTCAGGCACCCCTGGTGCAGTTCATCGAGCCGGGGTCCTTCACGCTTATCCTGTCGCTGAAAATCCTGCTGATGGTGATCGTGGGCGGCTCCGGCTATTTCTTCGGGCCCATACTGGGCGCGGGCCTGGTGGTGCTGTTGCCAGAGATGCTCCGCTTCACCGATGGCTATTACCTCATCATCTATGCGCTGCTGGTGCTTGTGGTGATGATCTTCTCGCCGCAGGGGCTTTTGGGGCTGGGGCGCAAGCTTGTGACCGCGATGAAACCCCGCAAGGAGCGCGGCGATCTGAAACAGGGGGCACAGCTGTGATGCACACGGATACCGTTCTGTCCGTCCGCGACATGACCAAACATTTCGGGCCGATCAAAGCTGTCAATGGCGTCAGCTTCGAGGTCAAAAAGGGCGAGATCCTCGGGCTGATCGGCCCGAATGGCTCGGGAAAATCGACGCTGTTCAACTGTATCCTCGGGCAGCTCACGCCCAGCTCGGGGAGCGTGCAGATCAACGGCAAACCCGTCGCGGGCGCGCAGGCGCATGAGCTGAGCCGGCTTGGCGTCGGGCGCACCTTCCAGCAGCTTTCCGTCTTTCCGCAGATGTCGGTGATCGAGAACATCATCATGGCGGGGCAGGAGCATCATGGCACTATGCTGACGCGCCTGTTTGGCACATCGGATGCGGGGCTGACGGGGGCCGCCGAGGATATGATTGATTTCTTCCGTCTCGGGCATCTGCGCGACGAGATGGCGGGGGCCCTGTCCTATGGCCAGCAAAAGCTCCTCGATGCCGCCATGGCCTTCATGGCCGGGCCGGGCCTCGTGCTGCTCGATGAGCCTGCGGGCGGGGTCAATCTGACCATGCTGCAGTATCTCAAAGAGCGGCTGATCACCTATAACCGCGAACATGGCACCACCTTTGTGGTCATTGAGCACAATATGGAATTCGTCATGTCGCTCTGCACGCGGATCATCGTTCTGGCCGAAGGCCGGATCATTGCCGAAGGCGCCCCCGAGGAGATCCGCGCAAACCAAAGCGTCATTGACGCCTATCTGGGAGGCTGACATGTCGGCGATGCTGGAACTGAAAAACCTCTACGGAGGCTATGGCAAGATCACCATTCTCAACGGCACCACGTTTTCGATCCCGCGCGGCACGATCACCACGGTGATCGGTCCGAACGGGGCGGGGAAATCGACGGTGTTCAAGGCGATCTTCGGAATGCTCGATATTCAATCGGGGCAGATCATCTTTGACGGCGAGGATGTGACCCGCTCCACCCCGAAACAGATGATCGGCCATGGCGTGACCTATGTCCCCCAAGGCCGCAATGTCATTCCGCAGCTCTCGGTCTGGCACAATCTGGAAATGGGCGGGATCACCTCGACCGATCAGCCGAGCGTGAAGCGGCGGATGGAGCTGGTCATGGATCAGTTTCCGATGCTGCGGAAATTCAAGGACCGCAAGGCGATCGAACTTTCGGGCGGGCAGCAAAAGCAGCTCGAGATTGCGCGCTCGCTGCTCCTTGACCCCAAGCTCGTGCTGATTGACGAGCCGTCGATCGGCCTGTCGCCCAATCTGGTGCAGGAGGTGTTTGCAACGCTGAAAACCCTGCGCGACGACGGTGTGACGATCCTCATGGTCGAGCAAAATGCCAAAGCGGCGCTGGCGATGTCGGATGACGGGATCGTGCTGGAGCTGGGGCAGATGCGGATGCATGAGCGGGCGGAGGTCCTGCTCAATGATCCCAAGGTCGGCCAGCTGTTCCTCGGCGGGCATATGGAGGAGGTGGCGTAACCGCCACCCCCAAATTTGGTGCTATTCGGTATATCCCGGACGGGGGACGCTGCCCATCAGGGTCTGGCTCAGCCCTCCGTCCACCACGATCTCCTGACCGTTGATATAGCCGGCGCGCGCCGATGCGAGGAAGACAGCCGCATTGGCCATGTCCTCGGCGCTGCCGATCCGGCCCACGGGCACCCGCCGTTCGCGTGCGGCTTTGACCTCGTGATTGGCATAGAACGGTTCGGACATCGGGGTCAGCACCAACCCTGGCGACACGACATTCGAGCGCAGCCCCTTTGGCCCCCATTCATAGGCCAGTGCCCGCGACAGCATCGCAACCCCCGCCTTGCCGGGCGAATAGGCCCCCGAGAATGGCTGCGGCTGACTGGCCGAGATCGAGGCGATATGCACCAGCGCGCCCGCCCCCTTGGCGATCATCTGTTTGCCAAAGCTTTGGGCGGTCAGGAAACAGCCGTCCAGATTGACCCGGAGCATCGCTTGCCAATCCGCCAGCGCCAGATCCTCCAGCGGCCCGGGGCGCAGGATACCGGCATTGTTCACCAGCACATCCGCCCCGCCCAGCCGGGCGACCTGCGCTGCCGCCGCAGCCACCGATACGGCGTCGGAGACGTCGCAGCCAAAACCATATCCGCCAACCGCATGGGCCGCCGCCTCGGCATCCCCGGCGCGGTAATCGAGGGCAACAACCCTGGCCTCCAAGGCGCTGAACGCCGCCAGCATGGCGCGGCCGATCCCGCCCGAAGCCCCGGTGACCACAACGACTTTGTCTTGAAAATCAACCCAGCCCATTCACGCCACTCCTGCCAGATGCCGCCCGGTGATATAGCCAAAGGTCAGCGCAGGCCCGAGCGTGATCCCGGCACCGGGGTAATTGCCGCCCATGATCGACGCGCGGTCATTGCCCACCGCATAGAGCCCGGCAATCGGCCTGCCTTGCGTATCGAGCACCTGCCCCTCGACCGTGGTCGCCAGCCCTTCAAACGTGCCCAGATCGCCCATGACGATCTTGAGCGCGTAAAACGGCCCTTGGGAAATCGGCGCAACGCAGGGGTTCGGACGCACGTCGGGATCGGCGAGATAGCGGTTGAAACTGGTCGCCCCACGCCCAAACTCCGGATCCTCGCCGCGCGCCGCATCGCGGTTGTAGGCCGCGACCGTCTCGGTGAGCCCCTTGGCATCGATGCCCGCCTTGCGCGCCAGATCCGCCAGCGTCTTGCCCGCGACAAGATAGCCATTGCGCAGATAGGGCGCGAGCGGCACCGGGGCGGGTTTGGCATAGCCAAGCCCGTATTTGCGGATCGTCGGACGGTCCGCGATCAGCCAGCAGGCGGTCTCGGTCTGGCCCTCGCAGGCCTTGATCATCGCGGCGCCGACATCGTGATAGCTCGCGCTTTCATTGGTGAACCGCTTGCCGGATTGCAACACGCCGATGATCCCCGGCTTGTAACGGTCGATCAGATGCGGGAACGGCTTGAACCCGGTTTTCGTCGGCACTTTCGACACCGGCATCCAGGCGGAAGTCTGCGGGAACCGCATCTCGAATTGCCCGCCCACGGCCCGGCCCAGATCGATCCCGTCGCCGGTATTCTCATCTGGCACCGGCGAGAGATGCTCGCCGCCGCGCTTGAGATGCGGATAGGCCGCGCGGATCTTCGCGATGTCATGCGCAAAGCCGCCCGCCGCCAGCACCACGCCTTTGCGCGCCCGGATCACCACATCGCCGCCCTGCCCCGCCACTTTCACACCGATGACCGCGCCGTTTTCGGTCAGAAGCTCGCGCGCGGGGCTGTCGGTGTAGATCGGGATGTTCAGATCAAAGCAGCTTTTGGCCAGCCGCGCCGCCAGCGCATTGCCCGAGGTCACATGCGTCCCGCGACCATATCGGAGCACCTCAATCGCATGGGCCGCCAGCCGCCTGGTCACATAGGCGAAGGAGGTTACGCTCTTGGTTGCATTGAAGAAATGCTTGATGTCGGCGTTCGAGGAATTGAACATCATCCCCATGAAGGTGATGGTCGAGAGTGGGGGGCGAAGACGCTTGAGATTGGCCCCCAGCGCGCTGGTGTCAAAGGGCGTCGCCGTGACCGAGCGACCAAGATCCGCCCCGCCCGGCGCATCGGGGTGATAGTCGGGATAGAGCGACGGGCTGAATTTCACCTCGGTTTCGCGCTCAAAAAAGGCCAGCATCTCGGCGCCGGTGTCGAGATAGGCATTCACCGCGCGCTCGTCGTAGAAATTGCCGGTCTCATGTTTGAGATAGTCGCGCGCGCGGGCGACGTCGCCCGGCGGGCAATGACGGTTGCCGGGAATCCAGACCACGCCGCCGGAAAAAGCGGTGGTGCCGCCAAAGACCGGGGCCTTTTCAATGATGATGACATCCAGGCCCTGTTTGGCGGCGGTGATGGCGGTGGCCATGCCGCCCGCCCCCGAGCCGATGACCAGCACATCGCATTCGGTGCTCTCGCGGAGCCGCGTTTGCATGATTTCTCCTCCTTTTGTGGCGCGGACAGGCCGCCTCCCATGGGCGAGATATGACAAAGCCGATGCCGCGCGCGAATGGACGGACGCCGAATTTCGTTGCACAATTTGCAGATGCTCCCCAGAGCGGTTTGGGGAAGGAACAAGGGAGAGAAATCATGCTGATCCCGCCAGAACAGCCAATTCCGCATTATTATCTGTATGGTGACACCCATGAAGAGGTGGAGTTGGACTTTGTTCATGTGGAGCCGATCCGCGATCGCTCCGGGGCAAATGATTGGACAATTCGTGCCCATGCGCATCCGGACCACATCCAGCTTTTGTTCGTGGAACGCGGCGGTGGCGAGATCCGGATCGAAAGCCGTACCTATACGATGCCGGTGCCGGCCATGGTGGTGATCCCGGTGGCGATGGTGCATGAAATCCATTTCCTGCCGGGGACCGATGGCTTTGTGATCACCGCCGCGTGCACCTATGCCAAGACGATCACTCAAGGCGACACGCGCTTTTCCGAAGCGCTGGAGCATCCGGCCGCCTATGCCCTGAGTGAGGAAGACCCCAATTGCGGCACCCTGCGCGAGAGTTTTGACTGGATGCGCCGCGAATATGCCTGGAACGCGCCGGGGCGGCGTCTGGCGATCAAGGCGCAGTTTGAGCGCATTCTGGTCGCGCTGATGCGGTTGCGCCTCGCGGCAGGCGTTGAAGAGGCCCAGCGGGTCGACCGCGATTATGAGCTGTTGTGCCGCTACCGCGAGATGCTCGAGGCGCATTTCAAAAGCCAGAAAGGGCTGGAGTTCTACGCCGCGCAACTCGGCGTCTCGCTGCAAAGGCTCAATCTGGCCTGTAAGGCGCGGGCGGGCAAAACGGCCTCGCAATTGCTGCATGAGCGGGTGGTGATCGAGGCCAAGCGCTGCCTGATTTACCGCACGATGACGGTGGCCGAGGTCGGTTATGATCTGGGGTTTGACGACCCGGCCTATTTCTCGCGCTTCTTTTCGCAGCGGGTGGGCGTGCCGCCCGGCGCCTATCGCGATACCGCGCAGGGCGAGCGGCAAAAGCGCTGAATTGTCCAAGGCAAACCGCGCTGACTGCATGTTGTGCCGCCCCCGCGCATGGAATTGTCCAACCGCAGGCGGGAGGATGGCATGATTTACGAATTGCGGGTCTACGATCTCCGACCCGGCACGGGGCCGGAATACCTTACGCTGTTGCGGCGCCGGGGGATGCGCGCCCTGACCACGCATCTGCCGATGGCGGGCTATTGGCTGACCGATACCGGTGCGCTCAACCGGCTCTATCATCTGTGGATCTATGAGAGCCTGGCAGAGCGGGCGGAGGCGCGGCTGGGCTTTGCGGCAAACCGGGAATGGGTCGAGGATTTCGTGCCGGTGGCCTTTCCGCTGATCGTCGCGCAGCGCAACATGCTGATGGCGCGGCTTGGCGGCAGTGCGATGCTGGAGGCCGCCGAGGCCGGGCGCAAGACGCGTCTGGCGAATGACACGGCGGGCCCGCTCTTTGCGCCGGGTTTGCTCAGCCTGACCTTCGGCGCCGGGGCGCACAGCGATCAGCCCTGTATCGGGCGCTGGCAGGTCCTGTCGGGCGAGATGCCGGGCGACATCGTGGCGCTCTGGGGCGGCGATCCGCTGGCGACCGCGCAGGGCGCGCGACGGCATGAGATCCTGCGCCCCCTCGCGCAGTCGCCGCTGCGCTAAAGATCATCTGCCGCACCATAGGCCATCCAGCCCGCATCCACCGACAGCACCGTACCCGTGATGGCCGAGGCCGCCTGCGAGGCCAGAAAGGCAATCGCTTCGCCAATCTCGGCAGGGGCGATCATCCGCCCGAGCGGCGTGCGGCGAAGGATCTTGTCCTCGGCCAAAAGCCCGTCGCGGATCAGGCCGCGCACCAGGTCGGTGGCCACATATCCCGGCGCCACGGCATTGACGCGGATGCCCTGCCGCCCCCATTCGGCGGCCATGGATTTTGTCATCGCCACCAGACCCGCCTTGGCCGCGCCATAGGCATTGCGCCGCGGCAGGCCGGTCAGGGCGGCGATCGAGGCGAGGTTTACGATGGCGCCGCCGGTGCCGCGCCCGATCATCCCGCACGCGACCTCGCGGCTCATCAGGAAACTCCCCGCCAGATGGATGTCGAGCAGGCGGCGCACATGCGCCAGTGTTTGCTCGACCGTGGGTTTGTTGACATCGCCCAGACCGGCATTGTTCACCAGAACATCGACCGGGCCGATCTCGGCGAGGGCAGCGCCCACCTCGGCTTCATCGGTCACATCGGCGGCCAGACCCAGATGCTCTGCGCCAAGCGTGGCCGCTCTGTCGCGCGCCAGATCGCCGTCCAGATCCAGCAGGGCCAGCCGGGCGCCCCGCGCGGCAAAGATTTCGGCGGTGGCCCATCCGATTCCCGCCGCACCCCCGGTGATCAGAACCGTCTTGCCTGTAAAGGTCATTTCCTCTGCCCCTCCTTGTGGCGCGGCGATGCTGCGGCCTTTGCGGGGGAGAGGGGATGCACGGGGGCTGAAAAATCTTGGACAATGACGAAAGGTTTAAGTCGGCTACGGAAATGTCCATTGTTGCCCGCAGGATGCGCTGAAACTCTGCCGCCTGACGCATCAGAGGGAGGACGTTCATGCGGATCATGCTGACGGGCGGGAGCGAGGGGATTGGCGGCGCGACATTGCGGCTGATGGCACAGGCGGCACAGGCGGCGGGCAGGCCCGCGAAAATTGTCACCACGGCTTCCGGCCGCAACCCGATACCGGCGGCGCTGATGGCGGATCTGGAGGGCTATGGTGCCGAGGTCTTGTTTCTGACCGGGGATTTGGGTGACGCCGAGGTCGCGCGCGATATCGCGGCAAAGGCGCTGGCGTTTCTGGGCGGGCTTGATGTGTTCGTGTCCAATGCGGGGGCGGGCAAACCCGCGCCTCTGGCGACGCAACCGCTGGCGGACTGGGACCGGATGTTCAACCTCAATGTCCGCTCGACCTTTGTGCTGGCGCAGGCCTTTTACCCTGCGCTGCGGGCCGCCAAGGGGACGATCGTTGTGGTGGCCTCAATGTCGGGAATGCAGGCGCATCTTGGGCAGGCGGCCTATGCGCCCGCCAAGGCGGCGGTGATTTCGCTGGTGGAAAACCTGGCGATGGAATGGGCGCCGGATGGCATTCGGGTGAATGCCGTGGCGCCGGGGATGATCCGCACTCCGTTGACCGCGGCGATCTATGCCAAAGAGGGGCTGGAGGAAGCCCGTGCCGCGCGGGTGCCGCTCGGCCGGGTCGGGCTGCCGGCTGATATCGCGCGCATCATCGCATTTTTGGCATCGGATGGCGCGGCCTATATCACCGGGCAGACCATCCTTGCCGATGGCGGTGTTTCGGCAACGGGGCTGAACAATTTGCCCAGTTGAGCGGCGGCGCGGGTGGCGGCGGGCCTGTCGCGCCCCCGCCGCCCCGGCGTCCGGCGTTTCCCTTTGGGCGCCCCGCGCATCCGCGCCGCAGCGGGGGGCATTTGCACGAAGCTGGTGGCGTATCTCAGAAAGGTGTGCAATTATGAAAAGATATTCCAATATTGAGGTTTCTTAGGTGGGCGCCCAGATATCCCCGACGCGGGAATGCTTCGATCTGATCGTGATAGGCTCTGGTGCGGGCGGCCTCAGCGCTGCCGTTACCGCGGCCCGAATGGGATGCTCGGTCCTCGTGCTTGAGAAAACCGCCGAGATCGGGGGCACCTCGGCCTGGTCGGGCGGCTGGATCTTTGCGCCGCGCAATCCCGTCGCCGTGCGCGCGGGCATCATCGAGGATGTGGAGGCGCCGCGCCGCTATCTTCGGGCCGTCACCGGCAACTATTACAAGGATGAAAAGGTGGAGGCTTTTTTGCAGGCCGCCCCCGAGATGGTGTCGTTCTTCGAAGAGAACACCGCGCTGCAATTTGACGGCGGTCTGGTGATACCCGACACCTATGGCCATCAGCCGGGGGCAGGCCTCGGCGGGCGCTCGGTGATTGCCAAGCCATTCGATGCCCGCGCGCTGGGCAAAGCGGTGACCCTCTTGCGCAAACCCCTGCGGGAGACCTCTTTCAAGGGGATGACAATCCAATCCGGCCCGGATCTGAAGGCCTTCATGAGCATGACGCGCTCGCTTGGGTCCTTTGCCTATGTGACCCGGCGGGTGCTGCGGCATTTCCGGGATCTGGCGCTGTATCGGCGGGGGATGGATCTGCGCAATGGCGCCGCCCTGATCGGAAGGCTGCTGAAATCGGCGCTGGATGCCGGGGTGGACCTACGGGTTTCGCAATCGGTGGCCGAACTGGTGGAGGCGGAGGGCCGCATTTGCGGGGTGCGTTTTGCCGATGGGCAGGTGATCGCCAGCAGACGTGGTGTCGTGCTGGCCTGCGGCGGCTATGGGCATGACCTTGCGCGGCGGGCGGAGACCTTTGAGCGGGATGATGAAAACCGGACCCTCGCCGTGCCCTCGGCAACGGGCGATGGGCTGCGGCTTGGCGAAGGGGTCGGGGCGGCGCTGGATCAGGATCTGGCGGGACCTGTGGCCTATTGCCCCGTGTCGCATGTGGTGTGGCCCGATGGTGGCACTGGCCATTTTCCGCATATCATCGACCGTGGCAAACCGGGCGTGATCGGTGTGCTCGCGGATGGGCGGCGCTTTTGCAACGAGGGGCTGGGCTATCATGATTATGTCACGCATCTGATCCGCGCGGTGGGGCCGGAGGCGCCGGCCCGGTCCTGGCTGATCTGTGATCACCGCTTTCTGCGGCGCTATGGTCTGGGGATCGTGCGGCCCGCGCCAGTGCCCTTTGGCTATTGGGTTGGCGCGGGTTACCTCAAGACCGGCAAGACCATCGCCGCCCTCGCCGCCCACTGCGGTATTGATCCGGCAGGGTTGATGGCGACGGTCTCGGCTTGGAACGAGGGCGCGCAGCGCGGTGAAGATCCGGCCTTCGGGCGGGGGACTACCGCCTATATGCGGCTGCAGGGCGACCCCGATCAGTGCCCCAATCCCAATGTCGCCCCCATTATCCGGGCGCCGTTTTATGCGGTAGAGGTGGTGCCCGGCAGTTTTGGCACCTTTGCCGGGCTCCGCACCGATGGCTCTGCCCGCGTGCTTGACGCGCAGGGGGGGGTGATTGCGGGCCTCTATGCGGCGGGAACCGACAATGCCAATGTCTTTGGCGGGTTCTACCCGGCGGGCGGGATCAACCTTGGCCCGGCGATGACCTTCGGCTTTGTGGCAGGGCGCCACGCAGCCCGTGCGGCGGGCTGAGCCTGCGACACGGGCCCGGGCGCTGTGCCCTCAGGCCATCCTCCGGCCCGCATCAGCTTTGGGGGGTGAGCGTGTCGGCCATGAACCGTTCGATCAGCTTTCCCGTGGTCGACAGGCCGGTGAACAGCATGGGGCGGATGTCGTCGGTCAATGTGCTGCTTTCCAGAATCAGGCTCAGTGACGCGTTGATGCCGAGCTGATCGTTGCGCACCGGAATGGCAATGCCCACGAGGCCCTTGTCCACCTCGCCATGGGTCTCGCAATGCCCGCGTTTGCGCAACGCGGCCAGATCCTCTTCCAGCCGTGCGAGATCCTCTGCCCCGAGTGCCGCTTCCTTCTTCAGAAAGCTCCGGGCATTGCGGGGCGTCATCGTCGAAAGCACGGCCTTGGAGGTCGCGCCCCGCAGAATGGGCATCGGCCGGCCCAGCTGATAGCTCGTCTCGAACTGTGCGCCCGGTGCCCGGCTTTCGGCCACGCACATCACCGCATTGCCATAGAGCCGCGCCAGGATCACCGCACAGGGCACACCCACCTGCGTGACAAGCGGCGTGAGAAATTTGGCGCCCGAGCGGATCAGCGGATCGTTCAGCCGGATGCGGCGGTAGAACTCAATGAAAAACGCGCCAAGACGATAGCGGGATTCGACGGTGCTTTCGAGAATGCCCTCTTCGACCATTTCGCGCACCAGCCGGTAGAGCGTGCTGGCCGAGGTGTCGAGCGCCTTTGACAGCTCGGCAATGGTCCATTCCGGGTGTTCCGGATCAAACAGTGACAAGATCCTCGTATAGCGACGGATTCCGATCATTTTATTCTTTTCCGATAAATTTGGCTTCGCCGATGGCGAAGTTTCCCGCGCTTCATAAAGTGTATCGGCGGCAAAAGCGAGAGGCCGATTGCAGGACCGGCACGCCGCACTGCGCAAGATGGCGCAGGCGCCGGAGGGGATCACCTGCCTGCGCCATCTGTGTGAAGCCAGCGGGGCTTTGCGGCATCACCCGCAAAGCCCCGTGATATTCCCGCCCTTCCGGCGTCGGAACGGCGTGCCTCAGCGCTGGATGGTCACCAGATGATCGGTGGTGAATTCCTCGATGATCCAATGACCATTGAAACGCCCGATGCCCGAGTTCTTCTCGCCGCCGAACATCACATGCGGGTAATCGTGGATGGTGATGTCATTCACATGGGTCATCCCCGCCTCGACCTGCAACGCGAAATTCACCGCGCGTGTTTCATTGCCCGAGAAGACCGCACTCGACAGACCGTATTCGGTGTCATTGGCCATGCGCAGCGCTTCGGCCTCATTGGCGGCGCGGATGATCGGCGCGACGGGGCCGAAGATCTCGTTTTGCGCCAGCTCAGAGGTGTTGGTCACACCGGCAAAGACATGCGGCGGGATCACGCGTCCCTCGATCGTGTTGGAGACGCGCAGATCAAAGCCTGCCGCCTGCCCCGCCGCGATCAGAGAAGTGACGCTTTTGACCTGCGCGTCATTGCACACCGGCCCGACAAAGGTGTCGGCCCGCGCGGGGTCACCATAGGTGAGGCCAGCGGCGGCGGCACAATAGGCCTCGACGAAATCGTCATAGAGGCTGTCTTCGACGATGATGCGGTTGGTGCTCATGCAGATCTGACCCTGGTGCATGAAGCGGCCAATGATCGCGGCCTGGACCGCTTTGCCCAGATCGGCATCGTCCAGAATGACCAGAGGCGCATTGCCGCCCAGCTCAAGCCCGAGGCGCTTCAGGCGGGTTGAGGCGGCGGCCACCTGGGCGATGCGCAGGCCGACTGCGGTGGAACCGGTAAAGCTGATCAGGCGCGGCACCGGGCTGGCGGAAAACGCATCGCCAATGTCGCTGCCCGCACCGACCACCACGTTGAGCAACCCTGCGGGAAGCCCCGCCTCCTCATAGATCTTTGCCAGCAGCAGCCCGCCCGTCACCGGCGTGTCCGATGACGGTTTCAGCACCACCGCATTCCCGAGGGCCAGCGCGGGCGCCACGGAACGGTTCGACAGATGCAGCGGAAAATTCCACGGGCTGATGACGCCGATCACGCCCAAAGGCTTGCGGTACACGCGCGCCTCCTTGCCCGGGCGGTCGACCGGCATGATCATGCCATGCACCAGATAGGGCATCGAGGCGGCTTCTTTCATGCCTGCTTTCACCGCGTCGAATTCAATCCCGGCTTTCATCCGGGTCGAGCCGGATTCCGCGATCAGCCAGTCAATCACCTCTTCGCGGCGCGCGGTGAGGATCTCGACCGCGCGCTCGAAGATCGCGGCGCGCTGACCGGGCAGGGTTCGTGCCCAGTCGGTTTGCGCGCGGCTGGCGGCTGCATAGGCCTGCTCCAGATCCGCCGCCGAGGCGAGGCTGATCTCGGTCAGCACCGCGTCGTTGTAGGGGTTGATGTCTTTCGCCATGCGGCCTGCGGTGCCGTCGACCCAACGGCCACCGATGAATTGGCCGGTAAAGCCGCTGTAGGCGGGTTTGGCAAAGCTGTGTTGGTTCATAGCGCGTTCCTTTTGGTCAAAGGCCGAGGGCCGAGGGCAGCCATGTCGAGAGGGATGGCAGGAAAATGATGATCAGCAGAGAGAGAATGAAAGCCACGAGGAAGGGCAGAGCGGCGCGGAAGACCCGCATCATGCCCAGCCCGGTCGCATCCATGGCGATATAGAGGCCCGGGCCAACCGGCGGTGAGACGAGGCCGGTCAGCGTGGCGACACTGAGCACGACGCCGAAATGGATCGGGTCGATCTTGAACGCCGCCGCCAGGGGCAGCAGGACGGGCACGATCACGATCAGCACGCCGATGCCGTCCAGGAACATGCCCAGCAAGAACACCACCAGACAGACCAGCAGCAAAAAGCTGATGGGTCCGACCGAGGCCGCCGCGATGGCATTGGCCAGCTGATCGGGCACCGCCTGATAGGCCAGAACCCAGCCGAGCAGCGTGGCAAAGCCGATCAGGGCGATGATCGAGGCCGACGACATCACCACCGCTTTCATCACCGGCCCGAAATCGGCAATGGTGAGGCTGCGGTAGATCAGGGCCGACAGCGCGATTCCGACAAGCGCCGCCAATGCGCCGGCTTCGGTCGGGGTCATCACCCCCGTCACCACGCCCGCGATGATGGTCAGCGGGATCAGGCCCGGCAATGCATCCATGATCACCGCGCCAAGGCTGGCCCGCTCTTCCGGCGCGGCGGAGACCGGGGGGAGTTGCTTGCGCGAGACCGCGATGGTGGCAAAGAAGCTGGCCGTGACCAGCAGCCCCGGCAAGACGCCCGCAACAAACAGCGCCGCCACCGATTGATAGGACAGCACGCCATAGATGATCATCAGCATCGAGGGCGGGATGATCGGCCCCAGCAGGCCGGTGGCGACAGTCAGACCAGTGGCAAAGCCGCGGTCATAGCCCTGTTTGACCATCTGCGGCACCATTGCGCGCGTCATGATGGCGATCTGCGCGGTGGCCGAGCCGAGGATGGCCGCGCAAAAGGCATTGGTCAGCACATTGACAAAGGCCAGCCCGCCGCGAAAGCCGCCGACGAGACGCATGGCCGAGCGGATCAGCCGGTCGGTGATGCCACCGCGGTTCATCACCTCGCCCACCAGAATGTAGAGCGGGATGGCCAGAAAGCCGGTGGCCTCGATCCCTTTCACCGATTGCACAAGGAAGCTGTCGAACAGCACCATGGCATTGCTCTCCATGCCAAAGGCGAAGGCGGCCAGCAGCAGCAGAAAGATGATCGGCAGGCCGAGGCAGAGAAAGACAAAGAAGATGCCCAGGGTGATCATCTGATATCCTCCCGGCGGGCAGGGGGGAAGCTGTCGCACAGGCGCATCAGCTGGTGAAAGACCATGACGCAAAGCTCAAAGGCGACGATCGCATAGAGCCCGGCGCGCGGCAGCGGCACGGTGGCGAAACGCTCGTTCCAGACCCAGGGGGTCGAGACATAGCGCAGAGCGTAAAAGGCAAGAGAACCCGCCAGCAGGGCAACCGCGGCCCGCATGGCCCAGGCAACCCAGGCATGGCCCCGGGGCGACATGATGCTGCCCAGAAGATCGATGCCGATCAGCTTGTCCTCGGCCACCAGAAGGCTCAGCCCGATGAACGTGGCGATGATGAGCAGCAACAGCGCCACCTCTTCGGCGAAAAACAGGGGCGATTGGAGAAGGTAGCGGCAAAACACCTGAGCTGACAGCAGCAAGACGACACCCGTCATCGCCGCAAGCGCCACGATCAGTTCCAGCCGCATCAGCGCCCGGTCTATGGCTTTTGGAATTTTCATCTGGACCTCGCATCCATCCAAGGAACCGGCACGCGCGGGGCGCGGGCCGGAGGGCGCTTATTGGTTGGCGTCATGAAAGGCGCGGATCAGCGGATCGCGGTCGACAAAAGCCGCGCTGACCTCAGCCCCGGCAGCGGCCAGCGGCGCGGGGTCCATCCGGGACACGATGGCACCCTTTTCCGCGAGTACTTTCAACAGGGTGTCTTCCGACGCGGTCTGGGTCTCAAGCGCCCATCCCTGCGTTTCAGCCACAATGGCGGTCAGGGCTTCCTGCTCTTGCGGCGTGAGACCGTCCCACCAGCGCTGCGAGGCAAGGATGGCCGCCGGAAATGCCATGTGGTTGGTGAGCACCAGATGCGGGGCCTGCTGGTACATTTGCAGGCCCATCACAATGTCCAGATCGACATCGACCGCATCGATGACGCCGGTGACCAGCGAGGGCATGATTTCGGGCAGCGGCAAGGCTGTGGGAGCTGCTCCGACCTGACGCCACCAGGCATTGAAAATGTCATTGGGAAAGGCGCGGATCTTCAACCCGGCAAAATCATCGATGGTGCTGATCGGCGCTTTCGACAGGACATGCCGCTGGCCCGGGAAAACATAGCCCAGCCCTTTGATGCCCTGCGCGTCGAGTTTCGCCAGCATCTCTCTCGCGGGGGCGCTGTTGGCGGCCGCGCCCGCTGCGGCGAGGCTGTCGAACTGATAGGGCAGGAACCAGCCCAGGAAAGCAGGTTCCCGGTTGGCCAGATCGCCCACCGGCACAATGGCCATTTCCACCGCACCGCTTTGCAACAGCGACAGGACGGTGGGCACATCGCCGAGCTTGTTGCCCGGGAAGACGGCGATCGTGTCAGTGGCACCCGAGGCGGCAAAGGCCTCTGCCATGTGATGCGCCGATTTCGTCATGATATGGGGTTCGGGTGTCGGCGTGCTCAGGCGCAGCTCTTTCGCCGCGACCGGGGTTGCGAGCGTGCCGCCCATTGCCACGGCGCTGATGGCCGCGAGAAACGTGTTCCGGATCTTCATGGTATCTCCTCCCTGATGTCGGGACCTGTGGGGCCCCTCATGATGTGCGGTCTTGAACTCAGGCCCTGCGGCCAACCCCCCTGTGAAATGGCGCGACTGCCTCCGTCTCCCCCGACGGTGCGGCCCGCATGCTGTGCAACAATGGCAAAAGGTCTTCGGCGCGCGCGACCGGCGCGGCACCGGCCACATAGCGGTCACGGCGCAGCAAAAGCACCTGACCGAGGTACCCCGCGAAAGGCGCCTCCGAGAAAAAGCGCGAGCGGTCCCGCACGATGGTGAAGGTGCCGTTGCGCGGATTGACCCATTCCGGCGTCAACCCGATCACCGTGGCACCGGCGGCCTCGAACCGGGCCTGCATCTCGGGCGCGAGCACCTCTTGCGGATTTTCGTCGAATATCAGGGCGACAGGTGTGTCCGGCAGGAGCGCATCGAGCAGGCATTCCTCGCGGCGCGGGGTGACCACCAGCGGCTGCGGGATCATCCGCCCGACGCCCGTTGCCTTGGTCGGCCTGCCGTCCGGACGCAGCAGCCCGGCGGCAAATCGCGGGCGCGGCTTGTATTTCATCTGGACCATGTAGGTTTTCGCAGGGCCATAGAGGCCGAGCAGGGACATGCCCGTCCGGATGAAAAACCCCGCCAGCGGTGAGGAGGGGATCATCACCTTGCCCATGGTCAGGGCCAGATTGATCATCTCCCGGGCATGGGGTTTGCGCTCGACCTCATAGCTGTCGAGCACGGGTTCGGGATCGGCGAGCCGCAGTGCCTCGTCGAGTTTCCACGCCAGGTTATGGGCGTCGCGCAGGCCGCTGTTCATTCCCTGTCCCGCGAAAGGCGGGGTCAGATGGGCCGCATCGCCCGCCAGAAAAATCCGCCCCTCGCGCCACCGCTCCGCCGTGCGCGCGTGGAAGGTATAGACCTGCTGCCGCCGGATCGGCTCTTGCGCGTCCGGGCCCACCTCTGCCAGCAGCCGCCGGGCAAAGCCCTCGCTTTCAGCCTCGGCCACCGTCTCGCCGTCGTTCAGCTTGAATTCATAGCGGCGGATGCCATCGGGACCGGGCAGGCTGATCGCCGAGCGCCCGGGGTTGCAAAACACCTCGGTGTGAAAGCAGCTGTTGCGCGTCGAATGCAGGTCGACGATCAGCCAAGGCTCTGTGAAGGTTGAGCCTTCGAGCGCGATGTCGAGCAGCTTGCGGGTGAGCGAGCGGCCGCCATCGCAGGCCACCATATAACGGGCGCGGATCTGCAGTGGCCCGGCAGGCCCGCTCACCTGTGCGGTGACGCCCGCGCTGTCCTGCGCCACGGTTTCCAGCGTGGTGTCGAAGTGCGCGGTTACCGAACCGTGCCGCGACAGCGCCCTGCGCAGGCAGTCCTCAAACACCGGCTGCTCGAACGCATTCCGTTTGTCGAAGCCATATTCCTTGATGTGCGGTTTGACCTCGGCAAAGACCTTGCCGGAGGGGCCACGGTAGATCGACCCATAGCCCTTCACCGTGAACTGCGCCACATCTTCGGCCAGTCCCGCCGCTTGCAGCGCGCGCATGGATTCATCGTCGATGGAGACTGCGCGCGGCTCTTGCACGGTGGAGGGGTTGCGCTCCACGATCGTGGTGCGCACCCCCATGCCGCCGAGCAGGTTGGTCAGCAAAAGACCCGTTGGCCCGGCCCCAACAACGAGAATGTCTGTGTCAGAGAAGGGACCTGGCATGTTACAGGCCACCTTCCGCGACGACCGGATTGACCAATGTGCCGAGCATCCCGATCTCAACCTCGACCCTGTCGCCGGGGACCATGTAGACGGGCGGATTGCGTTTGTCGCCGACGCCGCCCGGCGTGCCCGAGACGATGACATCGCCCGGCGCCAGCGGGGTGAAGGTGGAGCAATAGGCGATCAGGCGTTCCAGCGGGAACAACAGATCCGACAGTGTCGCATCCTGCATCACCTGGCCGTTCAGGCGGGTCTGGATCGGCAGATTGCGGTAATCGCCCACCTCATCGGCCGTGACCATCCAGGGGCCGAAAGCGCCGGTGCCGGGGAAGGTTTTGCCCGGTGTGAACTGCATCGTGTGACGCTGCCAGTCGCGGACACTGCCGTCGTTGTAGCAGGCATAGCCCGCCACATGCTCCAGTGCGCGTTCCTCGGGGATGTTGCGGCCCGGTCTGCCGATGATGACAGCCATCTCGCCTTCATAATCAAAACGCTCGGAGACGGCAGGTTTCACCAAGGGCTGCAAATGGCCGACCTGGCTGTCGGCATAGCGGGTGAACACCGTCGGGTGTTCGACATCCGGACGCCCGGTCTCCTGTTTGTGCTTGAGGTAGTTCAGGCCGATGCAGAGGATCTTGCCCGCATCCGGAATGACCGGAAGAAAGGTGATGTCGGACATCGACAGCCCCGGACCGCGTCCGTCAATCTCTTGCGCCATCTTGCCCAACAGGCCTGCGGCCAGCGCCTCTTTCAACGATCTCGCGCCGCCAAAGCCGGTCAGATCGACCACGCCCCCCGCGACCACCGCGCCAAATCCGGTACGCCCCTCGCGCAGAAAACTCAGAAGTTTCATGGCACTCTCCTTATGAACGCAAGATCGCGTTGCCCCATTTGTTCAGCGTGCGCGGGTGGTGCGGCCAGTCGATGACCTCGCGGTCATAGATCGTCTCAAGCTCGCCCGAGATTTCGATCCAGTTACCGTCGGGGTCGGTGTAGAAAACGAACAGGTTGTTGCCCGGACCATGGCGACCCGGCCCCCAGGTCAGCAGCACGCCATTGGCGGCGAAGCGGTCACAGAATTTCTTGATGTTATCCATCGACCCCGCTTCATAAGAATGGTGATCAACGCCGGTGCGGTTCGATTTGAAGCAGGCGATGGTGTGGTGCTCGTGGTTGGTCGAGGTAAAGACCGTGGCCAGATCACCATCGTCATGCAACACGCGGTCGGAGAGAAAAAACCCGAGCTTGTCGACGTAGAACTCTTTGAAACCGGGCAGGTTTTGCGTGGCAAAGGTCAAATGCTGGGTCGGTGCATGGATGCCCTCGACGCCGGGCTTGTAGGCGACCGTTTCCTCTTTCGCCATGCCAAAGCAGACCAGGTTGCCGTCATGGTCGCGCAGGGCGAAGGCACCGTCGCGGAAATAAGGGCTGGGGCTTTCCAGAACCTCGACACCATGCGCTTCGGCGCGGCGGCGATAGGTCTCAAGATCACGTTCCGAGCGGCAGGCGAGACCGCCATAGGCCAGCTTTTTGTCTTCGCCTTTCACGGCGACAAAGCGGCGCAGCGGACCTTCGCAACGGTATTCATCCGCCGACACTTTGGTCAGAACCATGTCCATGTTGTCTGCATAAAAGCGGGCCAGACGCTCGGGGTCGGCGCTCTCGAAGGCCACATGGTGGAGATAGGCGCAGGCCTGGACGGGGTGGTCGCTCATTGATTCCTCCCAATGGATGTATGCTTCAAATGCTCGTTTATCAGTAATTTGATTTCCGTAAAGTATCTTTTTTATCGTTATACGGAAATTATTGTCAGTAAATTGGAGGGTGCGCGCGGCGACGTCCGGGGATTCCACCCGGTTTTGGGCCTCCGTGGGGACGCAATCCTCCAATGGAAAGAGCGCGCTGGCGTCAGACGCCTCATCGCGGGCGGCAGCAGGCGCGTGGTGGCGCACCGCGACCAGTTACAGACCGGTGCGGGTGATCAAAGGCATCGAAATGTCGGGTTGAAATGCCGTGTTACAGGACGCTGGCCCCCTGAAATACCGCCGAAGGGTCAGCAATTGGAGCGAGCAAATGGGGGCAAGTATCTGGGGGCACGCGGAGGGGCGACGGCGACAGGCACATGGTGCGCAGTCAGCCGCCGCCGGGGGCGCGCAGGCACACCGTTGTGTTTCAAAACAGGGGGCTGCCTGCGGAGAGAGAGTCCGCAGGCAGGGCTGGCTCAGGCGTTTTCCGGAAAGCTCTGGTCAGAGGGCGCGCTTTGGCTGGGCACCCAGCTGCCGTGCAGCGACATCCGCAGACGTACAGGCAAATGCACGGTCGCAACCGGGCCCTCATCCATCCGCTCGGCATCCAGAATGACTAGGTCGGTCGTCTGATCCAGCAAGCGGTTCGCCAGCGCCATCACATAGCCCACCCCTTCCGGCGCATCGGGTGATTTCGGCACGAACACCGGCTCCTGGAAGCAGGTCTGGTCATCTGCCCACCAGTGCCTGGCCTTTTGGGTGCTCACATCGATATGCGACAGCATGTTGAAGAACTGGAAGGGCGGCGGCCCGAGCTTCTCGAAGTTATAGGGCCTTTGCATGTCCATCGAGATCACAAAGCCATGCCGGTAGGGTTGGCCGGAATAGCGATCGTCACTTTTCGGGAATTCGCAGGTGAAATCCGAGAGCGGCGCCACCGTGAGTCCATTGCCCGGCGCCTTCATGTCAAAGGTCCAGCGCATCATCCGCGACGACAGCGTTTCGGGCGGCGGCACGAAACCATCGGCCTGCGGGAAGAAGTAGAAGATATTGCCATCGGTAACCGGCATATCGACGTAGATCTTGCCTTTGCCATCGTCGAACGCGTTGAGCGTATGGCCCTGAAAGCCATTGGGCGCGGTGAACCAGCGCAAGTCTTTGCCCTCGCCATCGCGGGGCAGAACCCCGAAGAGCTGCTCAAGCTGCGGTTGCCATTCGAAGTGATTGCCCCCCGCCTTGATGCGGTCGATGTCCGCGGTCAGCGGCATCAGGGGAAAAATCACATAATTCTCGGTGACGGCAAAGTCGTGGATCATCGCCGCATAGGGCGCACGGACCCAGACTTCGCGCGTCTTGCGGCCGTTCTTGTCGATCTCATAATAGACGATGTCGGGGCTTGCCTCGCCTTTGGCCTCATAGCCAAAACACATCATGGCCCCGGTCTGCGGGTCGAATTTGGGATGCGCGGTAAAGGTCGGACTGGTGAGCTGGCCGCCAAAATCATACAGGCCCTCGGTCTCGAGCGTGATCGGGTCGAGCGCATAGGGCGGGCTGTCTTCCTTGAGCGCCAAAAGCTTGCCGTTGTGGAGGATGACATTGGTGTTGGCGGTGCTGCTGTTGACGCCTTTGGCGCGGGCATCGTCGGTGAAGCTGTTACGGTAAATGCCAAAAAGCCCCTCGCGCTCTTGGCGCTGCCGCTTGAGACGCTCGGTCATCACATAGCGGCGCTGAAAATCCACGCTGCCCGCGTTGAACCGAAAGGCGTGGATCGCGCCATCACCGTTGAAAAAAATGTCGCCACCCAGCATCGGCGGATACTGCGGGTCGGGCGCCACCTGAAAGAAAGTGCCGGAGATCTCACGGGGGACCGTCCCCTCAACCTCGAGATCATACACTTTTCCCTCGAAACGGGCGGGCCGATAGAGCGAGCCGGTAAATTCCGGGGTTTTCGGGAAGGGGGTGGTCATCGGTTCTCTCCTCCAAAACGATACCATATGGTTTCGATATGGCGACTCACCCCGTTCTGTCAAGTTGACCCGGCGGCGGAAATCGCGCATGTCGGACGCATGCGGGTGCTGACGGACAAGAAACGGGACGAGATCACCGATGCCGCCGGAAGGATCTTTCTGGCGCATGGGTTTGGCGTGGCGACCATCGCGATGATCGCGGCCGAGGCGCAGGCCTCCAAGGCGACGCTCTATCGCTATTTCCAATCCAAGGAAGAGATTTTCGCAGCCTATGTCGAGCGCGCGGGCGCGCATCATGCGCAGCTGCTGGCCGAAAGATTCCCGCTGGAGCCGACAGCCGAGGCCAGCTTGCGCGCGCTGGGGCGGCGGTATCTGGCGTTGTTGCTCTCGCCTCCGATCGTCGCGGTGAACCGGCTGGTGATCGGCGAAGCCGAGCGTTTCCCGCAACTGACCGAGATCTATTTCGAAAACGGCCCCCGCAAGGTGATCGATTTTCTCGAGCGGGCACTGGCAGATATGGTCGCAAAAGGCTGGATCGACGCCGCCGACACCCGCCGTGCAGCCTGGCATTTCAAGGCGCAATGTGAATTGCGGCTCTATGAGCGCAGCCTGTGGGGTTTTCGGGATGCGCCGGGGCCGGAGGCCATTGAAGCGCATTTGCAGAGTGCGATTCCGCTCTTTTTGCAGGTCCTCAAGGCCATGGCCGCGATGTCAGCGCCTGCGCCGACGGGCCCCTCCGCCTGAGATACCGGCGCGGGTCCTGTCGGACATCCCCGGTCACGCAGGACGAGAAGCGCGCTGCCTTTTCAAGGAAATTCAACGGCACCCACCCGGCACTGAAGCCATTTTCGAGCATCATAATTCCGTAAAACGATAATATTACACATCTTAGTGATAATAATGCTTGATTTGAGATAATTATGTATGTCAGATGGGATTCGGCCCGGAGGCACGCAGGGAGGCGTGGGGCCGTCAGGGATGAGAGTTTTCAGGATGATGAACGCAGCAGGACCATGCCGGTAAGGCGGGCGGGCGCGCCGCGTTAACGCGGGCCAAAGCGCCGTGACAGGGGCTGCGGCCAGCGCCGCTGCCCAACATCTGAATGTTTACATCGGCGACATCGCCGCAAACGGACCTGCGCGGGCGCAGGCACCGCAGGATGAGGTATTACACAATGACACAGTCTACGACGCGGGCTGCGCGCCTGGCGCTCATCATCGGGCATATCGCGGGGATGGTCGATCTGTCTGCTTTGCCGGTATGGGTCGACACGCTGATTTCCGGCTATGGCTATCGGCCGCTGGTGGCCGGCGCTTTGCCTTCGGTGTTTTTGCTGGGGGCGGTGGCGGCCTCCGTGCTGATCGCGCAGCGGTTTGGCGGAGCCAACGGACGGCGGCTGGCGCCCTTGGGCTATGCCGTCGCGGCGGTCTCAATGCTGGCGGTGCCAGTGGTTGAGCTGGTGCAACTGCGCCTCGCGCTGCACCTGGTCGCGGGGATCTGCATCGGCGTGTCGCTGTCGCTGGTGCATGGTACGATGGGCAAAACCGCCAATCCGCACCGCACCTTTGCCCATGCCTATGTGGGGTTTGGTGTCTTTTCGCTGATCTTCCTCGGCGGGGTGCCCCAGCTGACGCAGGCTTTCGGTCCGAATGCCTTCTTTTATGCGATTGCGGCTGTTTTCGGGGTCGCGGCCGGCATGACCTTGTTGTTCATGCCCTCGGTCGTGGCCGAGCGCCGGGCCGAAGTTCAGTCGCCCGCACGCCTGTCGCGCCGGGTGCGTCTGGCCATCGCAGGGTTCACGCTCATGTCGCTCATTCAGGCGATGGTGTTTTCCTTTCTGGTGCAGGCAGGCAGCGCACATGGCTTTGCCGCGGGCCAACTTCAGCTGATGCTCGTGGTGTTGGGGGTGGTCAATCTCCTGCCCGGTATGGCTGCGGCGCTGCTTGAAAAGCGCCTCAAGGCGATGAATGTCGCCAAAATGGCGCCGCTGGCACAGGCGGCCTGTGCCAGTGTGATCATGATGGTGGCGCTCTTCCCGGCCTATGGGATTGCCGCGATCCTTTTCCCGGCCATTCAGGTTTTCACCCACACTTTCGTCTTTGGCTTTTTGGCGCGCAACGATGCGTCGGGGCGGGCCACAGCGGCCACGCCCGCGATGATCATGGCGGGGTCGGCGGTGGCACCCTTCATCGGCGGTGCCTTGGTCGAAATGGCGGGATTTGCCGCGATCGGCGCGGCCGCCATCTGCATCGGGCTCATCTCGGCCATTCTGTTCCGCCTAGCAGAGCGGGATGCCCCCGCCGCTCTGGCCGAAGCGCCGCATGGCGCCTGACAGGGCTGCACCCCCTTCGGGGAAGGCAGGTCCCCGTCCTGAACCTCAATGAAATCAATATGTCATCAGGGAGATACCAAATGAAACGAGGGATGATCTGCGCCGCCGGGATCTGGGCGCTGGCCACACCGCTGGCCGCGCAGGAGGGTCCGCCGCCGATGGATCAGCTGCCGCTGATGGTGCAGGGGCAAATGACGCTCGGGCAGGCCGGATTGCTGGACGAATATTATTCGGACAATGCGATTGCGACGTCAAATTTCCGGATCACCCGTGCGCGCACCGAGTTGGCGGGCCTGGCCGCGCCCGGCACCCCGACATCGGGTTACAAGAATGACGGCACCGCCCTCATCCTGCCGCTGCATCTGCAATATGCGCTGCCGCAGCAGAATGCCTTTCTCAAATTTTCGCTGACGGGCGTCTTTGAGAACGACAAGGCGAATATCGTCGAGAATGATGAGAAGGTGCAGAACCTGACGGTGCAATATGCCCGGTTCCTGAATGCCAATACGATGCTGTCCTTTGGCATGTTCTATGAACAGGCGCAGGTCGACATGGTGTCATCGGATGGCGCAATCGACTACAGCACCTATGGGCTGCGGGCGGATCTGCTTCACAAATTTTCGGATCATTGGGGCTTTGCGGGGCGCGCGCAGTACTCCTGGGGCCAGTCTGACCGCCGCGTGCCCCTGCCGCCGCCGCCGCTTGGGCCGGGGGTGGATCTGACGCAATCGCAGGGCGATGACCGTTTCTACATCTCGGCGGTGTTCAAGGGGCAATACCGCACTGCCGACTGGTCCGTGATCCCCGAGCAATGGGTGCTGCGCCCGGTCCTGGGCGCCAACTTTGCCCATAACACGCTGGAGGCGACGGCCGATAATTTCGGGGCCGTATCCTCCGGGGTGGTCGGCGATACTGAAAACTACGGCACGGTCTGGGCCACGGCGACCCTGGAAAAGGAAGCAGGCATGGGCCAATGGGCACCGAGTGTGACGCTGGGCATTGAGCATGAATATCAAAATGATCTGAGCGCACTGACGACCAGCCGCAATTTTGCGATCATCGGTCTGGGTCTGTCGCAACAGATCTCGCCGAACACCCGCTTCACCGCGCGCTACACCCGTCATCAGGCTTTTGATTCCAGCCGGAGCAACGCCGATCTGGTGGTGTCACTCGCCACCACCTTCTGAGGGCGGTGCAATCTTGTCCTGAAGGTCAGCGGCCAGCTCCGGCGGGCCGCTACTCCCATGGAGCGTCTTTCAGGCGGCGGTCCCGTTGTGCCAGAGCATGCAGAGGGCGGCGGCGACGGTCAGACCGGAAAAAAGGGCTCTGTCGCGACTTTCGGGCGAGATGCAGAGAGCTGAACCAGCGGACATGGCTATGCTGCGCGCAGAGCGAATTGCTTGAAGGCCGACAAGCCGTTGGTGCCGAACTGTCCCCTTCGGATCATCTGTGCGGCCTCGATCCCGGCGATCCTTGCAACCGCAGACTGGAAGGCCTTGAAGCCGAGCAGTGCGGTTGTGATGCGCCTGATAAAACGATGATCCTGTGAGCTCCTCCCCGATCTTTGGACAGATTTTCGGCGGATTTAAGCTACTGCCTGTGCCTGCTGATCGGTTTCTATGCTGTTCAAGTTGACCACGGCGGGCGGCTGTCCGCCATGGGCGGCGTGGGGCCGCAGGTGGTTGTAGAAGGTGATCCAGCGACTGACACCAGCCTTGGCCTGAGAGCCGGTCTCCCAAGCGTGCAGATAGAAGCATTCATACTTCAGGGATTGCCAGAGGCGCTCGATGACGATGTTGTCGAGACAGCGCCCCTTGCCGTCCATCGAGATTCGGGTGCGGACCCGTTTCAGCCGGTCGGTCCAGGCGAAGGACGTGAACTGGCTGCCTTGATCCGTGTTCATGATCTCGGGCGGGCCGAACTTGTGGATCGCCTCGTTCAGCGCTTCGATGCAGAAGTCGGCTTCCCCTCGCCATGGCCCTCGAACCACTGGCGGCCCATGGCTCGATGTTCGAGATACGCCGGGCCAAGACCTTGCGGGCGAACCAATCCACTATGGCGACCAGATAGAGGAAGCCTTTGCGCATCGGCAGATAGATGATGTCGGCGCGCCAGGCCTGGTTGCGCCGATCAACCCGCAGCCCGCCGAGCAGATAGGGATAGATCTTGTGCCCCTTTGCAGGCCTGCTGGTGTCGGGCTTCTGGTAGATCGGCATTAGGCGCATCAGTCGCATCAGGGCGAGGTTCATCGCCTCCTCGCCCTTCGGATCGCAGTAGAACGACGATCGCGAGATCGACAGCAGACAGCATTGCTCCCCGACTGACAGGCGCGGGTGGTTCGTCTCGATCACCCCACGCCTCACTTGCCGGTCCAGGGCTTGAGCTTTCATGACAAAAAATCGTTTGCCACGGCCAGCTCCTCGTTCTTGGAGACCAGCAGACGCCAGATCATAGCTTCCGTCACTGTCGGATTTTCGGGGAGGAGCTCACGCTGATCGAGACCTGCAAACTGAACGGCGTGGATCCGCATGTTTGGCTGGCAGCAACGCTCGTCGCCACCGTGAAAGGCAACAAACAAAGTCAGATCGGCGACCTGCTTTCGTGGACCTGTGCCGCCAACCTATGGTCGGGACGCTGCTTGCGAAGGTGGGATGGTCCTATCCCAAAAGGTGGACCGCCGCAGTGGGAGCATTCCATCCCCACGCACCGAACCGTGGGAACAGACGCCGGTCATTGGCGCTAAACCGATCCTTGAGGACCGGGCAGACGACCTGCGCCAACCTGAGGGGCCTCAGACGATCTGCATTTTTTGATCCGAAAACGTGATGCGCAGGGTCAAACCGCCCTCGTTCACCATCCAAGGGCGGACGGTGTAGGTGCGCGCGCCAGATATGTGCATCGGGTCACGATCGCAGATGTCGCGGGCCTCCTCAATGCTGCCGCAGTTCAACACGAACATGCCCGTCCCGTCAAAACGCTGCCCGTCCTCACTCAGCAACGGGCCCGCCGCAACCATATGACCGTTTTGCTCGGTTTGGATCTGATGGGCCAGATGCTCTGGCGTCACCGTGTTCAGCAGCGCTTCGGCCTTATCGGTTGGGCGTGAGACGACAACGTACCACCGCGCCCGCAGGAACGGTGCACATTTCGCCTCAAGGTCTTTCACATCGATGGTGTACGCCATGCAAACGGCTCCTTTTGCGGTACGGCTATACAAGCAGCAGCGCGATTTGGGGGAAGAGGGTGAGCAATACGATCAGCAAAAGCATTCCGCCGATGAAGGGCACCGCACCTCGGAAAACCGTCGCCAGACTGATGCCCTGGTCATGCAGACTGGCTTTGACCACAAAGGCCGACATCCCGAAAGGTGGTGTCAGAAGCCCGATCTCGATCGCGATGATCGACACCACGCCGAACCAGATCGGATCAAGCCCCATGGTTTTGGCAACCGGAAGCACAATCGGCACCACGATCAGCAAGATCGATACCGAGTCGATGAAACAGCCCATCACAACCAGGATCGCGACATAGAGCAGCATGAACTGGACATAGCCGAGCTGCATGGCAGCAATCATCTCGGCCACATCGCCCGGCAACCCGCTCAGCGTCAAGACACGGCTGTAGAGCATGGCGGCAATGATCAGGAACAGGATCGAAACATTGATGTTCCCGGTCTCCATCAGCACTTGCCAGAAGTCGCGGCCCGACAGCGTACGCCGCAATACAGCGATCAGAATGGCCCCTGCGGCGCCCACAGCCCCTGCCTCGGTCGGGCTGAACAGACCCGAATAGATGCCGCCCAGAACCAGCATGATCAGCAAAAAGATCGGAAGCAGCAGGCCGACGGCCTGTCGGCGGGTTAAGTTGCGGCCCTGATGGGTATCCGGCGAGACTTGCCCGGCCTCGACAGCGGCGTTGATCCCCACATTCTTCGGGCGCCAATAGGCAATCAGCACGATGATCCCGGCGAAAATCAGCGCCAACAGCAAGCCCGGCAGCAATCCCGCGACAAAGAGCTTGCCCACGGATTGTTCAGCGATGACACCATAGACGATCAGCAGCAGGCTCGGCGGGATCAGCATCCCCAACACAGACGACCCGGCGACTGCACCAACGGCGAGTTCGGCGGAATAGCCGTGACGGCGCATTTCAGGCACGGCGATGCGCGAAAACACGGCCGCCGAAGCGATGCTGACGCCGGTGATCGCGGCGAAGACCATATTGGCGGCGACCGTGGCAATGCCGAGCCCGCCGCGAATGCGCCGCAGCATCCACTCGAACACGTCAAACGTATCGCGCCCGATGCCCGACTGACAGACCACCAGCCCCATCAGCACGAAGAGCGGAATGACCCCGTAGAGATAATCGTTCAGCGCATCATTCGCCGCCGCCGCCAGAAAGCGGCCTGCCAACTCAGGCGAGCGCAGGATTGCGATGCCGATAAAGGAGGAGGTCAGCAGCGACAATGCGACGGGCATGCCCAGAAGCACGAGAAAAATGAGCAGGCCGACGATGGTGACCCCAATTGAGATGTCCATCAGATCTCGCTTTCAATCTTGGGCATGTCGCCCGGAGTTCCACCCAAGGGATCAAGCCCCATGATTGTGCGGGCAGCATTCACCACATATTGGAGTGCTGCGAGCATTGACCCGGCAAAAACGATGGCCCGCACGGGCCAGCTCGGAAAGGTGAGAATACCGACTATCCCGACGAATTCCGATGTGGACCAGGCCTTTTGCAGACGCGGCCATGTCCAGAATGCGATGGCAAGGCAGGCGGCAACGCCGATCAGCATGAACAGGGTTTCAAGGACACGTGCGGCTTTGGGACAGGCGTTGGCGAATGGGCTGAAGAACAGCTCGGCCCTGGTCAGGCGACCGCTGCGGATTGCGTTCGGCAGCCCAAGGAATACGGCAGCCACGATTGTCGATGACACGATATCCGCCACGCCCGGCAAAGGTTTGTTCGCCAGATTGCGCGACGCGACGTCGAAGCACATCAGGACCATGATCAGGCAGATCAGGCTTGCGCCCAATGCGTTGGATGCGTCGGTCAGATAATTCCACATGCGCAAGGCGCCTGGTCTCTTCGTATATTGTATCTCCGCCATCCGATTTCCTCCCGTAGCGCGAGCTTACTTCATGGTGCCGCCTGAGCTGCCCGAACCTTTCCGGGCGGCCCGAGCCGGTGACAGCGGCCTTATTTGGCAGCCTGCGCCTCACGCATCTCGACATCCCAGTCACGAAGCGGCGTGGCACTCACGTCGCGGGCGGCCTTCATGTAGGTCTGCAGCAACTCCCCAGCCGCCAGACCACGCGCCTCGCTTGCCTCAACCCAGGCTGCAGGGACGTTGGGCATCGCGGCGAACCAGGTTTTCAGGTCCTCCGCCGACATTTCGGTCACGGTAACCGGCGGCGACATCGTCGGACCTTCGGTGCGCAACTTCTCAAGAAAAGCAGCCTCGCGTTGAAGGACTTCCTCGCCGACGGCGACCGAATAATCATGAGCGGCATCGCGAATGGCGATCTGGACCTCTTCCGGCAGGCCATTCCAGAAATCCATATTCGCCACCAGCCCGCCGAAATAGGTCGAGCCGAGGTTGGTGATCGTCACGTAGGGTGCGACCTCGGTGTATTTGATACCTTCTGCAACCGTCAGCACCGTGGTGGCACCTTCGGTCAGCCCGGTTGCCGCATCCGTGTAAAAGCTGGCGGCGGTGCCATCGACCGGGATGGCGCCGGTTCCTTGCAACCAGTTGCCCACTGTGCCGGGGGCCGAGAGCTTGCGCCCATTCAGATCCGCCAGCGACTTAACCGGGAAGTTGGTGAAGAGCTGGTGGGAGTCTCCGGCGGTGGCTGAGAGAAAGACCAAATTCTGCGCCGTCCATTCATCTTTGAGCGCGGGGACCGATTCATTGAGATCGTTGAAGATCTTGATCAGCTTGACCGGATCGCTCAACACGCCCGGCGTGTAACCTGTAACCTGGGTGAGCGGCAGGCGGCTGGATTCCACCAGACTGAAAACCCAGCCGATATCGGCAAGACCGTCGGAAAGCGCGGTCACCGTCTCGTTCGCCTTATATAGCTGGCCGGAATAGGCCTCGGTGAAATCAAGGCGGTATTCGCTGCCAGCGGCTTCGAGCTTGGCATTGACGCCGGGAACGAAGGACTTGCTGATCTGACCCACCCACGGCACCGCGGGGGGATGGCTGGCGCCGATGGTTGCGTGGATCGTTTCGGCACCGGCAAGGCCGGGGATAAGGCAAAAGCCCGCAAGCGCGGTCGCCCGAAGCAGATTTTGGATGTCAACTTTCATGGTCTTCCTCCCTGGAATGTAAAAGTCAGGCGGGCATCGGTCCGGCAGCTGTCAGCCGCTCTTCACCGATGATAGTTTTTGATGCAGTTCCCCCAGCGCAGCGCCCGCCTGCACCAGCAAGTCCAGCGCAACAGGGTCGGTCAGCTGGCCCGTATCATCGAAGCGCAATGCGGCCTGCGAGATGAAGATTTCGGGGCGGTTCAGCGGATGCGCTTCCAGAAACACCAGAATCTGGCGCAGGTGATACTGCATCCGCACGCCCCCCAACATTGAGGTGGAGGCCGACAACAGCAGCACCGGTTTGCCCGCAAAGGGTTTGCGCGGATCGCGCGAGACCCAGTCGATCGCGTTCTTCAGCGCACCGGGAACCGAATAGTTGTATTCGGGCGAGGCAATGATGATCGCATCGGCGGCGGCCAGCCCGTCGGCCAGAACTCTCGCCGTTTCGGGCCTCGGCGCCTCCAGCAGATCGGCATCGAATGCCGGAAGGTCGTCATAGCCCAGCGGGTTGTACTGCGCGCCTGCGGGCAGCGCATCGGCACAGGCCTGCAGAAGATAGCGGTTATAGGAGCCCCGACGCAGGCTGCCACAGAGACCGGCGACGCGCATCATGGCCAGGACCGGATGTCGACGAAATGTCCGGCGATCGCGGCGGCGGCGGCCATCCGGGGCGACACGAGATGGGTTCGGCCCTGATAGCCCTGCCGCCCTTCGAAATTGCGGTTCGAGGTTGAGGCGCAGCGCTCGCCCGGGGCCAACTGATCAGGGTTCATCGCCAGACACATCGAGCAACCCGCTTCGCGCCACTCAAACCCCGCATCGATGAATACCCGGTCAAGCCCTTCGGCCTCGGCCTGCGCGCGCACCAGTCCGGAGCCTGGCACAACCATTGCCGAGACCCGCGCAGCCACCTGCCGACCGCGCACGATGTCGGCAGCGGCGCGCAGATCCTCAATCCGGCCATTGGTGCACGAACCGATGAAAACCCTGTCGAGCGCGATATCGGTGATGGCCTGACCCGCCGTGAGCCCCATATACGACAGGGCTTGCTCTTTGGACCGGCGCTTCGTCACCTCGGCAATCTCGGCGGGATCAGGAACCCTGCCGGTCACCGCAACCACATCCTCAGGGCTGGTGCCCCAGGTCACCACGGGGGGTAAGGCGGCGGCATCGAGGGAAAATTCGCAGTCGAACACCGCCCCTTCGTCCGAGTGCAGGTGCGCCCAAGCGGCGACCGCCTGATCCCATTCGGCACCCTGCGGGCTGCGCGGGCGGCCTTTGAGATAGGCAAAGGTCTTGTCGTCCGGAGCGATCAGACCGGCGCGGGCGCCCGCCTCGATCGACATGTTGCAGACCGTCATTCTGCCTTCCATCGAAAGAGCCTCGATGGCCGTGCCGCAATATTCGATGACATGGCCTGTCGCGCCGCCAGTGCCGATCTGGCCGATGATCGCCAGAATAATATCCTTGGGGCTGACATCCTTGGGAAGGGTGCCGTCAACGCGGATGCGCATGTTCTTCGATTTGCGCTGCACCAGGGTCTGAGTGGCCAGCACATGTTCAATCTCAGAGGTGCCGATCCCCATCGCAAAAGCACCGAAAGCACCATGCGTTGATGTATGGCTGTCGCCGCAAACGATGGTGGTGCCCGGCAAGGTAAATCCCTGCTCAGGCCCGATCACATGGACCACGCCCTGGCGGGCATCATCGGTGCCAAAGAAGTCGATCCCATTCTGCGCTGCATTGCGCTCCAACGTCTCGACCTGAACGCGGCTGGCCTCATCTGCGATACCCGCAGCACGGTTCAGGGTGGGGATGTTGTGGTCGGCCACCGCAAGAGTGTTGCGCGGCGCCCGGACCGAGCGGCCCGCCATCCGGAGCGCCTCGAAGGCCTGCGGGGACGAGACCTCGTGCACGAGATGCCGGTCGATGTAGATGAGTGCTGTGCCATCGGGCTGCATGTCAATCAGGTGATCTGCCCAGATCTTGTCAAAAAGCGTCTGCGGCTGTCTCATGCGGCGACCTCCAGAATATTGGCGACCTCTTCCGCAACGGCGGCGCCCATTTCGGCGGTCCCAACCACGGTGGTGCCGGGAGCGGCAATGTCAGGCGTGCGCAGGCCGCGCGCCAGCACCGCTTCGATGGCCGAAGACAACGCATCGGCCAGCGGCGCCTCATCCAGCGAATAGCGCAGCATCATCTCGGTTGAGGCCAGCATGGCGAGAGGATTGGCCTTGTTCTGGCCTGCAATGTCGGGTGCAGTGCCATGGATCGGTTCATAGAGCGCGGCGCGCTTGCCCGTCGCAGGGCTCACCGCGCCAAGCGAAGCCGAGGGCAGCATCCCAAGGCTGCCCGTGAGCATCGCGGCCACGTCCGACAGAATGTCACCGAAGAGGTTGTCCATCACCATGACATCGAATTGCTTGGGCCTGCGCACCAACTGCATGCCGCAATTGTCCGCGAGAATATGGTGCAGCGTCACATCGGCATATTCCGCCGCATGCAGCTCCGTCACGGTTTCTTTCCAGAGCGAGCCCGTGCGCATCACATTGTTCTTCTCGGCCGAGTGAACAAAGTTGCCCCGGCTGCGCGCCAGCTCAAAGGCGACGCGGGCAATCCGCTCAATCTCGCTGGTGGTGTAGACTTGTGTGTCGGTCGCGCGGCGCTGACCGTCTTCAAGGGTGACGATCTCTTTCGGTTGACCGAAATAGACGCCGCCTGTCAGTTCCCGGACGATCAGGATGTCCAGCCCTTCGACCAACTCTTGCTTCAGCGAGCTGGCGGCCGCAAGCGGCGCATAGCAGCGCGCGGGCCGCAGGTTGGCGTAGAGGCCAAGACCTTGGCGCAGGCCAAGAATGCCTTGCTCGGGGCGCAGGTGATACGGCCCTTTCCCGTCCCACTTCGGCCCGCCAACCGCGCCGAACAGCACCGCATCGGCAAGCTTGGCGCGGGCGAGTGTTTCCGGCGAAAGCGGCACGCCCCGCGCATCGATCGAAGCCCCTCCGGCCAGATCGTCTTCGAATTCGAACCGGGCCAGGCCGAGTGCCTCAAGACGCTTGAGGAAGCGCACTGCCTCGGCCAGAACCTCCGGCCCGATACCATCGCCGGCGAGTGTCAGAATCTTATGAGTTTTCATGTCTTTCTCTCAGGCAAAGATCCAGGGGCACGCGGCCCTCCGGCGAATTTCGAAGTTATCGATCAAAGCGCTGCGCTGTTCGGTCAGCGAGACTTCATCAAGCCCTTGCAGCAGCAGGCGCCGCTGATAGGCGTCGACGGTGAAGGAAATCGCGGGATGGCCCGCAAGGCGGATTTCCTGCGCCTCGAGATCGATCGTCAGGCGGGGATCTGCGGCGGTTTCGGCATGGGTAAAAAGAAGCTCCAACTGCTCAGGCGTGACCCGCACCGGCAAAAGCGCGTTCTTGAAGCAATTGTTGTGGAAGATGTCGCCGAAACTGGTCGAGATCACACAGCGATAGCCTGCATCGAGCAAAGCCCAGGGAGCCTGTTCGCGCGACGAGCCGCAGCCGAAGTTATCGCCCGCGATCAGGACCGAAGCCCCCTGATAGCGGGGCTGGTTCAGCGAAAACTCGGGGTCGGGGCGGCCATTCTTATCGAAGCGGCGCTCGAGCATGAAGCCCTCGGCAAGCCCCTCGCGGCTGACCTTTTTGAGGTATTGTTTCGGGCTGATCATGTCTGTGTCGATGTTGATCAGCCGCAGCGGAGCCGAAATGCCGGTGACGGTGCGCAAAGGTTGCATGGGCTTGCCTCAGATCCAGACCGCATTGAGCATGGCGCGGTATTCCTCTGCCGTCGCCGCACGCGGATTGGTGGCATGGCTGTGATCGGCCAGCGCCCGCTCGATGACATGGTCGAACTGCTCTTCGCGCAGGCCCAGTGTCCTCAAACCGGCCGGGATGCCAAGACGGCGGTTCAAAGCGTCAAGCGCCTCCGCCAGATCGGCATCCGGGGCGAGACCCATGGCGGTTTTCAGACGGCTTACCTTTTCCGGCACGATAACATTGTTGAAACGCACAACCACCGGCAACAGGACTGCATTGAGCGTGCCATGATGCAGGGCCGGCTCTTTCAGTCCGCCCAACGCATGCGAGAGCGCGTGAATGGCACCCAACCCCTTTTGGAAGGTCAACCCGCCCATGAGCGAGCCCAGCATCAGCTCAGACCGGCCCGCGAGGTCGCTGCCATCGGCCATGACTCTTTCAAGGTTGCTCCAGATCCGGCCCGCACCATCCAGCGCAATGGCATCAGCCACGGGGTTAAAACGGGGCGACAGGAATGTTTCGATGCAATGCGACAGCGCATCAAGGCCCGTGGCGGCGGTCAGCCATTTCGGCAGGCCCAGCGTCAGCTCAGGGTCGCACAGCGCCAGTTTGGGGAAGAGCGACGGGCTGATAAAACCCAGCTTGCGGCCATCGTTCAGGGTGATCAGCGCAGCACGGCCCACCTCGGCCCCGGTGCCTGCGGTGGTCGGGATCGCCATCACAGGCGCCACATTCGCGGTGATGCGCGCCAGCCCTCCCGCGATCACGGCATACTGAGCCAGGGGCTCGGGATGGGTCGCAAGCAGCGCCACGCCCTTGGCCAGATCAATCGGAGACCCACCGCCCAAGGCGATCACCCCGTCGCATTGGCCCGCACGATAGGCGTTCAGCGCTTCGAGAGTGGCCGCTTCGGTCGGGTTGCTGGGAACTTCGAGAAAGACGGTGGTTTCGGCAGGGCAAAGCCCCGCCACCCTCGCGACCAGGCCCGTCGCTTCAAGCCCTCGGTCGCTGACCAGCAGCGGACGTTTGAGGCCCAGTCCCGCGATCATCTCGGGCAAGCGGCGCAGTGCACCGGCCTCGAATTCGATAGTGGTCAGATAGGAAAATTGTGCCATCGGGCGGAGCCTTTGTTATGGTTCAGGTGCGGACGAGTTCGATGTCATAGACACACAGGTCCAGACTGCCGGGTGCGCCGGGTTCGATGCGCGCCATGTTTTCGGGACGGCAGGAGAAGATGCAGTCAGAGTCGTTGCTCGGCTCGCCTTCGAAATAAATGAGCGTCGTCAGATGCCGGTAGTTTTCATGTTCGGCCATCAGATGGATGTGCGGCGGCCGGAAGCTGTGCAGACCAAGCGCGGTCATCAGCGGGACAATGGGCGTGTCGCGGTTGGCGATGTAGTAACCGCCCGGCACGATGGTACGGAACGCATAACGCCCCTCGGCGTCGGTGCGGATGCGGCGGCGGAAATGGTAATCCGGCATGTCCGGGTCCTGGTCTTCATAGAAGCCAACCGCATTGGATTGCCAGAAATCCAGCAGCGCATCCGCCAGCGGCGCCCCGGTTTCCGCATCACGCACCTGCCCCTTCACGATCACATGACGGCCCGGCTCTTCCTCAGTGACCATGGCACCGGGGTTCTCCATAAAGGGTGCTTCTTCACGGTAGAGCGGACCGATCACATTCGGCGGTGTGCCGATGGGGTGATAATTCTCAATGTCATTCGCGCGCACCGACAGGCCCAGATGATCGCCCAAAAGCATCATGTCCTTGTTCGCGCCGACGCGATCCAGGAACTCATACACCTGCAGCAACTCGGTTTCAGTCACTGCCAATTCGTCCATCATCGCGTGCAAATGCTTGATGACGACAGCCATTTTGCGCTGCATGACCGGATCGGCACCGGGTTTGTCGGCAGACATGGCGGCCAGCACGGCGGGCAGCTGACGGTTCGGCGGAATGCCATGGTCCGGCGTGGTCTTGGTTCTGGTCTCAGTTGTCACTTCTTTTCCTCCCTGAAACGTCTCAGGCTTTGGCCGCGCCGCGTATGTCGTTCAGCTGTTTTCGGATCGCGGCCCCATGCTCATCCAGCACCGGCGGCGGTGCTGCCACAAACCGCCGGTCGCCATCGAAGGTGATCGGGTTGCGGATCATCCGGACCTCGCCCATCTCCCCATGGGTGACGGTCTGCTCAATTTCGAGAAAGCGGGCCTGTTCATCCTCCAGCGCTTCGGGCAACGAGTAGATCGGGGCAAAAGGCACATCGTGCTTTGTGAGCAGGACAGACCATTCGTCACGAGTCCGCCCGCGAAAAACTGCACGCAGCTCTTCGATCAGCGCTTCTTGGTTCTCGACCCGCTTCATTCGCGTGTCAAACCGCGGATCAATGGCAAGATCCGCGCGCCCCGTGGCATCCAGAAGCCCCGTCCAGAACTTTTCGGGCGAGGACAGATGCAGCGCGATCAGATCGCCGCTCGCGCATTCCAGCGAAAAGGATTGCGAGATCCGCGCACGGTCATAGGGGCCCCAGGGCTTTCCGTCATTGAAGAAGTTGGCAAAAGGCTCGCCCGAGAAATGCATGATCGCTTCCAGCATCGACAGCTCAACCTTGGACGCCTTGCCGGTTCGGGCACGTCCGGCCACCGCACCAAGGATCCCATAGGCAGCATAAAGCCCGGTCAAGGTGTCGGCGATGGCCGGGCCCACAACGCGGGGTTTATCGCCACCCACATACATGCTGAGCAGGCCCGACATCGCCTGAGCCACCGTGTCATAGGTGGCCCGGCCCGAGAGCGGCCCCTGTGCGCCAAAACCCGAGATCGAGCAGTAAATCAGTTTGGGATTGCGGGCCTGCAGCACCTCGGCACCCAGACCCAGCTTCTCTGCCACGCCGGGACGGAAGTTCTGTACATAGACGTCCGCGCTGTCGAGAAGCGCCATCAGCACTGCCTGATCCTCGGGGTCTTTCGGGTCGATGGCGATACTTTGCTTGTTGCGGTTGTTGGCCTGAAAATGCGGCGCATAGAGCCCGCCTGCAAAGCTACGATAGGGATCGCCCGTGCCCTTGCGCTCAACCTTGATGACCTCGGCGCCCATATCCGCCAGCAGCATCGTGGCGAAAGAGCCGGTGATGAAGGTGCCGTGGTCGATGACGCGCAGGCCTTCCAGCATCCCGCTCATGCTGCGGCCCCCGCCGTGTCTTCCGCATCGGGATAGCCACCGGTATAGGCCACAGCCTCGGCCGCCGCATCGGACAGACGGAAGCCGATGGGATTGGCCTGCTCTTCGAGCAGATGCGCAATCAGTCCGGCGGTGCGGGCAACCAAGGGAACGCCCTTGAGCGCGCCAATCGGATAGCCCGCATCCAAAAGCAGTGCCGGGATGGCCGCCGAGACATTCATCGGCAGCACGCGGCCATAGACCTCGGGCACGACCGAACGCACAGCATTCAGTGCTCTGACATGCGCCCCGGAAACTTCCAGCTCCTCGGCCAGTTCAAGCAGTCTTTCGGCACGGGGGTCGCCGTCGCGGTGAACAGGATGGCCAAAACCGGGCAGCGCACGGCGCTCAGCGCGTCGCGTAGAGACGGCGTCGAGCGCGGCGGCATGATAGTCGCCATCTTCACCTGCGGCAGCGATGATGCCCGCGAGGAAGTATCCGGCCTCCTCCGAGGCCCCCAGCACAACCGAGCCGCAGCCGAGCAGGCCCGCCGCCACAGCACCTTGCAACGCGTCGGGGGCCGCCGCGTATGTCATCCGCGCCGCCTGCACCGAGGGCACCAGCCCGTGTTCGGCGATGGCCATCAGCGTGGCATCCACCACCGCCACGAGTTTCGGCGTGGCCTCCACCCCCAACAGACGCAAAAAGTAGGCCGTAAAGCTCTCTTTCCCGATGAGATCCCTGCAAAGGTCAGCGCCGCGCACGACGACGCGTGCCCGCTCTGCAATGGCGATTTCGCTCTGAGGCGACGCTTTTGCGGTTGTCATCCCGTTCTCCGTTTTTCGCTGTACGAAATTTTATGCGTAGAGCGAAATAAACATGAGACGGCAACGCTGTCAATTCGTAAAAATTGCAGAGCCTCAGCGGTTGTTGGTGATCGAGTGCAGAAGGGCTGGATATTGCTGCATCGCAGCAGATATCCGCGTGGCGGCATCGCTCAGCACAGGCAGGCGGCTGGGCACGAAATCCGCCTCGTCAACGCTGGAAACCTGATTGGAACAGTTGATCGCGGCGACCACCTGGCCGTCCGGAGCACGCACCGGCACAGCGATGGAAATAACCCCATATTCCAGTTGATCGCGGGCCGTAGCGTAGCCGCGCTCCCGGGTTTTTTCCAACTCGCTCAGAAGCTCGACATTCTCGACAAGGGTGCGCGGCGTGTACCGAACAAACGGCGCCTTTGCGAGATAGGCATCACGCTGCGGCGCAGCACACCACGCAAGCAACACGCGCCCCAGAGAGGTGGCATAAAGCGGCAAACGGTAGCCCACCCGGGCTTTGAATCGGATATCACGCTCAATCGCAACATGCGACACATAGAGCGAATCCATGCCCTCCATCACCGCCAGCGAGGATGCGTCCTTGAACTGTTTCGCCACGTCCTCAAGATAGGTATCGGCCACGTCCTTGAGATTCATCGAATTCAGAAAGGCCGCCCCCAGAGACAGGATCTTGGCCCGCAACATGAAGCGTTTCCCGTTCATCGCGACATAGCCAAGCTCATGCAGGGTGATCAGCGACCGACGCGCCGTGGCCGGACTTAGTCCCGTCTGCGTGGCAATCTCGGACAGGGTCATTTCCGGCATCTCTTCGGTGAAGGCCTGTATCACCTCCAGCCCGCGTGCCAAGGCCTCCACGAAATCCGGATTCCGCTCCTGCTTGCCACTCATGCCAGTCCCTTTCGCTTACCCAGGCGACAGCTTTAGCAAATTCCTGGGTTGAGTAGCCAGAGGAGCGGCACACGCGGGCCTCTATTTGTCTGGTTTCTTTTGGGGGACGCCCTTTTGATCACCAACCATCACACCGGCACGAGCAATGGCGCGGGACCGACAATCTTCGCCCTGTTGCAACGGGTGGGGATCTGCAGCGTTCCGGATGCCGCAGGGGAAAGGCGTTGTTGCGTAACTGGCGCTTGAGGCGTGACGGCCCGTTACCCCGCTGACGTCATGGCATGCGGATGATCCCGTCGGTGCCGAGGGCGTTAAAGCGGTTCATGGGTGCGCAGCGGACGTGGATTTCAGCGGACTGTATGTCGGGGTTGCGTTTTGGGTGCGTGCCGCCGGACAGTCATCCTTCCATCGCTGCCCGTTCTTGCGGATCGGGACGATCGGAACGGCTTGCTTTTCGCTGATAGCCTTGTGGCAGCGGCGCGCAACGGGGCTTTGATGAAGTGGCCGCCCCCCCCCGACGGCATCCATGTGCCACGGCAGCTCTGTGAGGAGTCACAAATGAGAGCGGTCATGTCTGAGATTGCCACGGCCGGGCTCGGCCTGGCGAAGAATGTGTTTCAGGTCCGTGGGACTGACGCCTCGGGTCGGGCGGAGTTGCGCAAGACGCTGCGGCGGGATCCAGTGCTGGCCTTCTTCAGCCAATACATCGGACACGGCCATTGCGGTTCTTGGCCGCCTGTGGCCGTGGGGGCAGGCAACGCGTGGCGATCATGGGGTTCCTTGAGCCGGGTCGCTTGCAGCTGCTGGCAGTTGCGCGCAGCCGATCATGCCCGATGCATCCACATTGGCCGAACAAGGGATCACGTCGCTGCACTTTTCAGAAAATGCGCGGCGTCCTGGCCCGCACGGGATGGACCATCTGGCCGCCGCCCGTTTCATTTGACCACGCCAAACATATTGTCAGGTGGGGAAGGGGCGCAATTCCGATAGTTTCGCCGCAGATTCAGCTCAATGTTGCAGGAGACCCACCCCATGACGACCCTTGTCACCATTCCTGGCATCATGTCCGATGCCCGCACATGGGCGCCTCTGGCCGAGGGGCTGAAGGACCGGGTCAGCGCCGTCCATCTTGCCGACACGACGCTTGACGACACCCTGTCCGGGATGGCGGCGCGCGCATTGGCGCAGACCCACGGTCCGCTGATCGTGGCGGCGCATTCGATGGGGGGACGTGTCGCGCTTGAGATGGGGCGGCAGGCGCCTGAGCGGATCCGCGCGATGATCCTGTCGAGCACCGGAGCCGAAGGGCCCGCGGCCGATGAACAAGCCAAGCGCGAGGCGCGGATTGCAGAGGCCAACGCTGATATGGTCGGCTATGCCCGCAACTGGGCGCCGAAAGTCCTCTCCACGGCCAATGCGCAGAATGCCGAACTGGTCGCGCGGGTCCGTCAGATGGTCGAGGATTGCCCGGCCGAGGTCCATGCCCGCCAGAACATCGCGCTGCTGCACCGGCCGGATGCCACCAGCTATATCGGTAATTTTGACTTTCCGGTGCTGCTGGTGACCGGCGATCAGGACCATCTGGCCACCGAAGAAGTGCATGGCGCGATTGCGGCGCAGATGAAAGATGCGGAATCGCGGGTGATCCCGGGTTCGGGCCATCTGCTGCCCTTTGAGCAGCCGCAGGCCGTGCTGGAAACCGTTACCGACTGGCTGGACCGCAAGGCGATCCGCTGAGCTGTCAGGGTGGCCCCGCAGGGGCCGCCCGTAGCACCGGATCGGCGCTAGATTGTCCAGATCCGGTGCCGAAGATGACATGCGCCAAGCCCGGCCCCGCGGTCTGCGGGAGCCGGGCTTTTTCATGCCGCGCCGCGGGCCAGAGGCCCATGCGGGGGCAGGGGGGCCGCGCGCCGTTTCCCGCCTCGTGATAGGTGCAGGCTTGATCCCCCCGGTGACCGCGGTGCTGCGTTTGTGCCGGGGCGTTCTGGTGCGGTGGCCCTGAGCGGGGTGATCTGACATGCAAAAAGCAGAGCGCCACGGCGCCCTGCTTTCGCGAGGTTCTCGGGAGGTTTTCGGCGGCGGCATGACCGCCGCGCGCTGCTTGCGTCAGATCCGCAGCTCTTCCGCCGTGTCGAACATCGAGGCCCGCGCCGGGTCAAAGCCGATATCGAGCGTATCGCCCGGCGCCACCACTGCCTGACCCTCCATGCGGAAGCGGAACGGCCGGCCATGGACGGTGCTCCAGATCAGGGTTTCGGCACCCATCGGTTCCACCAGATCCGCCCGCGCCTGCAGCTTGACCGGGGCGTCCAAGGCGGCGTTTCCGGTCAGGATATGTTCCGGCCGGATCCCGAACCATATCGGCCCCTGATAGGCCGGACGGCAGAATTCATAGCCGCCGGTCGGGACCATCAGATCGCCCAGGGCCACCTGGCCATTGGACAACGTGCCTTCGAGAAAGTTCATCGAAGGTGAGCCGATGAAATCCGCCACATATTTGTTCGCGGGTTTGTTGTAGATCACGCCCGGCGCGGCCAGCTGCATCACCACGCCACCTTTCATGATGGCGATCCGGTCCGCCAGCGTCATCGCCTCCACCTGATCATGCGTCACATAGATCATCGTGTTCTTCAGGGTTTGATGCAGACGTTTGATTTCCACCCGCAGATCGGCGCGCAGCTTTGCATCGAGGTTCGACAACGGCTCGTCGAAGAGGAACACATCCACATCGCGCACCAGCGCGCGCCCGATGGCGACCCGCTGGCGCTGACCGCCCGACAGGGCCGCAGGCTTGCGCTTCAGCAGCGGTTCGATTTGCAGGATCGAGGCCGCCCGCGCCACCCGCCGCTTGATCTCATCCTTCGCGACTTTGGCGTTCTTCAGGCCAAAGGTCAGGTTCCCCTCGACGGTCATCTGCGGATAAAGCGCATAGGATTGGAACACCATGCCGATGCCGCGCTCGGACGGCTCGGCCCAGGTGACATTCTCTCCATTGATGAAGATGCTGCCCTCCGTCGGCTCCAGCAGACCCGCGATGCAATTCAGCAAGGTCGACTTGCCGCAGCCCGATGACCCGAGCAAAACCAGAAACTCGCCCTGTCCGATGTCGAGGTTGAGGTCTTTGAGTACGGATACATTGCCGAAATCAAGTTTGATATTCTGAATGGAAACACTCGGCTGCATGTCTTTATCCTTTCACCGCGCCAGCAGCGATGCCACGCACGAAGAGTTTGCCTGAGAGGAAATAGATGGTGAGGGGGACGACGCCGGACAGCAGGGTTGCGGCCATGTTGACGTTGTATTCTTTGACGCCCGTCACGGAGTTGACGATGTTGTTCAGCTGAACCGTCATCGGGTAGTTGTCCGGCTTGGTGAAGATCACCCCGAAGAGAAAGTCATTCCAGATCGCCGTGGTCTGCAGGATGACGGCCACGACAAAGATCGGCAGGGCCATCGGCAGCATGATCTTGAAGAAGATCACCCAGAACCCCGCACCATCGACGCGGGCGGCCTTGAAGAGTTCCTCGGGGACCGATGAGAAGTAGTTGCGAAAGAGCAGGGTCAGGATCGGCATCCCGAAGATCGTATGCACCAGAACCAGCCCCGCCAGATCGCCGTAAAGCCCGATTTCGCGCAGCAAGATCACCATCGGATAGATCATCACCTGATAGGGGATGAAGGCGCCGATGATCAGGATGGTGAAGAAGATATTGGCACCTTTGAAGCGCCACATCGACAGCGCATAGCCATTCACCGAAGCCACCGCGATCGAGAAGAAGACCGAGGGCACGGTGATCTTGATCGAGTTCAGAAAGCCGCGCGACAGCCCGTCACAGTTCAGCCCGGTGCAGACCGAAGACCAGGCCTTGACCCAGGGCTCAAAGGTGATGGCCACGGGCGGAGCAAAGATATTGCCCACCCGGATCTCGGGCATGCCTTTGAGCGAGGTCATGATCATCACATAGATCGGCAGCAGGTAATAGAAGGCCAGCAGGCCGAGAATGCCGTAGACGATGATATTGCGGCGCGACAGGGCAGGGCGCGGCCTTGGGCCTGCGGCAGCTGCTGTGCTGCGGCGCGCGGAAGTCACAGATACATCAGCCATTTTTCTTGCCTCCGAATTCCAGATAGGCCCAGGGAATGATCACGAAGATCACCGCGACCAGCATCATCGCCGAGGCAGCAAAGCCCTGCGCGAGGTTTTGTGAGACGAACATGGAGTCGAAAACGAATTTGGCGGGCACTTCGGACGACAGGCCCGGGCCGCCGCCGGTTTGCGCAATGACAAGATCGTAGAGCTTGATGATCGACGAGGTGATCAGCACCAGCGTGGTCACGAAAACCGGGCGCATCATCGGGATGACCACCAGCAGATAGGTTTTCCACGCCGGAATCCCGTCAACCCTGGTGGCTTTCCAGACGTCTTCGTCGATCCCGCGCAGACCGGCGAGCATCAGGCACATGACCAGCCCGCTGCCATGCCAGAGCCCGGCAATCAGCACGCCATAAAGCACCAGTTCCGGGTTGTAGAGCGGATCGAAGGTGAAGCTCTCGAAACCAAAGCTGCGCACCGTCTGCTGGATGCCGAACTCCGGATTGAGCATCCATTGCCAGACCAGCCCTGTAACGATGAAGCTGAGCGCATAGGGATAGAGAAAGATGGTGCGGAACCCATCCTCAAAGCGGATCTTCTGATCAATCAGCGCGGCCAGCAGGAAACCCACCACCAGCGAGAGCACCAGCATCAGCGCGCCATAGATCGCCAGATTTTCGATTGAAATCAACCAGCGGCGGGTCTCCCAAAGCCGCTCATATTGCGCCAGCCCCACCCATTTCGTGCTCGGCAGCAGACGGGAGTTGGTGAAGGAATAGATGATGGTCCAGACAGAGAACCCGACAAAGACCACCAGCGCGGTCACCACCATCGGGATGGCAGCGACTTTTGCGCTCAGGTTTTTGAACAGCCCCGCCGGTTTGCCGCTGTGCGACATCGGGTAACCTCCGGTTTCAGAAAAGGGAAAGGACTGGCGCAGCCGCGGCCGCGCCAAGTCACAAAGGGTGCTGCGTCAATCGGCCGTGGCGATGATCTTGGAAAATTCTTCCTGGGCCGTTTCAGGCTTGAACCCCGGGTCGGCGAAAAACTCGACCACCAGATCGGTGATCCGGCCCACGGTATCGGGCGAGACCATCGTGTTGATGCTTTCGATCACATGGCCTTCTTGCAGGATGTCCATCCCTTTGCGCATGCAGGGCGTCGCATCCGTCAGCTCGACATCGCGGCGGATCGGCAGCGCGCCTTTGGCCATGGTGAAGGCAACCTGAGTCTTCGGATCCACGATGGCGCTGGCCAGCGCATCCTGCGCGGCCATGATGTCGGGGGTATCGATCTTGGGGAAATAGAAGGCATCGCCCGCGGCGGTGATATATTCATGCACGCCCAGACCGGGCAGGCAGGTGAAATCCGCGCCCGCCGTCATGCCCGATTGCGTGAACTCACCCTGAACCCAGTCGCCCATGACCTGTCCCGCGGCCCGGCCGTCAATCACCAGACGGGTGGCGAGGTTCCATTCCTGCACATTGGAGCCCTGCATCATGTCGCGGGCCTCGGCGGCCGCCGCGAATACCTTGGCCACTTCCGGGCCCGCCGCATAATCCGCATCGAGGTCGCCATAGACCCGCTTGAACAGATCCGGCCCGCCGATCGACACCATCAGCACGTTGAACATCAGCTGTTGCTGCCAGGCCTGCTGCCCCTGCGCCAGCGGAATGATGCCCTTTTCGCGCAGCGCCGGCGCGGCGGCCACCAGCTCGTTCCAGTTTTGCGGCACGGCAAGGCCGGCATTGACGAAGACCGAATTGTTCAGCCAAAGCCATTGCTGCGAATGGATGTTGGAAGGCACGCAGTAAAGTTTGCCCTCAAAGGTGCAGCTGTCGAGCAATTCCTGCGGAAAGATCTTGTCCTTCCAGCCTTCGGATTCCGCGAGGGCGGTCACGTCGCGCATGAACCCGGCTTCGATCAGCTCGCGCATGGCCGAGCTGTGGGTGAATTGCGTCGCAGCCATCGGATCGCCGCCGGTGATCCGGCTGGTGATCAGGGGGCGGGCGACGCCGCCCGCCCCCGCGATGGCGCCGTCCACCCATTTGTTGCCCGATTTCTCGAAAGCATCCGCAATCACCCGGATCGCCGCGGCCTCGGATCCCGAGGTCCACCAATGGGTAACCTCAAGATCGGCCGCTTGCGTCGCGGCGGGGTGAACCGCCCCAAGCATCACCACACCGATGGCTGTTTGCGTGATTTTTCTCATGTTGAAAGTATCTCCCCGACGGTGCGCCCGCTTGTGCGGGGCGCGGTTTATCTGTTTGCGAAATGGCGTCGCAGTTTTGTCATTTCTGGTCACAATCAGCTTGAAATGACCGGCAGTCGTCAACGCCATCTAGATTTGGCCCGTCAAAACAATTTGTTTAAGCTATTGTTTTGATGCGAGTATTATTGGAGCGTGCTGGGCGTGAAACGGGATGTCCCGGCCATGTCACAGGGTCTGTGCGGGGGCGTATCCCGAGATCACACCAAGCCGCTGCAGTTCGGCGATTTCGGCATCGCGGTACCCGAGGCTGGCAAGAACACTATGGGTCTGCGCTCCGACCGGTTGCGGCACATGCTCAAGCGACGGGCCGCCTTCGGACATGGTGAAACCGGCCAGTGTCGTGGTCATCCCGGCGACGGTGCCGCTGTCCCCGGCAAAGCGGTGCAAGACCGGCCGCGCTTTGATCTGTGGATCTGCGAGCGCCTCATCAAAACCGCGAATGCGCGAACAGGGGATGCCCGCGGCGTTCAAATGGGTTTCCCAATGATCGGCGGTCCGTGCGGCGAAGGCCTGACACAGTGCCTCGGCTTCACCGGCATGGTCATCAAGCCGCTGATTGTTGGTGTCCTTGATCATCTCCGGCCGCCCCAGCAACATCCAAAGCTTGCGCTGTTGCTGGAGGTTTGAGGCGGAAACCATCATTGGCGCATCGCTCGCGTGGTACATGCCGATGGTGGCGAAAGCATAGGTGTTGCCCTTGGGCTGCGGCGCCTTGCCGTTCCAGAAATAGGCGGCGACATGTGAGGTCGCAAACATCATCGCAACATCCAGCATCGAGACGTCGATCTGCACGCCGTTGCCCTGATTGCGCTCGCGCTGCAGCAGGGCCGCTGCGATTGCATAGGCTGTCGTGGTGCCCGCAGCGTAATCCATGATTGGCGCGCCACATTTGAAAGGCTGCGCCGGATCATTGCCGGTCATCGCCATAAAGCCGGAAAACGCCTGAATGATGTTGTCATATCCCCGCTGTTCCCGGCGCGGCCCGGTGGCACCGAAAGCCGACAATGAGCAATAGATCAGCCGCGGATTGCGTGCCTTCATGTCGGCATAGCCGAGGCCCAAAGCGTCAAAGGCGCCGGGGCGGTAGTTTTCGATGAAAACATCCGCGGTGTCGATCAGGCGCAGCATGGCCTCGCGGCCCTGAGGTGTTTTGAGATCGATCGCCACGCAGGATTTGTTGGACGCCTGCCCCAGAAAGGCGGTGCCCATGCCACGATCATTCATGGCACGGTCCGGTCCCTGAGCGCGGGCCTGATCGGGGTCGTTGGGGTCCTCAACCTTGATCACCTCGGCTCCGAGCGTTGCCAGCTGAAACGCGGCAAACGGACCGGCCAATACATGCGTCGTATCGACGACGCGAAAGTTCTCAAACGCTTTTTTCATGATCTGCTCCGGCAGTGCTTGCCAAGTCGGATGCCGCACCGACATCAAACGGGGGTGGGGCGCCTCGGGGGAGGCTCCGATTGAAGGTCGGTCTATTGAAGGTTGGCAGCGCGGAACAATCAACGCCATTCAGGGCCGCGATTGTTGCGAAAAAGTTGGGTCGGGACTGACCTCTGCGGCCTCGGAAACCGGACCGATTGTTGTAAGATATCAGAACGCATCAACCGAAAATGACGCAAGAAAGCGGTGTAGCTATGTCCGGCCTTCCCCTGAGCGATGCCTGTCTGGCTGCTGCCCCGTTTCATCTTGATGCGGCAGGTCTGGACTGGGTGAAGGCGCGGTTTCTCGGTCTGGATACCGAGGGGAAAATTGCGCAGGTCGTGCTGCCGATGTGCCGCGATCTGTCGGATGCCGCGATTGACGCGGTGGTCGCGCTGGGGCTGGGCGGCGTCCACCGTTTCCCCAGCTACACCGAAGAAGAATTGCGGCACTCGGCCGCGCGTTTGCTGCAGCATTCCGCGATTCCGCCGCTCTTGACGGCCGATATCGAGATGTCAGAAAAGGCCAGTGTCAAATGCGGCACGCTGTTCCCCAATCAAATGGCGGTGGCGGCAACCGGCGATCCGCAGAATGCCTATCGCATGGGGGCGATCGCTGCCCGGGAGGCGGGGTATCTGGGCTTTGGTGTCAGCTGGACGCCCGTCGCAGATCTGGCGCTGAATTTCAGGGCGAATGCGGTCAATACGCGGGCCTTCTCGGATGATGTCGCGCAGACAATTTCCTTTGTCTCTGCCTATCTGGACGGCATGCGGGACAATGGTCTTGTGGCCTGCATCAAGCATTTTCCCGGCGAGGGGCTGGATGAGCGCGACCAGCATTTTGTTACCACCAACAACACCCAGACCCTGCCGGACTGGCAGGCCAGTTTCGGCCGGATTTATGCCGCAGCGATCCGCAAGGACATACGCATGGTCATGGCAGGACACATCACCCTCTCCGCCTACCACGCGGATCTGGGCGATGCGGCATTGAGCGAAGCGCACCTCCCTGCCTCGCTCAATGCCGACCTATTGCAGGGGCTGTTGCGGGGCCGGATGGGCTATAACGGTGTCATCGTCTCGGATGCGACGGGCATGGCGGGATTCACCTCCTGCGGTGCGCGCCGGGACATCGTGCCTTTGTGCATCGAAAGTGGCTGTGACATCCTGTTGTTCCCGCAGAACACGCCAGAAGACATCGGCCACCTGCGTGACGGGCTTGCGCGCGGGGCGCTGTCGCATCGGCGCCTCGATGAGGCTGTCTTGCGTATCCTGGCGCTCAAAGCGTCGATGGGGCTGCATCATCCGCGCGCGGGGCTTCCGGCACCGGCGCTGCGCGAGGAGCGGCTGGGCAGTGCGGAGCATCAGCGATGGGCGCGCAACGTGGCGGAAAGCTGCGTGACGCTGGTCAGGGACAAGCAGGGTCTTCTGCCCCTGTCGCCGCAGCGTCACCGCCGGATCCTGCTGGCCGAAACCCTGGACCGCCGCAGCCCCTCGGCCGCGCTGCCGGACCTGCAGATTCCGGCGCTGCTGGAAACATTGGGTTTCGAGATCACGCGGGTGATGCCAGGTGCGCCCCTTGATGTGCGCGATCAGGATCTGGGGCTCTATCTCATGGCTGACGAAGGGCTTTCGGGCAAAGAAGTTCTGGGCCCTCAGTGGGAGCGGCTGCACGGCGCCTTCCCGCTGAGCATGCAGCGCATGTGGCAACATCTGCCGACGCTTTATGTCTCGCTCGGCTCGCCCTTCTTGCTGTTCCACATGCCCGACTGCCCGACCTATGTGAACGCCTATAGCGCGGTGCTTCCGGTACAGCAGGCAGTTGTTGCCGCCCTTACCGGCGAAATACCGTTCCGCGGTCAGACGCCGGTGGATCTGCGCTGCGGGCTGCCCTTCTTTTAGCGTCGGCTCTGGCAGCCACCGGGACCTGATCTCAGCATGTCGCAGCGCTCTTCGCGTCGGACGTTGGCCTGCGGTGACCAATGGGGCGGCCCCGCCTGTCGGGGGCGTCCGGATGCATTCAATGTGGCATCAATTGAGGGGGCATTAGGATGCAATCCTCTCGCCAGAGTGCAGACTGTCTGGATTGATTGACGTGATATCTTTGCCAAGACATAGTCGGCTGTCGTGGATGCGATCCTATGTGCATTTACATCACCTGCGGCAGAAGATGCACGGCAGCAAAGGACGGGAAGTGAGAGATGAATACCCCCAATCGCGTTCTGCCGCCGATGAACCCGCTGAAGGCTTTTGAAGCTGCAGCGCGTCACAACAGCCTGACGGTTGCCGCGGAAGAATTGAATGTGAGCCAGGTTGCGGTCAGCAGGCAGGTCAGGGTGCTGGAGGAGTATCTGGGCGTGATCTTGTTCAAGCGGCTGAACCGCGGGCTTGAGCTGACGCGCGAAGGTGTGACCCTTTATGCGGGCGTCGCAAACGCATTTCAGGCGATCGAGAACACGACCCGGCAGGTGTCACGCCGCGGGCAGCGTAACATTCTGGCAATTCGGTCCTATGTGACGTTTTCCCACCGCTGGCTGATGCCCCGGCTCAACGACTTTCACGAAGAGCATCCGCGCATCGAAGTGCGGCTGTCGTCATCGCCCGATGCCACGAATTTCGACACCGACAACCTCGATGCCGCCATCCGCGGAGGCGACGGCAACTGGCCCGGGCTGCACGTTGAGAAACTGGCGGATATGGAGCTGATACCTGTGTGCTCCCCCGCCTTTCTGGCCGCGCATCCCATCGGCCGGATCGAGGATCTGGCGAAGGTGAAGCTGTTGCATTCCATGGCGCGGCCGCATGATTGGCAATCCTGGCTCACCTCCAGAAATGCCAGGATCGAGATGAAGAACCGGTTGCTGTTCGAGAACAGCTCGCTCGCCTATGAGGGCGCGCTGATGGACATGGGCGTTGCCATCGCGAACCGCCATTTCGTTCAGCAGCAATTGAAATCCGGGGCGCTGCTGACACCCTTTGCAGAGGGGTGCCGGACAGGCGAGAGCTATTATCTGACCTGGGAAAAGGACGAGACGCCCTCGCCGCCGCTGCTCAAGTTTCTTGCGTGGATCAGAAAGCACATCTCGGAAAGCGCCGCGCATGATCTGCGCTAGGGGTCTTGCCATGGTTTGATGATGCGATCCGCGAAGCGAAAGGCGCGTTGCGCGCAAGCGTGCCGCGCGCGCCACACCTGCGCCGCGGTCATCCTGCGGGTCACCCGCCCGAACTGGCAGCCTTTTGGGCATTGCCGTCCCAAAGTTTGGGTCAGTGGCGTCTTTCGAACCGATCTATCAGTCTGATCATCCATGGAATATTGGGCATGAACACAAAGATGCGGGTCAGTTGGAAGGCGGTGACCAGTGCCAGATCAACGCCCAGGAATTTTGCGGTCAGCGCCATCTCGGTGACACCGCCGGGGGCAAGGCCCAGCACCAGAATCTCCCAGTCCAGCCCGGTTGCGGCGGCGAGCGCCAGAGCAAAGGCCGAAATCAGCCCCAGCAGCAACAGCGTGCCCATTGCCGCGGTGGCGATGAGACGATGGCCTGTCAGCAAGAGGTCGCGCCGGAAAGTGCTGCCCAGCCAGGTTCCCAGCACGATCTGAGCGGCCGAGAGGATCATCGGCGGAAAGGCGGTTGGGTGCAGACCCGCCGCGGCCGAGGCGGCAGAAAACGCCAGAGGCCCCAGAAAATAGGGATTGGAGATCCGCAGCTTCCGGAACACAAGCGCCCCCGTCAGGGCCAGCGCGGCCAGAAAGCCGTTGCCAAGCGGGTCAAAGGCCCCGCCGCGCACAAAGCCGCTGCGGTCCGGCCAGCCATCCACCGCATAGACCGAGAGCGGCACCAGAATGACCACCGCCGCGATCCGCATCGTCTGGGACAGGACGATGGGCGCGGGGTCGCAGCCCAGTTTTTCGGCCATGACCGCCGCCTCAACGGGGCTGGTCGGAAAGGTCGCCAGAAAGGCTTGTGGCAACCGCATGTGACCGATCCGCGCCGTCAGGATGGCGACAGCGCTGGCCAGAACCGCGGTGACCAGGGCCGCGCCGATCATCAGCGGTGCCAGCGAGAGGAGCGCCGACAGCGCCGCAGGGGTAAACGCCAGCCCGACCTGCGCTGCGATGGTCATCTGGCCAAAGGGCCGGGTCTTGACCGGCACCCTTTGCGTCATCAGGCCACTCATGTAGGTCGCCGCCGAGAGGATGAGCGGGCCGATCATCCAGGGAAGGGGCACGCCGAGGCGGGACAGGACCCAGCCTGCGCCCGTGGCCAGCGCATAAAGGCAGATCAAATTCAGCGCAGATCTCAGGTGCAATGGCACGAACCGCATCCTTTCCTGTCACATTCCGATGGGCACCGCCGCCAGGGCGCCAGCACCCCGGACATGACTTGGCGCCAGACCAACCGGCAGAGATGGCAACGCCCTTCGGGCGACGGTCGTGTGGTGATGTGAATAAAACATGTTTCAGATCATGGCCTTGTCGCGTCGGTGCCGGAGAGCAGCTTTTGCTGGCGCCTGCCGGGGGAGATGTCGGGCTTTACAGCGGATGCTCGGCTGCAAAGCCCGAGAGTGCTGCATTGAAACCCTGCGGGCATTCCACATTGATCGAATGCCCTCCCGGCAGATCGACGATCCGGAAGGCCGGATGTGTGGCGGCCAACCAGGCGCGGGCGGCCTGAAAGCGGCGCTCGCGCAGACCATTCACCAGCAGCGCCGGACAGGCAAGTTCGGCAAGGCGCGCCTGCACCGAGAGGCGCGGGATGGCTTCTTGCAGCAAAAGCGCGATGCTCTCCGGATCGGTCCTCTCGGCTTCGGCGCTCAGGATTTCGCGAATGTCGGGCGCAAAATGGCGTGCTTTTGCCGGATGATAGATCATCTGGCGGATTGCGGCGTGCCCCTCGCTGCGGATCTGCGCCACCTGCGCGCTGTTGGCCCGTTCGGCCTCTTCGGTCCACTGCGCACGCAAGGCGGCATTGGCGTTGGTGATCGTCACGGTGGCACAGTGCCCGGGCATGGACAGCGCGTAGCGCAAGGCCAGCGCCGCCCCAAAGCTTTGGCCGCAAACATGCCAGCGCGGAATGTTCAGCCGGGTACGCACCCGATCCAACGCCTGTATCAGCACATCCGGATGCGCCTCGGCGGCGGTGACGGCGGCCGGGCTGGCACCATGCCCCGGCAGGTCGACGCAGATGCGCCTGAATTGCGCGGACAGCGCGACATTGGGGTCCCAGGTGCGGTGGCTGACCAGAATGCCATGCACGAGCAGCAGCGGCGGCAAATCGCTCTCGGGATCGGCAAAATACGCGAGTTGGAGCATGGTTCAATGGGCCTCATCAATAACGGGGATGGGCTGCCCGGGCGTGGCTGGGGCAACAAGAATGTAATTGTGTGGTGTCACGTTGTCAGGTCCGCGGGCCCCGTCGGCAAGGCCCATTGTGATCAGAGCGGCACCGGGCGTGGCCCCGTTCACGGCCTTTACGGGCGGGTTAAAGACCGTGTCCTTCACGGGGCTTGCCGCCCTCTGCCGGTCCGACCTGCGGGCGGCTGGGCAGGCTGCGGCACGACCGCTCCGGCGCAGTCGCACGCCGCCGCAAACCGCATGTCCTGGCGTGGCGGCAGCAGGCCTTGCGACCGGGCGACGGGCGGGAATGTTCGGCGGGGATGAAGCGCGCTGCCGCATCAGCGGCAGTCGCTGCAAGGGCGGCGGGGCAATGGCTGGTTCTGGCTGTTCATGGTTCCCTCCCCCGGGGGATATGTGCCGCCCGGCGCCCCCCCGAGAGGCCATCATACCCAAGTCAGGGCTGGGCTAAACCCAACCTTTAGTTTGATTACGCATAACCCAGCGGCACCTATACCTGCTGCACCGAGGGGCCGACTGACCGCCAGGCCCCGCATTGCGAGGAGGAATGCCATGACCACCGTGACCGTTGATATTCTGGGGCCGCTGGCGCGGGTGACCATCGACAACCCGCCCGTCAACGCGCTTGGTCAGGAGGTGCGCGCGGGGCTGTTGGCCGCCTGCCACGCGCTGGCCGGGGCTGAGGGGGTGCGGGCGGTGGTTCTGACCTGCGCCGGGCGCAGCTTCGTCGCGGGGGCGGACATCCGTGAGCTGGGCAAGACCCCGGTTGACCCCTGTCTGCCCGATGTTCTGGCCGCCATCGAGGGGTGGCGGCTGCCGTGGGTTGCGGCGGTGCATGGCACGGCACTGGGCGGCGGGCTTGAGCTGGCGATGGCCTGTCATGGCCGGATCGCGACGGCGGCGGCCAGGCTCGGCCTGCCCGAGGTCACGCTGGGGATCATCCCGGGGGCGGGCGGCACGGTGCGCTTGCCGCGCCTTGTGCCGATGGCCGAGGCGGTGCCGCTGGTGACCGGGGGCAAGCCCGTCGATGCCGCCACCGCGCAACGCATCGGCCTGATCGACCGGATCAGCCACGGCGATCTCATCGCCGAGGCCGAGGCCTTTGCGCTGGAACTGGCCGGGCAGGGCGCGCCTGTGCCCGCCCGCGCGCGCGATCTCGTGGCGGGGGAGCCGGTGGACTGGGCGGCCTGGGAGGCGCGTCTGCGCAAGCGCGGGCGGGGGGCCGCGGCACCGCTGGAGGCGCTGGCCGCCCTGTGCGACACGGCGGCTCTGCCCGCCGCAGAGGCGCTGGCCGCGGAGCGCGCGCGGTTCTTGCGGCTGTCGGCCTCGCCGGAGGCGGCGGCCCTGCGCAACATTTTCTTTGCCGAGCGCCGGGCGGGCGAAGCCCTGCGCCGGGCACAGGCCGACCCCGCCGACCTCGCGCAGGTGGGGGTGATCGGCGGCGGCACGATGGGGGCGGGGATTGCCACGGCGATCCTGCTGGCCGGGTCGCGCGTGCATCTGGTCGAGCGGGACGCGCCCGCCGCCACCGCCGCCGCGCAGCGCGTGGCCGACACCATCATGGCCAGCCAGGCCCGGGGAGTCATCTCGCAACCGGCTGCCGATGCGGCCCGGGGGCGGCTGACCGTCGGGTCGGATTACGTGGATCTTGCGCGCTGTCCGCTGGTGATCGAAGCGGTCTTTGAAGAGATGGGCGTCAAGCGCGAGGTCTTTTCGAAACTGGATGCAGTGATGCCCGCCGAGGCGGTGCTGGCCACCAACACCTCTTATCTCGATGTGAATGTGCTGGCCGCCACCACCCGCGATCCGTCGCGGATTCTGGGGCTGCATTTCTTCTCGCCCGCGCATGTGATGAAACTGCTGGAGGTGGTGCGCGCCGATGCGACGGGGGCACGGGCGCTGGCCACCGGGGCGGCGCTGGCGAAACTCTTGCGCAAGGTTGCGGTGGTCGCGGGGGTCTGCGACGGCTTTATCGGCAACCGGATCATGGCCGCCTATCGGCGCGATTGCGAATTCATGCTGGAAGAGGGCGCCCTGCCGCAAGAGATCGATGCGGCGATGGAGGGCTTTGGCTTTGCCATGGGCATCTATGCGACGCAGGACATGAGCGGCCTCGACATCGCCTGGGCGCAGCGCAAGGCCCGCGCCGCCAGCCGCCCCGCGACCGAGCGTTATGCCCATATCGCCGACCGTCTTTGCGAAGCCGGGCGTCTGGGGCGCAAGACGGGCAAGGGCTGGTACGATTACGCCAGCGGCACCGCGCAGCCTGACCCGCAAGTGCAGCAGATCATCGAGGAAGAAAGCGCCAGGGCCGGCCGCAGCCGTCACCGCTTTACCGCCGAAGAGATCATGAGCCGCATTCTGGCGATCATGCAATCCGAGGGGCAGGCGATCCTGGAAGAGGGGATTGCGCAAAGCGCCGATGACATCGATGTGGTCATGGTCACCGGCTATGGCTTTCCGCGGCATCGGGGCGGGCCGATGTTCATGGGCCGCAGCCGGGCCGAGACCTGACCTCAGATGGTTTGCGGCGGATGTTGCGGGCAACGGCGCGCAACGATGCCCGCGGCGACAAGGTTCTGCCGGATCCCGACCGAGTCGTCCCGCATTCATCCAGCCCCGGCTGCGGCGCAGATACTATTGCGCCGGGCTTTGTGCTGAAACAGCCCGCCCCGCCCATGATCTGCAGCGCTTCATGGGCGGCAAAATACCCCGCTTTGTTGCGAGGCCGGATTGGCGATGGCCCTGGCCCGCGCCTCGGGCGCACAGACTGTCGGGCGCGCGGGGGGATGGGATTGTTCGCCCGGCAATGCGGCCCGCACCGACCCCGCTGGCGGCACCGGCGGATGGGAAAAGGGGGAGCGGCCGCAGGCGCGCCACTGCCCATGCCCCGGGGCGCCGGGGCAGAGCATCAGGGGATCCGCATCAGCCTTTGGCAGGACGTCGGTTCTGACAGCGCGCTCTCGACCGATCGCGCCACCCGTCAGGGCTTTGGACGGGCGATAGGGCAGATTGATGTGCTGGCAGATGAAAGGACCGCGAATCGACGGATGGCCCCCTTGGTCCGGCCCCTTCCCATCGGTCAGGCCGCTCACATCATCTGGCCCACGGCGCTGTCGGTCAGCACCAAGAGGCGAAAGTTAACGGAGTGGCTGCTTGCCAAAGCAGGAAAAGCCCCGGAACTTTCCCGCAATCGACCCTGATCCGGTCATTATCGCTTTGACTAAAAACGATAATTTTTCGCCCAAAGCGATGGGTCGCTCTGGACTAACCAAAACTCAGTTCACCTTTCCCGCCCGCTCCGGTCTGAACGATGGTGGAGAGAGGCCTGTAGGCGACGTCACCGTCGGGTACAGATTTGGGAGGATCGGATGACCTATGACTTGAGCCAGACCAGGGGCTGGCGGTGCAGACCGGATGTTCTGCGCGGCGCTTTGCCTGTGATCGATCTGTTTGCCTGCGCCATGCTTGTCGCGGTGTTCTGGTCCTATCTGCAGAGCGCGCGCGCGCTGCCGCCCCCGATGAACAAGATCGATCCGGGGCCGGGTGGCTTCCCCTATATGCTGGCGATTGCCGCGCTTCTGGCGCTGGGCGCTGTCGCACTCAGCGCTGTGATCCGGCTGACCGACAAAGCTCCGGTGGAATGGGTGTCGATCCGGCGGCCGCTCTGGGTGGCGCTGACCATGGTCCTGCTGACCCTGCAGTCGATTTACCTCGAGGCCCTCGGCGCATTGCCCACGGTTCTGGCCCTGTCGGTCGGCATCATGATCGCCTGTGGCGAGCGCCGCATCGCGCATCTGGCCGGGGTTCCGCTCGCCTTGGCTGCTTTCATCTACGGCGTCTTCGTTCTGGCGCTGCAAGTCAACCTGCCGTGAGGAAACCCTGCCATGCTTGACAATCTCGCCCTTGGTTTCTCTGCATTCGCCGACCCGATGGTCTGGGCTGCCCTGGTCTTCGGGGCGCTCGTCGGCTATCTGATCGGCGCCATTCCCGGGCTTGGGCCCAGCCTTGGCGTCGCGCTGCTGATCCCCTTCACCTATGGGATGGAGCCGGTGGTTTCCATCGTGGGTCTCGTCGCGCTCTATGCCGCCGCCGAATATGGCGGCGCGATCACCGCGGTGCTGATCAACTCTCCCGGGACGGCGGCGGCGGTGGCCACGGCCTGGGATGGCTATCCGCTGACCCAGCAGGGCCGGGCAGGCGAGGCGCTGACCGTCTCGATCCTGTCGTCGGGCGTGGGCATCTTCATCTCGACCTGCCTGCTGATCCTGACCGCGGTGCCGCTCTCGGAATTCGCGCTGAACTTTGGCGCGGGCGAGTATTTCGCATTGGCGCTGGTCGGGCTCAGCCTCGTCGCCGGTCTTTCCGACGGCTCGCCGCTCAAAGGCATGGTGGCGATGGGCATCGGCCTTGCGATGGCCACCATTGGCCTCGATGTTCAGGTCGGCGTACCGCGCTTTACCGGCGGCAATTACGAGTTGTTTGAGGGTCTGCCGCTGGTGCCGGTTTTGCTGGGGCTCTATGCCCTGTCCGAGGTGCTGTTCATGATCGAAGACGGCGCGTCGGAGAAAGTCAAAAGCGCGAAAGTCGGCGGGCTGACCACGATCCCCTATCACGCGATGAAGGGCCTGAAAGTGGTGGTGCTGCGCAGCTCGCTGCTGGGCTATGTGATTGGCGTCATTCCCGGCGCCGGGGCCTCGATCGCCTCTTTCGTCTCTTATGCGGTCTCCAAGCATTTCTCGAAACGCCCGGAAATGTTCGGCAAAGGCGCGCTGGAGGGGGTTGCCTCGTCGGAATCGTCGAACAATGCCGCGGTTGCCGGGGCAATGGCACCTCTGCTGGCGCTGGGCATTCCCGGATCGGCCACCACGGCGGTGATGATCGGCGCGCTGATGGTGCAGGGGATCCAGCCCGGACCGCTGCTGTTCACCCGCACACCCGAGATCCCGTATACGGTTTTTGCCTCACTCTTTATCGGCATTCCGGTGATGATCTTCATTGGTCTGGCCGGGGCGCGTGTCTGGGCGCAGGTGGCCAATATCCCTCGCCCGGCGATTGCCGCCATCGTTGCCGGGATCTGCTTTGTCGGGGCCTATGCGTCGGAAACCACGATGTTCCCGGTGCATGTGATGGCCGTCTGCGGCATCGCGGGATATTTGTTGCGCAAGGTGGGCATTCCGCTGGCGCCGATCATCCTCGCCATGGTGCTGGGACAGTTGATGGAAGTGAACTTCCGCCGGGCGCTGATCTCCAATCAGGGCGACTGGGATATTTTCTACACATCGCCCCTGACCCTCGTGCTGTTGTTGGTGGCCGTGCTGGCTTTTGTCCTGCCGGGGCTCGGCGCATGGCGGCGGCGGCGCGCGCTGGCCCGGGCTGTGTAACCTGGCCCTTTCACACGCCAGAACTTTCAGACCCAAGAAAACGTCTCGATTGACTGACCAATACTCAGTTCACGCCGGGAGGCGGAACGTCGAAATTGGCGGAGCGGGCGAAAATGCAGTGCTCCGCAGCACGACCAAGGGAGGAACCAAGAATGAAAATCACGACGTTCAGACATGCCGTTTTCGGCGTTGCAGGGGCCGCCATGCTGGCGGTTGGCCTGGTGTCTTCAGCGGCGGCGCAGGAAAGCTGGAAGCCGGAAGGCCCGGTCAATATCGTGCTGCACACCAAGCCGGGGGGCGGCGTTGACGTCTATGCGCGCACGCTCGCGAAAGAGCTGGAGCCGATCATCGGCCAGACCATCGTCATCGTGAACACCCCCGGCGGCGGCGGTGCCGCACAGATGGCCAAGGTGCGCGCGGCCAAGCCCGACGGGCTGACGCTGGGCGTGAATACGGTGACGCATCTCACCTCGATGCTCACCAATCTCAAGGGCACCTTCTCGCCGGATGATTTCGACTGGATCGCGCTGTCGCAGGAAGATCCGATCATGTTCTTCGCGGCCAAGGAGTCGCCGATCAGCAGCATGAAGGATCTGGTCGCTCTCGCGAAAGAAAAGGGTGGCGAGGTCAATGTTGGTGGCTTTGGGCCGGTGGGTTCGATGCAAAACATCGGGATGACGATGCTGGAGCAGGCCTCGGGGGTGAAATTCAACTGGGTGGCGTTTGAATCCACCCCCGACATCATCGCCGCGGTCCTTGGTGGCCATGTGGACGTGGGTGTCTCGAACCTCGGGCCCGTCTTGTCGTTCTTTGAGGCCGACCGCCTGAAGGGTCTGGGCGTTCTGGGCACCAAGCGGTTGTCGAGCCTGCCCGAGATGCAGACCTTTGCCGAGCAGGGTTTTGACGTCGACACCAATTGGATTCAAGCGCGCGGTGTCTTTGGCCCCAAGGGCATGCCGATGGAGCTGCAACAGCAGATCGCGGATGCGATCCACAAGGCAATGGCGACGGAAAGCTATCAGCAATACGCCCGTGCTTCCGGCGTTGAAGACAGTGACTACGGCCCGAAAGAATACACGCAGTTTGTGAAGGACCTGCTTGTCGTTGCCGAAAAGCAGCTGACGGATGCCGGGCTGACCAGCAACTGATCGCGTGCTCCCCGCCCGCATCGGCGCGGGGAGCGACGCAGGTTTCAGAATTTAAGGAGCGGGCCATGAGCGGACCTTTTTCCGGATTGCGTGTCGTCGATACGACGCATGTCCTTGCCGGACCCTTCGCGAGCTATCAGATGGCGCTGCTGGGCGCCGAAGTGATCAAGGTGGAATCGCCACAGGATCCGGATCAGGCACGTTTTCAGGGGTCGGACCGCGATATGGTCAAAGCGGCGATGGGCACTGCGTTTCTGTCGCAAGGTGCTGGCAAAAAGGCGATTGCGCTCGATCTGAAAACCGGTGCAGGGCGCGATGCGCTGTGCCGGCTGCTCGCCACCGCAGATGTCTTTGTGGAAAACTACCGCCCGGGTGCTTTCGAGGCGCTGGGCCTGGGCCATGAGGCTTTGGCGCGGCTGAACCCCAAGCTGATCTATTGTTCGATTTCCGCCTTTGGCGCCAGCGGGCCACGGCGCGAGCAGACCGGATACGACAATGTCATTCAGGCATTTTCCGGCATCATGGATCTGACGGGGCATGGCGACGACCGGCCGCTGAAATCGGGCGCACCGGCGGTGGATTATGCCACCGGCATGACCGCCGCCTTTGCCATCAGTGCGGCGCTGGTTCACCGCAACCAGACCGGCCGTGGCCAGCATATCGACGTTTCCATGCTGGAGGTTGCGATGACATTGCTGACCTCGCATGCGACGGATTACATGTGGTCCGGCAAGCACCCCAAGGCCAAGGGCAACCAGTATGCCTTTGCCACGCTGGGCATGTACCGCGCGTCGGATGCCGACCTGATGATCGCCGCCTCAAACCTGCGCCAGCAAAAGCGGCTGTGGATTGCCTTGGGGCGCGAGGATCTGGTGAAGAAAACCAATCTCGAACGGCTGGATGACTTTACCCGTGAGCAGACGGTCCTGGCCGGGATGATCAACACGATGCCGGCGGCCTTCTGGGAGACCTTTCTCAACGAGCGCCGGATCCCCGCCGCGCGCGTGCGGCGGATGGGCGAAGCGATGGCCGATCCGCAGATGCAGGCGCGTGAACAGGTCAAGCAACTGGAGGATCCGGCCGGGCATGTCGACGGGCTGCGCGTGGTCACCTCGGCCTTTCGCCTGTCGGGGGCCGAGACCGGCCTGTCCTGCGCCCCTCAGGCCGTGGGCGCCCAAACCTATGAGGTTCTGCAGGGGCTGGGCATGACCACCGCGGAGATTGATGCGCTCTGTGCGGCGGGGATTGCCAAACAGGCCGCGCCCGCAAACGACGCGGCGAGCGGGGTTGCACCATGAATGCTCCCTTGATGACGCTGGCCGGATTGGCGGCGGATTGGCAGCGCGAACCCCTCAGCGCCGAGGTCGTGCAGGCAGTGCGCCATGCAACGCTTGACTGGTTTGCAACGACATTGCCCGGCACCGTGCGCGCGCCCGCCACCATGCTGGCGGCGGCATCGCTGGGGGCGGGGTCCGGCAAGGCGCTCTGCTATGTCAGCGGCAAGCGGGTCAGCGCGCGCTGGGCGGCCTTCATCAACGGGACCGCAAGCCATACCGTTGAATTTGATGACATCTTCCGGGATGGCGGCTATCACCCCGGCTCTCCCACCATCGCGGCGGCCCTTGCTCTGGCGCAGGAAATCGGCGCCCCGCGCGAGGCTTTCGACCGCGCGGTGATCGGTGGCTATGAGGTTGGCTGCCGCATCGCGATGGCGCTGCAGCCCAGCCATTACGAACATTGGCATATCACCGCCACCGTGGGCACGCTTGGGGCCGCTGCCGCCGGGTCCATGCTGTTGGGCTGCGACCGCGAGGGGATTGCCCATGCGATTGCCATCGCCAGCAGCTTTGCCGGGGGCCATCAGCAGAACCTGCAGGGCCAGAGCATGGTCAAGGCGATGCATCCGGGCCATGCCGCCGATGCCGGCCTTCTGGCCGCCTGTGCCGCGGCGGCGGGGGCGATGGGCGCGCCCGACAGCCTTGAGGGACCAAAGGGCTATGCGGCGGCCACGAGTGCGGGCACCGGCGATTGGCAGGCCGCGCTGGCGGGGGCGGGGGACTGGACGCCGATCACCCGGATGACGGTCAAGATCCATGGCTGCTGCGGCCATATCTTTGCGGCGCTCGATGCCCTCGCGCGCCTGCGGGCCGAGCATGGTTTCGGCCCCGATGACATCGCCCGCATCCATGTGGAAGGCTATGGCGCGACCAAGGATATCTGCGACCGGCCCAATCCCACGATTGCGCAAGAGGCGCGCTTCTCGCTGCAATATTGCCTTGCGGCGCAGATGATCCTCGGGGGGGTGCGTCTGGCCGCTTTCGAGGAGCGCGCGCTGGCGGACCCGGCCATCCGGGCGATCATGCCGCGCATCACCGTAGCGCGCGCCGAGGATCTTGCCGCCGCCTATCCGCGCCGCCGCATGGCGCGGCTGCATCTGACGCTGACCGATGGCCGCAGCTTCTCGCTGTTTCAGCCCACCCGGCGCGGTGACCCGGAGCAGCCGATCCAGCGCGCGGAGCTCATCGCCAAATTCGACGAACTCGCAGGGCCCGTGCTGGCGCCCGACGATCTGAACGCCCTGCGGGATCTGATCCTGAACGGACAAGACCTGCCGCAAGAATTGAGCAAAAGGCGTGCCGTCGCCTGAAGCAACCGCCATGCATACAAAGGAATATGCCATGAATACTGCCGTTAAACTGCCCGAATTCATCACGGTCTCTCAGCATGACGCCGTCGCGACGATCACCTTGAACCGGCCCGATCTGCGCAATGCCATCAACGACCAGATGCGCGCCGAACTGATCGCAGCCTTCGCGGCCGCCGACGTTGATCCGGCAGTGCGGGCGATCATCCTGACCGGGGCGGGCAAGGGCTTTTGCTCGGGCGGCGATATCGGCGGCATGCGCGCGCGCCTCGACGCCCCGGCGGGCGAGGTCGCATTCAATGGCTGGAAACGGCAGAAAAGCACCCATCGTGGCGTTGCGGCGATTCATGGCGTCTCCAAGCCGGTGATCGCGGCGGTGAATGGTGCGGCCTTCGGGCTGGGCCTCGACATGGCGCTGGCCTGCGACTTCATCATCGCCGCCGAGGGCGCCAAGATGAGCATGAGCTTTGTGAAACGCGGGCTCGTCTCGGACGGCGGCGGCATGTATTTCCTGCCGCGCCGCGTCGGGCTGTCGAAAGCGAAAGAGCTGATCTTTACCGCCCGCGTGGTGGAGCCCGCCGAGGCGCTCGCCCTCGGGATGATCGACCGCATTGCCGCGCCGGAATCCCTGCTCGCGGCGGCGCATGCCTGGGCCAAGGAACTGACCATCGGTTCGGCCACCGCCGTCGCCCTGACCAAGGAGATCATGGACAAGACCTTTGAGCGCAGCGACGAAGAGATCTTTGCGATGGGCCGCGAGGCGCAGGCCATGTGCTACACCACCGCCGAGCATCGCAAATCGGTTGAGGATTTCCTCAACAAGACCGCGAAGTGAGGGGGGCGCAGATGTCAGCCATTCATGCGATCCTGAATCCGAAATCCGTTGCCGTGGTCGGCGCATCGAATGATGCCGCCAAACTGACCGGCCGCCCGATTGCCTATCTTCAGAGCCAGAACTTTGCCGGGAAGATCTATCCGATCAACCCGCGTTACGCCGAAATCGCCGGGCTGAAGAGCTATGCCAGTGCCGCCGACCTGCCCGAGGCGCCGGATCTGGGCCTCGTCCTCGTCGGGGCGAACCGCGTCATTGAAGCGGTGCGCGATCTTGCCGCCCGCGGCACCAGGGCGGCGGTCGTGCTCGCTTCGGGCTTTGGCGAGCAGGGACCGGAAGGGCGCAAGCGGCAGGAACAGCTGCTGGAGGCGGCGGGGGAGATGCGCATCCTCGGGCCGAACACAATCGGTCTGGTCAACATCACCGACAAGATCCCGCTAACTGCCAGCGGCGCGATGGAATCCGACACTTTCCCGATGGGGTCGATCGCGCTTTTGTCGCAATCGGGCGGGATTCTCGGCTCGCTCTTGTCGCGGGCCGTGGCGCGGGGCATCGGTTTCTCCAAGCTGGTGGCAACGGGGAATGAGGCCGATCTGGAAGTGTCGGATTTCCTCGGGGCGCTGGCCGAAGACGAGGCGACGCAGGTGGTGGCGCTCTATCTCGAAACCATCCGCAATGTGACCAAGTTCCGCAGCGCCGCCGCCAAGGTGATCGCGGCGGGCAAGAGCATCGTGGCCTATAAGGTGGGCCGCTCGGAATCGGGCGCGCAATCGGCAGTATCGCATACCGGCGCGCTGGCCGGTGCGGATGAGGTCTATGACGCGCTCTTCAATCAGCTGGGTGTGATCCGCGCGCAGACCTTTGCCGATCTTCTCGACATTCCGGCGGCTTTGGCACAGGGGCGCCGCATGGCGGGGCCGCGCGTGGCCATCGTGACCTCGACCGGCGGTGCGGCCACCGTGGTGGCGGATAACGTCGGGCTGATGGGACTGGAAATGCCGAAACCAGACAAGGAAACCTCGGAAAAACTCCTGGCGCTGGAGCTGAAAGAGGCCGAGCTTGACCGCAACCCGATCGACGTGACGCTGGCGGGGCTGCGGCCGGATCTCTTCCGCTCGATCCTGCGGATTCTGGCGGAAAGCCCGTCTTATGACGCGATTGTTGTGGTGGCGGGGTCCTCCTCCATCGCGCAGCCCGATCTGGTGGCGCAGCCGGTGCTGGAATCGCTGGCCCTGACCGAAAAGCCGATGCTGGTCTATGTCAGCCCGGATGCGCCCAATATCGTGCGCCATCTGAACGCCAGCGGCATTCCGGCCTTTGCCGCGCCCGAAAGCTGCGCCTCGGCGCTGAAGGGCCTGCTGCCGCGCGCGGTCAAGGCCGGGGGGGCGGCGGCCAATATCCGGGCGGTGGATTGCTCTGATATCGCCGCCGGTTCGCTGAACGAGGCCGAAGCGAAAAAGCTCTTTGCCCGCTTTGGCGTGCCGGTCACCCGGGAAGTTACCGCCGAGACGCCGGAAGCCGCCGCCAAGGCCGCCGAGGCCTTCAGCGGTCCGGTGGTGATCAAGATCCTGTCGGGCGAGATCCTGCACAAATCCGAAGTCGGCGGCGTGGCGCTGAATGTGGCCCCGGCGGACGTGGGCCGGGCCTGTGAAGCCATGCTGGTACGGGTGCGGGCCGCGACCCCGGCGCGGATCGAGGGGTTCCTTGTGCAGGAGATGGTCAAGGGCGGCGTCGAGATGATCCTAGGTTTTAACCGCGATCCGCAGCTCGGCGCCTATGCGCTGTTGGGCGCGGGCGGGGTGACCACCGAGCTATATAAGGATGTGGCCATCCGCCTGTTGCCGCTGGACCGCAGCGCTGCCCGCGACATGATTGATGAGATCAAGGCCGGGGCGCTGCTGAAAGGCTTCCGAGGCAGCCCGAAGGCGGATATCGACGCGCTGATCGACACGATGATCGCCTTTTCCGCCATGGCGGAAACGCTGGATGACCGCATTCAGGAGGCCGAAATCAACCCGGTTTTCGTGCTGCCCGAAGGCGAGGGCACCCGCGCGGGCGACAGTCTCGTGGTCCTGAGCTAACCCGCAGACCTACCCAAATCCGATATCAATGCGCTCTCCGCCCCGGCGGGGAGCGCGATCACAGCCATGCGAATGCACATCAGGAGAAGCGCCATGACCGAGGTTTACATCTGCGACTATATCCGCACGCCGATCGGGCGTTTCGGCGGCGCTCTGGCCTCGGTGCGGGCGGATGATCTGGGGGCGATCCCCTTGCGCGCGCTGATGGCGCGGAACCCGAATGTCGATTGGGCCGCGGTGGATGAGGTGATCTTTGGCTGCGCCAATCAGGCGGGTGAGGATAACCGCAATGTCGCGCGGATGTCCGCGCTTCTGGCCGGGCTGCCGGTCGAAGTGCCGGGCACCACGATGAACCGTCTCTGCGGCTCGGGCATGGACGCGCTGATCACCGCCGCGCGGGCGATCAAATCGGGCGAGGCCGGGCTGATCGTGGCAGGCGGCGTCGAAAGCATGAGCCGCGCGCCCTTCGTGATGCCGAAAGCCGAGAGCGCCTATTCCCGCGCGGCCGAGATCCACGACACCACCATCGGCTGGCGTTTCGTCAACCCGGTGATGCAGGCGCAATATGGCGTCGATTCCATGCCCGAGACCGCCGAGAATGTGGCCGAGGATTTCGCCATCAGCCGTGCCGATCAGGACGCTTTCGCGCTGCGCTCGCAAGACAAGGCCGCGGCGGCGCAGGCCAATGGCCGTTTGGCGCAGGAAATCACCCCGGTCAGCATTGCGCAGCGCAAGGGTGATCCGAAGATCGTCGACCGCGACGAGCATCCGCGCGCGACGACGCTCGAGGCTCTGGCGGGGCTGAAGGCGCCCTTCCGCAAGGGCGGCTCGGTCACGGCGGGCAATGCGAGCGGCGTGAACGACGGGGCGGCGGCGCTGATCGTGGCCAGCGCTGAGGCCGCGCGGAAATATGGCCTGACGCCGATCGTGCGGGTGCTCGGCGGGGCCACCGCCGGGGTGGCGCCGCGGATCATGGGCTTTGGCCCGGCGCCCGCCTCGAAAAAGCTGATGGCGCGGCTGGGGCTGACGGCGGCCGATTTCGACGTGATCGAGCTGAATGAGGCCTTTGCCAGCCAGGGCCTGGCGACGTTGCGCGATCTCGGCATCGCCGATGATGATGCGCGGGTGAACCCGAACGGCGGCGCGATTGCCTTGGGGCATCCCCTCGGCATGTCCGGCGCGCGGATCGCGGGCTCGGCGGCGCTGGAGCTGCGCAACACCGGCCGCCGCCGGGCGCTCGCCACCATGTGCATCGGCGTGGGGCAGGGGATTGCCGTGGCACTGGAGCGCGTCTGAGGGTTCGGTCGTGCGTCGCACGGCCCCTGCTTCCCGGGGGACGATTTCCTGATAGCGTGACCAAAATCGAGGCGTTAAGCAAACAATAGTCCTGCAACACCATGTGGCCGTTCGCCCCTTCGGTGCCGGAGCCGCGGTTAGAGAATGAAAATGAGATGAGCAGCCCGATCCCTCCGCTAAATCCGTTGCGCACGTTCGAGGTCGCCGCACGTTTGTGCAGCCTGACCCTGGCCGCAGAGGAGTTGAACGTCAGTCAGGTGGCCGTGAGCCGACAGGTGAAAACGCTGGAGGATTACTTCGGCGTCACATTGTTCCGGCGCATGCACCGCGGGGTTGAGCTGACCGAGGAGGGGCGGCAGCTTTACGAAGGCGTGACCGGCGCCTTTCACGCCATCGCCAATGCGTCGCGGCGGGTCTCGCGGCGGGGTCGCCGCGATATTCTGGCCATTCAATCCTACACCACCTTTTCACAGCGCTGGCTGATCCCGCGTCTGACCCATTTCCATGACACCTTTCCACGCATTGAGGTGCGGCTGAGTTCCTCAATCGCGCCGGTTGATTTTGAAACCCAGAATCTGGATGCCGCCATTCGGGCCGGGAAAGGCAATTGGCCCGAGCTGCATTCGGAGAAGCTGCTCGACATCGAGCTGATCCCGATTTGCTCGCCGGATTATCAGCGCGAACATCGGTTGCGGGATGTTGAAGACCTGTCGCGCGTGCGGTTGCTGCATTCCATGGCACGGCCCACCGATTGGGCCGCCTGGATCAAGCGGGTTGGCGCGCGGGTGGACACCGAGCCGGGCATCCGGTTTGAGAGTTCGGCGCTTGCCTATGAGGCCGCGTCGCTGGATGGCGGCGTGGCGATTGCGGTAAAGCTGTTTGTGCAGCGGCAATTGCAAAATGGCAGTCTGGTCTCACCCTTTGCGGAAACCTGCTACAGCGGCGAGGGGTATTTCCTGACCTGGCCCAAAAAGGTGCAGCCCTCGCAGACGCTGATCAAGTTTCTGGGTTGGATACGGGAAAAAATCGCCGTCGAGGCCGAGAAAACCTGACCCGCCTTGCGGGCGGGCACGACCTCACTGGCGTTGCCGCATGACTGCGCGCGGCGGCATTGCAGCGGTTCAGGGATACCATCGCCATGTCGTTCGGGTTCCCGGCTTTTACCCGAACCGGGGCGCACCGGGCGGGCAGGCCGTGGTCGGGAGAACAGGGCTTTGTCGTGCCCGGGGCATCGGTTGGTTCTGCGGGTGCCGCCGCATCAGCCGGATCTGGTGCCCGGCAGGGGAGCGGCCAGATCGGACTGCGCCATGACAAGCGCCGCGCGCAGATCCTCGGTCAATTCCGCCAAAGCGCGGCTCTGACGGGCCGGATCCCTGAGGCGCAGGACATATGCAGGGTGCCACGAGATCAGCACCGGGCCCTCATGCAACCCGCGTTCAACCGTTCCCCGCCGTGCGGCCAGCGGCGAGGCATCGCCCGTCAGGGCAAGCGCCGCCGAGGCACCCAGCGCCAATGTCACCCTCGGGCGGATGAAGGCCAGTTCCAGCCCGAGCCACCAGCGGCATTGCTCCACCTCATAGCGGTCGGGGCTATTGTGCAGGCGCTGCTTGCCACGGGTCGTGAATTTGAAATGTTTGACGGCATTGGTCAGCCAGACCGTCTCGGCCGATGCGCCCGCTGCCGCCAGCGCCTGATGCAGCACCTGACCCGCCGGGCCGACAAAGGGGCGGCCCGTCAGATCCTCGTGATCGCCGGGCTGCTCGCCCACGATCATCAGCCGCGCGTCCACCGCGCCGCTGCCCCAGACGGTCTGGGTTGCCGCGCTGCAGAGCGCGCAGCGTTGGCACTGCAGGGCCGCCGCGCGTGCCGCATCCAGCGTTTCGGGCAGGCCCTCGGCCGCCACAGCCTGCGGCATTGCCGCGCGGTAGCGGGTGGAGATCGCCGCCGCCCCGGGCCGCGCCTGCGATGCCCCCGCCGCCCGCATCCGCGCCACCCGCGCCTCGGCATCTTTCAGCATGTCGGGGATCAGACGGGTTTCAGGCAGGTGCTTCCAGTATTTCTTGGGCATTTCCGATCGCATCGCGTCCAGTTTGATCCGGGCGGGATTGAAAATATTGGCAAAATAGGTGGCCCAGAGCCCCTCTGCGGCGTCATCCGGCAAGGCCGGGCGGCGGGCGGCGGGGCCGAAGGTCAGCCTGCCATCCTCAAACCGCGCGGTCAGACGCGGGGTGGCGATCATCCAATCCATATCGGCAAAACGCCGGACGAAGAACGCAGAGCCCGGTTCCAGCGTGTTGTGCTCCGGCTCAAACCAGGCCGCGAAGCGGCGGCGCGGGCCGTCCGTGGGGCATTCGCGAAAGCGGACAAAGGCGTGCATCTTGTGAATGTCGCGGCCCACGTTCTTGGCCAGCAAGTGCAGGCGACGCCCGAGCGGATCGGCCTGCGACAGCGGGTCGCCCTCCTGCCGGTCCAGCCGCCACAGGGCCTGATAGAGGAGGGCGAAGCGCTCCGGCTCCGAATGCCAGATGACCGAGCCCGCCAGTTTGAGAAAACCCGCACCGACCCGCACCTGATGCGGGCCGGGGTCCGCGGGCAGGGGATGCGCGGCAAAGAGCCCTCCCGCGCCCTCCCACGCCATATCCTGCGGCGGAATGCGGTGCGAAATGGCCCGTCGGGCTGCCGCGCGCCAGGCCTCAAAGGTGCCGCGCTCGGGCAGGGTGGTGGCATAGATCACAGCAGGCTCAGCTGTTGCGGTGGCGGGGCAAAGCGGGCGCGCAGATTGGCACCATCGGTCAGCGCGCCGGGGGTCCAGCCCGGCAGGGTGACAAAGGCCTTGGCCTTTTTCATCTGCGCCCCGATGCGCACCAGATCCTCATAGCGCAAGCTATGGTGACGGCGGGCAGCCAGAATACGCTCCACCGTTCGGGTGCCAAAGCCGGGCACCCGCAGCAGCATCTCTTTGCCGGCGCGGTTCACATCCAGCGGAAACAGGCCGCGGTGCTGCAAGGCCCAGGCCAGTTTCGGGTCCAGATCGAGGTCGAGATGCCCGGCCTTGGCCCCTGTCGCAATCTCATCGGCGCTGAAACCGTAGAACCGCAAGAGCCAATCGGCCTGATAAAGCCGATGCTCGCGCAGCAAGGGCGGCTGGATCAGCGGCAGCATCGCCGAGGCATCGGGGATGGGCGAAAAGGCCGAGTAATAGACCCGGCGCAGTTTATAGCCGCTGTAGAGCCGCGTGGCACTGGTCAGGATCGTCACATCATCGGTGCCATCCGCCCCGATGATCATCTGCGTGCTTTGCCCGGCGGGCGCAAAACGCGGGGCCTTGCGCCCGGTATGTGACACATCCTTGGCTTCTTCGCCCGCCAGCCGCACCTGTGCCATGGTGGTGCGGATCGTCTCGGGCCGCTTTTCCGGCGCGAATTTGCGCAAGGAGGCATCCTGCGGCAGCTCGACATTGATCGACAGACGGTCAGCATAAAGCCCCGCCTCGCGGATCAGCTCTTCCGCGGCATCGGGGATGGTTTTCAGATGGATATAGCCGCGAAAGCCATGCTCTTGCCGCAGGGTCCGGGCGATGCGCACCATATCGGCCATGGTCTGATCCGGCGAGCGGATGATGCCGGAGGACAGGAACAGCCCCTCGATATAGTTGCGCCGGTAGAATTCCAGCGTCAGCGTCACCACCTCTTCCACCGAAAACCGCGCCCGCTCGACATTCGACGACACGCGGTTGATGCAATAGGCGCAGTCGAAGATGCAGAAATTGGTCATCAGGATTTTCAGCAAGGAGATGCAGCGCCCGTCCGGCGTATAGGCGTGACAGATGCCGCTGCCGCCGGAGGAGCCGAGGCCCCCTTTGCGGGAATCCCGCTTCTCACCCCCCGAAGAGGCGCAGGAGGCGTCATATTTCGCGGCATCCGACAGGATTGCGAGCTTGCTCTGAAGGGTCATTCTGGTCATGGCGCTGAATGTAGTGTTCTCTTTATGTTCGTCAATGGCGCGGTGTCAGCGCGCGCAACTTTGCGCGCAATCACCGGGGGATGCCGTGACCTCTCTGCCGCGCCGGGTCAGGGCGCGGGGTCAAGCGTCTCGCGCGGCAATCGCAGCAGGAGGGCAATGGAGGCCAGCTTGAGCGCGCAGGGCACAAGCGCATAGCTGAGGTTGAGCGCCTGCAGCGCGGCCGGGGTGTTTTCCGCCCCGGGGCGGTAGCCGTAGTGCTGCAGCAGCGGCAACATTACGCCCGCGGCAATCGCCAGCGTCGCCTTGGCGCTAAAGTTCCAAAAGCCGAAAGCCTGTCCCGCCTGCAGCCCCGCCCGCGCGAGGGCCGCGGTGAAAAGCCCCGACAGAATGACCATATCGGCCCCAAGCGCCAGGCCCGAGCCGATGCAGATCGCGGCAAAGGCCAGCGCCGCGCCGGGGGGAAGGGCAAAGGCTCCGATAAAGCTCGCAATGGCGAGGGTCATCGCGGCCAGCAGAACCCGCCGCGCGCCAAAGCGCCGGGCCATTCGTCCCCAGACCGGCGCGCTGGCCCCGGCGGCGATGAAGAACAGGATCAGGAAGCCCCCCGCAAGATCGGGGAGGCCGAGGCGATCGCCCACGAAAAACAGAAACAACGTTGAGGTCACGGCCACCGGCAGGCTGTTGACAAAGGCCAGCAGCAACAACCAGCCCGCGCCCGACCCGCGCAGATCCCGCCAGTTCAGCCGGAGTGAGGCAGCTTGCGTTCTGCGCCAGAGCGGTCGCGCCAGCACAACCGCGATGACTGCGAGCACGGCGACCAGCGCTCCGAAGGCGGCATAGCCGTCGCTGTCAGGCAAGATGCGCGCCAGCACGGTCGGCGCGATGGCCCCGAGGGTGACCCCGATCAACACGCCTGTTTCGCGCCAGGCGGCAAGGCCGAACTGGGCAGAAGCCTGTCCCGTGCCCGCGAAAGCCGCACTTTGACCATAGAGCAGGATCGTGCCCAGGCTGTATCCGGTGAAGGCGATGACCAGCCCGAGCAAGAGCCAGAGCGCCGGCCCCCCCATCGGCGGCAGCGTGAATACCGCGAGGCATCCCACCGCCAGCGTGCCCATCGCGAGGGCCGCGAAGCGGGCGCGATGCGCGGGCCAGCGGTCGGTCATCCAGCCCAGGAGCGGGTCTTGCAGAAAATCCACGATGCGGATCACCAGCAGGATCGTCCCGACCTCGCGGAGCGACAGGCCGAACCGCATCGCGGCAAATCCCGGCAGATGGATGTAGATCGGGATGCTCGCGGTGGCCAATGCCGTGGCGAGCAGGCTGACGCGCCAATAGCCCTGCGCCGGGGTCTGCGGCGGCGGGTTCATCATATTCGCGCCCCGAAGGTTCGCACGCAGAGCCAGACGATGCAGGGGCGCAGGTGCAAGAAGCCCCGGTAGGTCCATTCGAGCAGTCGACGCAGCCCCGGTCTGCGCGCCACCCACGCAAGCCCGCGCCAGCGCGGCAGCTGCGCCCAGAGTTCCGCGAAGGCCGCCGCCCCTGACACGAGGCGGCCATCGCTTGCGCGAACATGGAACCGCGCGAGCGCCTCGGCACGGCTCACCCCTTCGGGAGGCGCTGCCGCCGGGTCCGACAGATCCACAAAGCGCAGCGCATCCGCGCCCGCTGCCTTGCGGTAGATCCCGATTTCGGCACGGCAAAGGGGGCAGGCCCCGTCGTAGAAAACGGTCGCGCCTGCGGTTTCGTCCCCGGCCGGATGTCTCAGGCTCATCATCACCTCTTCCCTGCTCCCTGAGGTTACGCGGTTGAGGGCTTTCAGGATCTTTCATCCCGGATTTTTGTTGTGGACGGCATTCCTCCTGCCGCCTGCCTCGCCCGGACGAGGGCCAATGGGTGCAGCGCCCGGAACCCTGAGGCCCGGAACCCTGCGCGCCTTGTGACCGGCAGCAGATCCGGGGCCGTTAGGATGGCCTTCTGGCTTCCTGACCGGACACGGTTACGGCAGGGTCCGCCGTCCTTGCCCCGGGGGGTACATCGCCCGCCATGATGCAGCCGGACGGAAATATGCAGTCGACCACATCCGCCAGACCATAGATCGCGGATCTGCGCCATCACCGCGCCCGCGCGATTGCAACGTGACGGCAGTTCGCAAGCGTCGGCCTTTGCGGCATGAAACCTGATGTCGGGCGCCGCCGTCGCCGCCACAAGCATCTGTGCCGGTGTCGTTGATCCCATGCGGCACCGGTGCCCGCAGCACGAGAATTTGCGCCCCGCCCCATGCGGCGCAAAGCCAAGCGCATGGCCTGCGCCGTGCCCCTTCACCATCTGATCCGGCTCTGCCACGTTCAGCGGGATCAGGGTCAGACCCGTTGCATCCTCGGCATAGCCGCCTCAGGCGGGCGTTGCCCCCTTACCGTGACAAAAACAGGTCACCCCGGCGAAGGGTGAAATTCGGCCCGTTCCGGTGGCTGTCCCATGGCCTGGCGCGCAGCTGTTCCACCACCGCCTGATTCCGAGCGTTGTGGTGCGCCTTGGTCCAGCTGCGACTGATCTGCAGCGCGGCCCCATAATTCTGCCCTTCTTCGGTGTCCGCGGGGATCCTAGCGTTTTGCCGCCGCGTCTCGGGAGTGCGCGCCTCACGGACCTGTTCCGCCACCGCCCTCGCTTCCTTGCAGAGCAGCCGGCCCAAGCCGCGCGACCCGTGATGCGTCACCATCGCCACCCGCCCGGTAGCACGCGAGCGGCCGATGAACAGACAGTGGTTGCCGTCGCCCTGCGCGCCCATTTGCGTCTGTGCGGCATGCGGCACTCTGTTCCCGCAGAGAAACGGGTTCTGGACCGCAAAACCGGTTCCAAACCTCGACGCGCTCGACCGCTATCTGCGCTTTGCGCAAGCCCCGCGACGGTCTGGCCGGGAAATCTGCGCGATCTTCAGGCCCCGGCGCGCCGGATGTCTGTGCTGGCCGGATACGGGCGCGTCACTGTGACCATGGTCGAGGCTGAGATCGCAAGACTGTGCGCCGTGGGACGCCGCTGCGCAGGATGATGATGCGGTTCTTTTGGCGGAAATATCTCAACCGCTTTGGCCTGGATTGGACGACGGTTGCCGGTTGAAAGAAGGGCGCCGCCGGTGGCAGGCCCTTGTGTTGCTGAGGGCGGGGGAGGGCGGTCGCGCCGCGGCCCCCCCTGTCTGCAGGACAGCCTCTCCTTGCGCGGCACATGACCCGACCACGGGGACCCGCACCAAACCGCCGCCAGACCCGTTGCCTCAATGCCCCAAAGGCACGGTTTGTGCCGCAGGTGGCGCGGGCCCCATGCCCGGGGAGCTCAAAACAGGAAGTCGCCTGCCGTCAGCGCGTCCAATGATACGCCTTGCAGCAGAATGCTGAGGGGGAGGTCGTTCTTGGCCTCATTCCCGGGGGCCGTTGTGACCTCGATCTGGACGTCGTCACCAACCTGCGAGATGCGGAGGCCACGGTACGCAGGCCCGGCTGTGCCAAAATCGCCGATCCGGGAATAGGTCAGATCTCCCCAGGTCATCGCGAGGAACCCGGCGTTGCCCGTCAGGCCTGAAAAATCCAGTTGGTCCACGCCGGGGGTGAAGTCGGTCACCACGGTTTGGGCCTCGGCGCTGCTGAAGACGAAGACATCGGCGGCCCCGCCCCCGGTCAGCACATTCTGTCCGCCTTCGGCATAGAGCACATCCAGCCCGGCCCCCCCGTCCAGCGTGTCGGCACCACTGCCGCCCCGCAGCGTGTCGCGACCCTCGCCGCCCAGCAGCAGATCGTTGCCAGAGCCACCGATGAGGCTGTCGCGCCCGGCACCGCCGATCAGCGTGTCATTGCCACTGTCGCCCGTCAGCGTGTCGTTGAAATGGTGGCCCTGAAGCCAGTCGTTGCCCGTGCCGCCGGTGAAGGTACTGTCCATCAACCCGCCGATGATCGTGTCATTGCCCGCACCGCCGTCAATCGTCGCCGTGCGCAATGACCCGTAGAAATCCTGCGCCGGGCGCGACAAGCCCAGCTGATAGGTGCATTCGAAATAGTCGTCGCCGTCATTGCCCGAGGCGACGAAGTAGAATTTGGAAAAGTAGACGATATCATCTCCCGTGCTGCCGATCACGTTGCGTGTCGACGAAGCTCCGGTCAGGACCACCACCTCGATCCCTTCGAAATGGCCAGAGATTGTCGGGTCGCGCCGATAGTTATTGGTGCCGAAATCGCCTGTCTGCAGGTCGACAAAAGTGTCTTGCAGCACCAGAACATCAATCCCGCCGCCGCCGTCAAACGAGGCGCCGCTGACAATCAAGGTGCCGCCGACAATCGTGTCATTCCCCTCCCCCGCGCGCACCACTCTGGCGTGGGTGATCAGGTCATCGCCATCGCCCCCGGCTGCGTAAGTGTTCATGACGTCGCCGCGCAAAGTGTCATTGCCGCTCCCCCCGTCGAGGATGGCCGTGTAGCCGCCCCCAACGTAGGGGTGATAATCATTGTGGCGCGCGACGAGCAGGTCATTCCCCGTATGGCCGTAGAGGTGATTTAAACCGACACCGCCGAACAACTGGTCGTCGCCGGCCCCACCAGAAAGGGTGTCATCCCCGTCGCCGCCCTGCAGCAGGTCGTCGCCCGCGCCGCCGATCATGACGTCGTTGCCAGCCCCGCCCCAAAGGGAGTCGTTCCCGCCCGCCCCGACGAGGCTGTCATCCCCGGCCTGGCCGTAGAACACATTGTCTTCCGCGCCGCCGGTGATGGTGTCATTGCCGCCACGCCCCTCGACAAACCAGACCGAGGCGGAAGCGGTAAAGGCGTCGGCGCCACTGCTCAGCACCCGGACCGGCAGGGCCAGATCGACAACGAAGGTCTGAACAGCAATATCCGTGCCCAAGTTGGAATTGTTGACGGATCCCCCGCTCAACATATCGTAGTTCATTGCCAGAGAGATTGTACCATCGGTATTCTCCGACAGCGCCCAACGGGAGGGGCGCAGCCCCTCCGGGGCCATCTGTATTTCGTCCGTCAGGGTGGTTCCGTCTGCCGACACCAAGCGCCCCTGAACGGTGTGATTTTCTTGGTTATACCAAGTGACAAGAATGGCGCCGCTCTGAAGCAGCAGGATCTGAGGATTGCTCTCCCACTCCCTGACGGTGGTGTCCAGCGACACCATGGGTTGCAATGCCACCCCGTCTGCCGAAAACCGCCCCGCCACGATGCGCGTATTGCTCGTGCTTTCGGGCACGTGCGTCACCCAGGCAATAAACAAAGAACCATCCGCCAGCAGCACCATGTCTGGGGAGTTGCCAGGCCCAAGATTGACGACGCGCTGAGAGACACCGCCCATATCGTTTTGAAACAACAAGACGTTGCTGTAGGATGAGTTTCCCCAAACGCGGGTCAGCGTATCGGCGTCGGTCTGAATTGCCGGCGGGGCCTCATAGGGAACTCGGTCAGGAAAGACGCTTGTTCCGATGCTGACATCAAACGAGGTTTCTACGCGGACATTCCCGCCCAGGGGCTGGCCTGTGGCGTCAAAGCGCTGTTGATACAGATCGGCGTTCTGAAATCTGAAATCCGCGCTTTGCCATGTGACCACATAGCCGCCGTCATCCAGCGCCGTGATCCGGTGATCATGTTGGTCGGCGTAGACCAGCCCGGTGTTGACCAGAACCTCGCCGCCGACAGGGTTGCCGTCGGCGTCGTAAACCTGCTGATACACCCCGCGCTGTCGGGCACGGTTGAAATCAGAAGAGCTGGAAAAACTGCTGGACGGCTGAAAATCGTCCTGCCCGAAAGATTCCCACACCACCACAAACCCGCCATTCGCCAGCGCGATAGACGTCGCCTGCGTCTGCGCGGCCTCTGCTGTGCTGTTGACCCGGAACGGCTCTCCCAGCGGCTGTCCCCGATCGTCGAGCAGACAGCCAAAAATGTCACTTCCGTCCGCCTCGACAACGATCTCTCGCCAGGTGATCAGAAACCGTCCATCCGACAGCGCTGTTTGTCTGACTTCGGTTCTGTTCGAAAAGGGGGAATCGAGGGGAAATACCACGGGCGATACGGGCATGATGATCGGAGCTGGCAATCGAAAGCCTCTGAAACCAAAGAAAAAATAAAAGCGCATCGAAAGCCCGTGCCGGATTTTCTGGCGGCACCTGCTCCGGGCAAACACAGCCTGCACCTGAGACGAGGCCCGGCGCAAGCCCCGCTCAACGCGCGCGTCTGCCGAAACCGAAAAGCGTCCTTCACGCCCCTCGCGCCGCGTCGGCCCTCTCCCCTGAGGTCAGCTGACAGGCGGCGTCACCTGCCGGACGCGCCGTCATGGCATGCGGGCCGCGGATGTCACCGCCAGACTTGATATCGCTGCGGCAGCCTCAGGCCGTGACAGCGCCAAGGCTTTGCGCGGGCGCCGCCAGTTCCGCAACCTGCCCTGGTTTCTTCACCCCGTTCGTGGCCCGCGGGGCGATACAGCAGATCAGAGTATTCGCATAACCAATTCTATACCGCAGGATTAGCATAGTTTCCTATATTCACAGTGCGATGACCTTGACCTAGCCTTGCCCGACTGACAGCAGAAAGGCACCAAATGGGCGCGTTGGACGGTATCCGGGTTTTAAGCTTCAACCACTTTCTGTCGGGACCCGCTGCGGCGCAGCATCTCGGGGACATCGGCGCGGATGTGATTGCGGTCGAGCCGCTTACCGGGGCCTTTCAGCGCAATTGGGCGGTGGGCAACCGCTTTGTCGAGGATATCTCGGTCAATCATGTGACCACCGGGCGCAACAAACGCTCGATCGCGGTGGATCTGAAATCCGAAGCCGGGCTGGCAACGGTGCGCCGGTTGATCGCCACCGCCGATGTGGTGATGGAGAATTTCCGGCCGGGCACGCTGGAGAAGCTGGGCCTCTCCGAGGCCGAGATGCGCAAGATCAACCCCGGCGTCATCTATGCGGCAACCACGGGCTATGGTGCCGACGGGCCCTTTGCCAAGCGCCCCGGTCAGGACATCTTGCTGCAGGCGATGACCGGGATGGCGGCGCATACGGGCAGTATGGAAGGCGGTCCGGTCGCCGTGGGCTCGGTGCCGATTGACCACCATGCCGCGGCCCTGACCGTGGCGGGGATTGTGGCGGCGCTCTTTGAGCGCGAACGCACGGGTGTGGCGCGCCGGGTGGAGGTGAACATGCTGCAGGCGGCGATGGACCTGCAGGGGGAATCGATCACCGCCTGGATGAACGGTGCCGAACATGCCGGTCCGCGGGGCGCCGAGGGCATGGCCAATTGGTTCAGCCCCGGCCCCTATGGGGTCTATGCGACCCGCGATGGGCATGTGATGATTTCGATGTCCACCCCGGCAGATCTGAGCCGTGCGCTGGACCTGCCGGAACTGGCCGATTTCACCGCAACCGACGGATTTGAGCGCCGGGGTGAAATCTCGCGCAAGGTGGCGCAGGGGATGGCGGCTCTGAGCACGGAGGCGGCATTGCTTGCCCTGTCGGCCGCCGGGATCTGGCACGAGAAAATCGAAGATTACGATGGATTGCGCACCAATCCGCAGGTGCAGCATCTGGCGGCATTTACCACGGTTGCGACCCCGGCAGGCACGCCGCTGGTCATGCTGACGCATCCGGTGCGCTATGACGGTGCCAGCCCCGGCGTGCGGCGTTTGCCGCCCGCGCTTGGCGGCCAAAGCCGCGAGATTTTGCGCGAAGCGGGCCTGTCAGAGGCCGAAATTGAGGCGCTGATCGCCCAAGGGGCGGTTGCCGAAACCGACAGAATGCGCGGCTGATCCGGGCCGCAACAGGAGAGATCATTGTGGATTTTTCACAGTCAGACGACATACGCATGATCACCGATGCGGTGGGGCGCTTTGTCCGGGACAAAGTACAGCCCCTGGAAATGGAGACCGAAGAGGCGGCGCAGATCCCGCCTGCGAAATTGGCCACGGTCAAGGCCGAGGCGCAGGCGCTGGGCTTTTATGCGATGAACATGTCGGCCGCGTCCGGCGGTGCCGGACTTGGCGTCATGGACATGTGTCTGGTCGAAGAGCAGTTGGGCCAGACCTCGGATGCGTTGATCCGGCGGATTTTCGGTCAGGTTTACCCGATGCTGGATCACCTTACCGGGGATCTGCGTGAAACCTATCTCTATCCCACCGTCCGGGGGGAAAAGATCTGTGCGATGGCAATCACCGAACCCGGCGCGGGTTCAGATGCGGCGGCGATCAAGACCCATGCGCATCTGGACGGCGACAGCTGGGTGTTGAACGGCACCAAGCATTTCATCTCCGATGGCGATATCGCGGATTACGTGATCGTCATGGCGGTGACGGATGCCGAAAAGCGCGCGCGTGGCGGGATCACCTTGTTGCTCGTTGACAAGAATACACCGGGTTTCAACGTGGTGCGCAATCAAAAGATGATGGGCCATCGCGGCTATGGTCACGCCGAGCTGACCTTCGACGATGTGCGCATCCCCCGGGACAATGTCCTGGGCGCGGTGGGCGATGGCTTTCGGGTGATGATGGCCAATGTGGGCGGCATCCGTCTGGGCCATATCGGCGCGCGGGCGGTGGGCATGGCCGGGCGGGTGCTGGAGATGATGCGGCAGCACGCGGCCACGCGCCAGCAATTTGGCCAGCCGATTGGCGACTTCCAGATGGTGCAGCAAATGGTCGCCGACAGCGCGATTGACATCTTCGCGACACGGATGATGGTCCTGAACACCGCTTGGGAAGTCGATCAGGGCTTGGACCCGCGCGACAAGGTGTCGATGGTCAAGGTGCATGCGTCCGAAATGCTGGGGCGCGTCGCGGATCGCGGCATCCAGATGTTCGGCGGCTACGGCTTCACCAAGGAACTGCCGCTGGAGCGCATCTACCGCGATGCCCGCGTCACCCGCATTTACGATGGCACCTCTGAAGTCCACCGGATGTTGATCGCCCGCTCGGTCATCAAACGGGGCCTCACCCTCTGATCCCCCCGGCACGAGAGCTATTCATGACACAGGCATCCCCCACCGTTGGCCAATCGGCCAGCTTTCGCAAAACCCTGAGCGTGGCCGATCAGGGGTTCTTCACCGGCATATCCGGCAATCTCGGCGCGCTCTACGTGGACCGCACGCGGGCGGTGGCGCAGGGCTTTTCCACTTCCCTTGCCTTTGAGCTGGTGGCGGGGGCGCTGTTCACCACCGGGCTGGCGCAGATCGGCGGTGCGGGCCATTGCATCGCGCAGATCGGTTTTGTTTTCGCCCGCCCGGTGCTCCTTGGGGAAACGCTGGCCGCCACCGTGCGGGTGACCGGGTTCACGGATGAGGGTGACGTCCTGTGCGCGCTCCTCGGTCAGGTCGGCACGGAAAGCGTGATGACCGGCGAGGCGCGGTTGCGCCCGGTCAACGGGGGCTAGGCGATGTATGAGCTGACACCGATTGATGCGCTCTCCGTGGGCGACCGTGTTTCGGTCTCAAAGACCGTGACCGAGGCGGATGGCGCCATGTATATCGCCGCCACCGGCGATTTTGGCCCCGTGCATGTGGATGATGACTATGCCGCCGGGACACGCTTTGGTGCGCGGCTGGCGCCGGGCATCCTTGTCGCGGGAATTTGCACTTCGGTGCTGACCTCGGATCTGGTGGGAACGCTGGGGGTCTCCATCCGCGACAGCTTTTGGTTCACCGGGGCGGTGCGCTACGGGGACACCATCCGCTTTGACATCTGGATTGCCGCCATCGACGCGGAAAACCGCACGGTGGACTGGCAGGCCAGTGCCACGAATGAAGAGGGGGTGCAGGTGTTAAAAGCCGATGCCACGTTGAAATTTCCGCGCAAAAAGGTGACTGCATGACGCTGACCGGCAAAGATCTTCACGGCGTGACCGTGGCCACTGTGCTGCCCTTTGACGAGACCGGCGCAATTGACTGGGACGGATATGCGGCGGTGCTGGAGCATTGCGCGCGCCCGCAGACCACCGATTGCGTTTTCGTCAATGGCCATGCGGGCGAGGCCACCGCGCTCAGCGACACCGAACGCTTTGAGGTGATCCGCCGCACGCGCGATCATATCGGCGCGGGGCGGCCGTTGCTGGCGGGGATCATCCCGACGGGCCTGCCCGACGCTTTGCGGCAGGCCGAAACCGCCCGCCAGGCGGGTGCCGATGTGGCGGTGATCTTTCCCGCCGAGGCGCTGGGCGGGGGCAATACCACTACGAAGGCCGCGGTCCATCTGTTTGAACGCCTCGCGCGGGAAGTCGGGATGCCGCTCTCGCATTTCCAGTTCCCGATTGCCTCCGGTTTCGGGCTGTCGACGGAGGTGCTGAGCGAAGTGGTGCAAATCCCCGAGGTGATCGCGGTCAAGGAAGGCAGCGCCACGCTGTTGGCCTATGATGAAAACCGGCGGGCGATTGCCAGATCTGCGCCCGACACCGCGTTGCTGCCCTCGAATTTCCATTGGTTCTTTGCGCAGGTGGCGCTGGGGGGCGACGGGATCCTGTCGGGCCTGACCAGCCTTGTGCCGGAGTTGATTGCCGAATTGTGGCAGGCATCGCAGGCGATGGATCTGGCCCGGATGCGCGCGGCCAATGACCGCCTCTATCCGGTGGTCCGCGCGGTTTACGGACCCGCGCCGGTGATCGACATGCACACCCGCATGAAAGATGGCCTGCAGATGATGGGGGTGATCAAGAACGCCGCCCCGCGCCTGCCGCTGTTGCCACAAACCGATGCCCTCCGCGCGACGCTGCGCGCGGCATTGCAGACGGCCGGGGTGCTGGCATGAGCGCGCCCGCTGACCACGGCGGCCTTTTCGCCGCGACGATCTGCCCGATGACGGAGGACGGCGCGCTGGACCTTTCCAGCCTTGAACGACATTTCAGCGCAGTGCTGGCCGACCCTTTGCAAGACGGGCTGTTGCTGAATGGTCATGCGGGGGAGGGCGTCTTTCTGGGGCGTGCCGAGCAAAGCGACGTGGTCGCGGCCGCCCGGGCGCTGGCGCCCGGCAAGCGGATCATTGCGGCGGTGAGTGCCGAGGCCAGCCATGCGGCCTGTCTCGATGCGGTGGCGGCGCTGCGGGCCGGTGCCGATGCCATCATGGTCTTTGCGCCGTTTTCCTGGGCGCTGGGCGCAGATCCGCGTGCGATCGAAGCCCATCACCGGGCGATTGCCAGCGCCACCGGCGCCCCGATCTATCTGTTTCAGGGTGCGGTGGGTGCGGGCCGCACGGCCTATGGTGAAGAGGTTCTGCAGCGTCTGCTGGCGATTGAGGCTGTCGTTGGCATCAAGGAGGGCAGCTGGGAAACCCGTGCTTATGACCTGACGCGCAGGATCGCCCGCGCTGCGCGCCCGGATGTGGCGGTGATGGCCTCGGGGGATGAGCATCTGTTCCCCTGCTACATGTTGGGCAGCGATGGCAGCGCCGTCAGCCTGTCGGCGCTGATCCCGCATCTGATCTCGGCGCTGGATGGCGCGGTGCGGCAGGGCGATATCGCGCAGGCCCGGGCGATCCATGGCGTGATCTTTGACCTTGCGCGGCTGATCTATGCCGCCCCGGGACATCTGGCCGCCGCGCGGATCAAGGCCTGCCTCGCGGCCTTGGGCCGGATCGCGAGCCCTGCCTGCCGGGCGCCCACCCCCGGCATTTCTGCCGCCGAAAGCGCCCGCCTGATGGCGGCCCTGCGCCCCTGTCTGGACTTTGGAACATGAGCCAACAGCATCAAACGCACATGGTTTTCGTCGATATCGACCCCGAGCATGTGGCGGCATTTGATCACTGGTATGAGCATCAGCACCTGCCCGACATTCTGGCCTGTCCCGGCTGGATCGATGCGCGCCGGGAAATCTGCCTTGAAGGGGGGGCGCGCTTCGTGGCGATTTACACGATCACCGGACCCGAAGCCTATGAAACGCCCGAATTCAACGCTATCAAAGGATTTGGACCCTTCAGCGACAAGGTGCGCAACTTTCACCGGGTGCGGATGACCAAAAGCTGAGGGGGCTTTGACGGCGGGGCGGACCAATGCTTAATCTTCGACAGCTCGAAATTCTCCGTGCGGTGGTGCAGTTTCGCACGACGGTCGGCGCGGCGGAACGGCTGGGCATGTCGCAGCCCTCGATCTCCAACACCATTCGTCACACGGAAACGGTGCTTGGCTTCGCGCTCTTTGAGCGGGTGAACAACCGTCTGACACCGACCGAAGAGGCGATGATCCTGCTGGAGCAGGCGGAGCCTTTGTTCTTGCTGCGCGATGCGGTGAACCAGCGGGCGACCGATCTGCAAAAGGGCCAGATCGGCCGCGTTCGGGTGGCAGCCACGGCGGAAATCAGTGAATCCGTCCTGCCGGGGGTGATTGCGGATTACGCGCGCAAATATCCCCGGGTTCAGGTCTCGCTCGAGACCCGGCCGTTGGACAGCGTGCTGCAGATCGTTGAAAATGGTGTGGCGGATGTGGGCTTCATCATGGCCGCTTACGAGCGGCAGGCGCTGCAATATCAGCTGATCCGGCCTTTGCGGCTGGTGTGCCTGTGCGCGCAGGACGATCCGATGGCGCAGATGGATGTGATCCTGCCGCGGGATCTGGTGCGGCGGCCTTTGGTGGGGCCGCAGGTGGCCAACCGCATTGGCCTCGTGATGGCCGAAAGCTTTCGGGCCAATGGGTTGGACTACCGCCCCAACATCGAAACCCGTTTCATGAATGCCGCCGCGCGGATCGTACGGGAAGGCTGGGGCGTGGCCTTGGTGGATGAGCTGACGGCCTATGACGCATTGCGGCCGGGGTTGGTGATCCGCCCCTATGGTCCCGACCTGACGTTCGATTTGTCCGCGGCCCTGCTGAAGTCCAAAGACCCCTCGCGCCAGACACAGCGGTTCATCGCGGATTTCGGCCGGCGCGTGAGCCAGCGTCTGGCGGAGATGGCCGGGCAAGCGGCGGCGTCAGACAGCGCGCCCTAAGCCAGCCGGGCGCGCGCGGCGGTCAGCTGTGCCTGGCCGGCCTCGTGGATCAGATTGGTGTCATTGGTCAGGACGATCAGATCGGCCCCCAGATCTTTGCCGTGGCTGCGCCACAGGGCAGGGGGCAGGCCCATGATGCCAAAGCGGCAGCCCTGCGCCCGCGCCGCCTGTGCAATCACCCTGAACGCGTCCAGCACGGCGGGATGCTCCGGCTGCCCGCGCAACCCGAGGCCGTCGGCCAGATCATTGGTGCCGATGATCAAGCCGCTGATCCCCGCCGTGGCGGCAATGCCGGTGACCGCGGACAGGCCCGCGGCGCTTTCGATCATCGCAAACAGCTGCACTTCCGTCTCTGCGGCGGCACAGAGTTCGGCCGCTGCGGCCAGCCGGTAGTCCGCCAGCGGCAGGGGGCCGGGCAGCGCCCGTTGCCCGATGGGCGCGAAACGGCATTGCGCGGCGATGTGGCGGGCGTCTTCCACACTGTCCACATGGGGGATGATGACCCCGGTCGCGCCGCAATCGAGCACGCGCGCCAGATCGGGTGAACGCGGCCCGGTGACGCGGCCATAGACCGGCATGTGCAGGGCCCGGCCCACCGCTGCCATCTGCCCCAATTGGTCCAGACCCAGCGGGCCGTGCTCCATATCCACCACGGCGAAATCAAAGCCCGCGCCGCGCGCCAGCAGAATGGATTCGGCGCGGCCCAAAATGCAAAACGCCAATCCCAGCTGCGGATCTTGTGACGGGAGGGTGGCGTTTTCTGCCTGCACGGAATTTGGTCTCATGCTCATTTTTTGCCCGATCTGTGTTCGTCGGCCTGATGGCCTGCGTCAAATCTAACCGAGCATTCGCGGGAATATCTGGAAAAACCGGCCGTTAAATAGTTGGCCCTGATTAATTTATAGTCGCTGGCCTTCTGCATTGTGACGGAGCGGATAACGTGAAGGCAGCGATAGGTTGCTGGTCGGACTCACGCGAGATCCCTGAAAAAAGGAATGACGTCATGGCGGATCGCCGGACTGGTCACATTCGTAACGTATTGTTTGGTAGAGAATTTTTTCAAAAGTTCGGGCGCGTGATGACGCGGGCTTTGCGGCTTTTGCGCCGCTGTGTCGATGTGCTGGCCCTGTCCGCGCTGGCCTATATGGCCTGTGCCATCCTGTTCCAAATTCTGGGACGGTACCTGTTCAATTACTCCATCGCCTGGAGCGAAGAGACCGCAACTTTCGCGCAGATCTGGCTGACCCTTCTGGGGGCGGGGATCGCCATGCGGCACAACCAGCATGTCGGCGTGAATTTCCTGATCCAGAAGGCACCGGTGGCCGTGCAGCGCCTGTTTGGCAGCCTCAGCCTGATCTTGGGCATGTGGTTTCTGGGCGTGGTTGCGGTGGCCTCCACCGCGATGGTGGCCATCGGGTTCATGGTGAAATCGCCCGCGCTGCAAATGCCGATGGCGGTGCCCTACATGGCTTTGCCGGTGGGCTTTGGCTACTTCCTGCTGGAATTCGCGCTGGCCAGCGTGCCAAAGGTTTTGCGGCCGCGGGGCGCGGTGTCCGGGGGGACGGGTCTATGATCGTCGCGGTCACCGGATTTTTGGTCCTGCTGTTTTCGGGCACACCGATTGTTCTGGCGCTTGGTATTGCCGCGCTTCTGGCGATTGAACTGACCACGACCGTCCCTTTGTCGATCGTCGCGCAGCGCGTCTATGGCGGCATCAACTCCTTCACACTGATGGCCATTCCTTTCTTCGTGGCGGCGGGCCTGTTGATGGAAGCGGGCGGCATCGCGCGCCGTTTCGTGACCCTGGCGGGCGCGCTGGTGGGCTGGATCACCGGCAGCCTCTATCTGGTGGCGATTGTCACCGGCACCGGTCTGGCCGCGATCTCGGGCTCTGGTTCGGCCGATACGGCGGCCATTGCGGCCGTGATGACGCCAGAGATGCGCAAACGCGGCTATGATATTGACCTGGCGGCGGCGGTGATTGCGGCCTCTGGCGCGCTCGCCTCGATCATCCCCCCCTCGATCGTGTTGATCGTGATCGCGGTAACCGCCAACCAATCCATCGGCGCGATGTTTCTGGGCGGCGTGATCCCGGGGTTGATCGTCGTGGCGGGCCTGCTGTTGGGCTGCTGGCTCTATGCCAAGCGCCACGGCGCCGCCTACCGCGATACCGAAGCCTTCACGCTGGGGCGGTTGCTGCTTGGGTTTTGGGATGCGCTGCCCGGCATGGCCGTTCCGGCAATCATCATTGGCGGCATTGTCGGCGGCGTCTTCACGGCGACCGAGGCGGCCTGCGTCGCGCTGTTCACCACGCTCGTCGTGACGATGGTGATCTACCGTGAGCTGAAGCCCCGCGATCTGCCCCGGATCTTCATGCGCGCGATCAGCCTGTCAGCCACCGTGCTGATCATCATCTCGACGGCCAGCGTTTTCACCTGGATCATCGCAACCCAGGGCTTTCCGCAGATGCTGCGGGACTGGCTGACCGGGCTGACCGACAGCCGAGTGGTGTTCTTGCTGATCGTCAACCTGCTGTTGCTGGTGGTGGGCATGTTCATGGAGAGCATTTCCGCCGTGCTGATCCTGCTGCCGATCCTTTTGCCGATTGCGCAGAGCTTTGGCATCCACCCGGCCCAATTCGGCATCATCACCGCGCTGAACCTGTCGATCGGGCTGATCACCCCGCCCTATGGAATTTGCCTCTATGTCGCCGCCTCGGTGGCAGAGCGGCGGATCGAGCAAGTCTCCCGAAAGGTCTTGCTGCCCTTCGTCTGCATGCTGGCGGCCCTGCTGCTTGTGACTTTCGTCCCCGCCATCTCGCTGTGGCTGCCCTCGGTGCTGATCCCCTGAGGGCGGGGCTGCCTTTCCCGCGTTCTCCCCACCCAAAAAATGAAAGAAACGACCATGTCCAACAGAACCCTGATTGCCCTGACCGCCGCCGCAACGCTTCTGGCGCTGCCGGTATATGCCGCCGATTACACGCTGCGCGTCGCGCACACCAATGCCGCCAACGAGGTGCAAGATGTCGGCCTGCAGAAAATGCGCGCGCTGCTGGAGGCCAAGACCAATGGCGCGGCCACCCTTGAAATCTTCCCCGGCGGCCAGCTGGGCGACGAACAGCAGCTGATCGAAGGCGTGATGCTCGGCTCGCTCGATATGGCGATGACCTCGAACGCGATGCTGTCCAACTATGTCGATTCATTCAAGGTTTTTGACCTGCCTTTCCTCTTCCCCTCGGTTTCCGGTCTGGGTGAGAAAGTGGATGCGCATATGGATCTGATGGAGGCGGATGCCAATGCCAAGAACCTGCAACTGATCGCGGTATTCTCCTCGGGGATGCGGCATTTGATGACCTCGAAGCCGGTGAACAGCATGGAGGATCTGGCGGGGATGAAAATCCGCACCATGCAAAACCCGGTGCATGTCGAGGCCTTCCGGGCCTATGGCGCCAATCCGACTCCGATGTCCTATTCCGAGCTTTACGGCGCGCTGCAGGCAGGGGTGGTTGACGGCGCGGAGGGGGCCTCGACCGGCTATGAGGGGATGAAGTTTTACGAAGTGGCGCCGGATTTCGCGCCGATCGGCTGGCTGAACATGACCGCGCCCGTTTCGATGCAGAAATCCGCCTTTGACGCCTTGCCGGCAGAGATCCAGACCGCGTTGATGGATGCGGGCCGCGAGGCGGCGCAGTGGCAACGCGGCTATGTCGAAGAGCAGGAAACGCCGCTGATCAAATCTTTTGAAGCGCAGGGTGTGACGGTTACCTATCCGGATCTGGCGCCCTTCGTGGCCGCGTCCAAGCCGCTCTATGAGAGCGCGCTGACCACCGACGGGCAAAAAGCCCTGTTCAAGGCGATGACGGAATAATTCCCGGCGGCGCTGGGCCTGCCCGCGCCGCCCATTTCTTGACCATGAGGGGCACGATGCTGGACACCGCCATTCGCAACGCAGAAATTGTCACCGCGGGCGACCGCTTCCGGGCCGAAATCGGCATCCGGGACGGCCGGATTGTTGCGGTTGCCGAAGATGTCGGCGCTGCACGCACCGAGATTGATGCCGCCGGGCTGTTGGCCCTGCCCGGCGGGATCGACGCTCATGTGCATCTGGAGCAATATCAGGGCGGCGGCGTGGTGATGGCCGATGGCTTTGAAAGCGGCACCCGCTCGGCGGCGGCAGGGGGGACCACGACGGTGATGCCCTTTGCCCTGCAGCAAAAGGGGCAATCGCTGCGCGCGGCCGTTGCGGCCTATCACGCGGCGGCGGACGGGAAATGCTATGTGGATACCTCGTTTCATCTGATCATCACCGACCCGACGCCGCAGGTGATGGGACAAGAGCTGCCCGCGTTGGTGAAGGACGGCTATACCTCATTCAAGGTGTTCATGACCTATGATGACATGGTCCTGAATGATGCGCAGCTGTTGGAGGTTTTTGATCTGGCGCGGCGCGAAAAGGCGATGGTGATGGTGCATGCCGAGGGCTATGACGCCATCCGCTACATGACCCGGCGCCTCGAAGAGGCGGGGCAGACCGCCCCCTATTTTCATGCCAAAAGCCGCCCGCAAAGCGTGGAGAGGGAGGCGACTCACCGGGCGATCTCGCATGCGGAGCTGACCGATGTGCCGATCACGATTGTGCATGTCTCCGGGCGCGAGCCGATGGAACAGATCCAATGGGCCAAGCGGCGCGGCATGAACATCTGGGCCGAAACCTGCCCGCAGTATATCGCGCTTGAGGCCGATGACCTGAAGGGTCTGAACATGGATTTTGAAGGGGCGAAATATGTCTGCTCGCCCCCGCCGCGTGACCGCGACAGCCAGGAGGCGATATGGGAAGGGCTGCGCGATGGCACCTTTGACATATTCTCCTCGGACCATTGCCCGTTCCGGTTCGACGACCCCAAGGGCAAGGACGTGGCGGGGGCCCGCACGGCCTTTCGCTGGGTGCCCAATGGCATTCCGGGCATCGAGACGCGGCTGCCGATCCTGTTTTCCGAAGGCGTCTCGAAAAGCCGGATCTCGGCCGAGCGGTTCGTGGCGCTGACCGCGACCAATCCGGCACGGCTCTTCGGGCTCTATCCGCGCAAAGGGACGATTGCGGTGGGCGCGGATGCCGACATCACCCTGTGGGATCCCGCGCGTGAGGTGACGCTGTCGCAAAGCCTGCTGCACCACGATTGTGACTATACCCCCTATGAGGGGATGCAGGTGACCGGCTGGCCGGTGCGCACCATCCTGCGCGGGCAGACCGTCTGGGATGGGCAGAAGGTGACGGGCGCGATGGGGGCGGGGCTCTATCTCGACCGTGGCACCAGTCAGGCCTTCCGGTAAGTGAGGCCGGGCCGCAGCCGGGGCGGCGGCCCGCACCCTGTTGTGCCGGTGCCGCCGGTGGCGGCGGTGGGCAGGCGGGGGCCTCAACCCGGCAGCCGCGCCACCAGATCTTCCATCATCGCGGCATTTTGCATCCGCAAAATGGCCTCGGCGCCCGCCACGTCCTGGCGGCGCATCGCCTCCAGCAGCAGTTTCATTTCCTGCGCCATGATCCGCCGCCGCCCGCTGCCGTAGCCATAGCTGCGGCGAAAGGCAAAAATCGTGTCCCAACCGCGCAAGAACACCCGCAGCGCCTCTTTGTTGCCGCCAAATTCTACCAGCCGCGCATTGAACCGGCGGTTGATCTCAAGCGCGGCATCATCCGCGCCGCTGGTGATCTTGTCGTGATACTCGGCGGCCAGCGTCTCCAGCTCGTCGATCCGCGCCAGCGTCAGCGTTGCCATGCCCCGCCGCATGGCGAAAATGCGCAATTCGGTGTTCAGCTCATAGAGATCGGTCACGTAGGAGCGGTCGAGCTGACGCACGGTGGCGCCGCGGTTCGGCTCAATCTCGACCAGCCCTTCCCCCTCGAGTTTGCGCAATGCCTCGCGCAGCGGCATGGTCGAAAAGCCCAGCCGTTGTGCCAGTTCCGCGGTCTTCAACCGGTCGCCGGGCCGCAACCTGCCGGATAAAATATCCTCTCGGATCAAGCGGGTGACCTGATCAACCGAGTTTTCATCGGCAGGGGCTGCGGGGCTGGCAATCGGGGAATCATGCGTCATGCGCTGACCATTCCTTGCGGTGCGATCTGAATCAAGGAGATATGCGCGCCGGTGATTGCCACCCGGCCATCGTCAAACATGAGGCTGACCTTTTCGGTGATGATGCCCGCCGGACGCGATCCGCTTTTGCGCTTGGCGGTGAAGGTCATTTCCACATGCAGGCGGTCGCCCGCCACCATCGGCTGCAGGAACCGCACATCATTCCAGCCGAGGGAGGCAATCGAGCTTGCGTCATAAAGGTGCAGCTGCGTCTTCAGCCCCTCCATCAGCGCGAGCCCATAGAGGCCATGCGCAATGATGCCCGAAAAACCCGCCGTGCGGGCATAGGCCTCATCGGTGTGCAAGGGGTGATGGTCCCGTGTCAGGCGGCAGAAATCGGCAATGTCCTGTGACGTGATCTGATGGGCCGCGGTCGTGTAGCTGTGACCGATGTCGACATCTTCATAATACAGGCTCATGCATAGGCCTTTTGCATCTGGCGCGCGATGATGATGCGCTGGATCTGATTGGTGCCTTCGTAGATCTGGCTCAGCCGTACGTCGCGGAACAGCCGTTCAATGCGGAATTCGCGTGAATAGCCATTGCCGCCGTGGATCTGCAAGGCGTTGGAAATATGGCCCTGCGCCATGTCGGTGGTGAACAGCTTGGCCTGCGCCGCCTCCAGCGCGATGGGCTGCCCCGCATCATAGAGCCGTGCCGCATGATGGATCAGCAGGCGCGCGGCGGCAATGTCCTTGGCCATATCCGCGATCATGAACTGCACGGCCTGAAACTCAAAGATCGGTTTGCCGAACTGGGTCCGGTCATGGGCGTAGGCGATGGCATCCTCCATCGCCGCCTGCGTCATCCCGAGGGCCATGGAAGACATCATCAGGCGTGAGAAGTTGAAATTCTCCATCGCCATCTTGAAGGCGCCATGTTCCGGCCCGACTCGGTTGCTTACCGGCACGCGCACCTCGTCAAAGCTGATCATGCATTCCGCAAGCCCGTGCATCCCCAGCAGTTCTTCGGATTTGCCGCGCACGACGCCTGGCCGGTTGGTTTCCACCAGAATGCAGGAAATGCCGCGATGACCGGCGGCGGGATCGGTCTTGGCAAAGACCATGATCACATCGGCAATCTGCCCGAAGGTCACCCAGGCCTTGGTGCCCTTCAGGATATAATCCTCGCCGTCCCGGCGCGCGGTGGTGGTCATGCTGGCCACATCCGATCCGAAATTGGGTTCGGTTACGGCAGTGGCCGGAATCACACTGCCGTCCAGAATGCCGGGAATCAGGGCCTGCTGCGCCGCTGTGCCATGGTGGTGCAGGAACAGCGCGGCCTCGACCGGGATCGCATAGGCATTGCCGACCGCGCCCGAGCCTTTGGCGATCTCTTCCATCACGATGCAGGCGGCCATCGCATCCATCCCGCTGCCGCCCGCCTCCTCGGGCAGCGCGACGCCAAAAAGACCCTGTGCGGCCAGGGCCGTATAGACCGCCCGTGGGAATTCGTCCCGCCGGTCGATCTCTGCGGCGGCGGGGGCGACGAGGTCGCGGCCGAGCCGGAGCGCCGTGTCGCGCACCATGCGATGCTCTTCCGAGTATAGTTGATCCAATTTAGTGTCCAATTCTGTAAATTTGATCTTTGTGAAGCTTGTAGCCACCGCGCAGGTGATCGGTCAAGTCGCGGCGACACCCGCGTGGAATGCATCGCTTTGCTGCGTGTCGAAAAAATACAGGACGACGGATTTCGCATCGACGCCATAGGCATCGGACACCGCATCCGTGATGTCCGATGCTGCGCGTTCCTTCAGATTTTGGGCGCGCGGAAAGGCATGTACTTTTATAAAGATGCGGAACTTTTCGGCATTTTCGCCATGTTTTCCAGCATGTCCGTAGGAATAGTTGGGGGCCGAGAAATAATAGCAGGTGACGATTTCCGGCTTGATTCCATAGGCCCGGCACAGAGCATGGGTCATGCGTTCTGTCGCAACTTCCCGTATTTGCTGGGCCGACGCGGGATCAATGACTTCGATGAAGGGCATGGCTCTCTCCTGATGATCTGGCGCGGTTCACGCCGAGGGGTGATGTGTTTTTCTTGACTCAAGGAATGATCTAATGAAACCTGAATGCAATAATATTTGATCACAACTAAAATCGCTAAGCAGGGACCTCAATGACCTTCAAAGGCAGCTATACGGTTTGCGTCACCCCCTTCGATGCGCAGGGTCAGCTCGATCTGACGGCGCTGCGCCGCTATGTGGACTGGCAGATCGCCGAGGGGGTGGATGGGCTGATCCCCTTGGGCAGCACCGGCGAATTTTTGTCGCTGACCCGGGATGAGCGCAGCGCCGTGGCGCAAACGGTGATCGAGGCCGCGGCGGGCAGGGTGCCCGTCTTGATCGGCACCGCCGCCGAATGGACAGCGGAGGCCGTCGCGCTGAGCCGAGAGGCCGAGGCGCTGGGTGCCGATGGGGTGATGGTGGTCCCGCCCTATTACTCCTCGCCCACCGATGAGGAAGTGGTGGTGCATTTCACCAGGATCGCCGAGGCGATCGGCATTCCGGTGATGCTCTACAACAACCCGTTCACCGCCAATATCGATCTGACGGCGCCCTTGGTGGCGCGGTTGTCGCGCGTTGAGAACATCGCCTACATCAAGGACACGTCGAAGAACGTGCATCGGGTGACCGAACTGCTGGATCAGTGTCAGGGACGCATGACGGTGTTTGCCGGCTATTACCCCTGGGAAAGCTATCTGGCGGGGGCCGAGGGCTACAGCTCGGTCATGTCCAATATTGCGCCGGCACTCTCGGCGCAGATGTTCGCCCGAACGGTGGACGGCTCCGGCGAGGGGCGGGCGATCTATCTCAGGTCTCTGCCGCTCATCAATGCGCTGGCGGGCGATCTCTATGTCTCGGCGACCAAGGCGGCGATGGCGATGATCGGTCAGCCGATGGGCGACCCGCGTCCGCCGCGCCTGCCCTTGCCGCAGGATCGCAAGGCCGAGCTGCGCCAGATTTTGGCGACACTCGGGATTCCCGCCGGAATGCCGACCGGTGCCTGACGGCGCCATTCTTTTCCCCTCAATCCAAGGAAGACCACATGATTCTGAAACATTTCATCGTCTCCTCCCTGATGGGCGCCACTGCGCTTGGCACGGCGGGCGGTTTTGCCACTGCGCAGGCCGATACCATCACCCTCAAGGCCAGCCACAACGCCAATGCGGATGAGCCTTATGGACTTGGCCTGCGCAAAATGGCGGAAATTCTCGATGCCAGCTCGAACGGCGCCGCCCGGATCGAGGTCTATGACAACGCCCAGCTGGGCGATGAAATGGAGAGCATTCAGGGCACGCAAATGGGCAGTGTCGACATCGCGGTGACCGCGAATGAGACGCTGGCGAATTTCGTGCCGGATCTGACCGTGTTCTCCTTGCCCTTCCTCTTCCAGGATGCCGAGCAGATGGACCGGGCGCTGAGCGATCCGGCCGTGGTGGCGGCGATGCAGGCCGCGCTGGAGGACAAAGGCTTTCACCTTTTGTCGGTCTTTTCGGCCGGTACGCGGCATGTGATGACAAAAACGCCGATCACCAAGATGGAAGATATGGCAGGGCTGAAGATCCGCACGATGCAGAACCCCGCGCATGTCGACACGTTCAAGGCCTTTGGCGCGAACCCGACGCCGCTGGCCTATACCGAGCTTTACGGTGCGCTGGAAACCAATGTTGTGGACGGGGCCGAAGCCGCCAACACCAATTTCTACGCCAAGAAATTTTACGAGGTGGCCCCCGATTGGGCGATGATCGGCTGGCTCGAACTGGTGGCGCCGGTGATCATGGGCAAAGCCGCCTATGATGCCCTGCCGCCGGAAACGCAGGCCGAACTGGACGCCGCCGGGCTTGAGGCAGGCAAATTCCAGCGCAAGACCTACCGCGACAGCGATCTTGCCCGCCTGTCGGACATCAAGGCCTCGGGCGTCACCGTGACCACGCCCGATGTCGCGCCGTTCCGTGCCGTTGCCGCTGACATTCAGGCCAAATACGTCGAGACCGATGCGCAAAAGCAGATCTTCTCGCTGATCGAAGCCGTGAAATAAACGCAACCGCTTCATGACCGGCGGCGCCCAGATCGCCGGTCATCCCGATTGGATGATGCCATGCGCGCGATTTATCTGCTTGAAAGAGCCTGTCTTCGAATGCGGCAGCTGGCCTCGGCCGCCGCGATTTTACTGTTCATCATCATGATGACTGCGGTGCTGGTGCAGGTGGCCGGGCGCTATCTTTTCAATTTCTCGATCGCGCAGGCCGCTGAAATTGCCACCTATGCCCAGATCTGGCTGGTGATGCTGGGGGCCGGGGTCGCTCTGGCGCGCGGCCAGCATGTGGCGATTGACCTGCTGCCCGCGATGCTGCCGCGCCCGATGCAGCGGGGGGCCCTGCTGGCGATTGTGGCGGTGTCGGCGGCCTTCTTGCTGGTGCTGGGATATGGCAGCCTGCCCTTGCTGCGGATGGGGGCGTTTCAGCTTTCGGCGACGCTGCGCATTCCCATGCAATACATCTATCTCTGCCTGCCGATCAGTGCGTTTTACATGCTGTGCGAACTGGCATTGTCGCTGGTGCAGCGCTGGCCCGACCCGTTTCCCCCGATCACATTGGATGAAGAGGAGGCTCTGTGATGCTGGTCATTGGCTGTGCATTTCTGGCGCTTTTGGCCTGCGGCGTGCCGGTGGTGTTCGTTCTGGGCGCTTCGGCGGTCTTGGCGCTGGTCACCACCACCGACGTTCCGGTGGGTATCGTCAGCCAGCGGGTCTTCGCGGGGCTGAATTCCTTTACGCTGATGGCCATTCCGTTCTTCGTTTTCGCCGGGGTCATCATGGATGCGGGCGGCATCTCGCGGCGGATTGTCGACTTTGCCTCAGCGTTGATCGGCTGGGTGGTGGGAAGCCTGCTGCAGGTGGCCTGTGTCGCCGCTGCCGGACTCGCGGCGATTTCGGGATCTGGTTCGGCCGATACGGCGGCGATCTCGGCAATCATGCAGCCGCAACTGCGGCGCAAAGGCTATGACGTCGATTTTGGCGCTGCGGTGATTGCCTGCGCCGGGTCAATGGCGCAGATCATTCCGCCCAGCCTGACGATGGTGGTGATCGCGGTGATTTCCAATGTCTCGATCGGGGCCTTGTTCCTGTCGGGGATCGTGCCGGGGCTGATGTGCATCGTGATGCTGATGGTCATCTCCTATGTCCACGCCCGCAAAGGCGGCGAGGCTTACCGGACGCGCCAGCCCTTCACCCTGCGGCGGTTGGGCCAGACGGGTTTTGCGGCCTTGCCCGCTGCCGGGATGCCGGTGCTGATCCTCGGGGGTATTCTGGGCGGGGTGTTCACCCCAACCGAAGCCGCCGCCGTCTCGGGTTTTTATGGCGCGCTCGTCGGGGCGTTCATCTACCGCGATCTCAAGCTTGCCAGCCTGCCGGGCCTGATTTTGCGCACGGTTTCGCTGTCCTCTGCGGTCATGCTGATCATTGGCACAGCCTCGGTGTTTTCCTGGCTGATCGCGAATGCCAATGTGCCGCAAATGCTGGGAGCATGGCTGAGCGAGGTCTCCTCAAGCCCGTTGGTATTCCTGCTGATCACCAATGTGATTTTGCTCGTGGTCGGGATGTTCCTCGAAACCATCGCCGCGATCCTGATCCTCGTCCCGGTCATGTTGCCGATCGCCTTGCAGCTCGGCATCAACCCCGTTCATTTCTCACTGCTGGTGGTGGTGAATTGCGCGATTGGCACCGTGACGCCGCCCTATGGCGTCTCGTTGTTCGTGGCGGCCAGCGTGGCGGGCCGCCCGGTGATGACCGTGGCGCGCAAACTGATTTGGCCCCTGCTGGGCCTGTTCGTCATGCTGGTGATCGTCACCTTTGTTCCGGATCTGTCGCTGTTTCTGCCCCGCATCGTCGGGCTGATCAACTAACCTTGGAAGGTACCTATGACTGACTTGAAAATTACCATCGCGGGCATTGTCTTTGACGCGAAATTCGAAGAGGCGGCGCCGAAAACCGTTGCGGCCTTCCGCGCGCAACTGCCCTACCGCAGTCAGGTCGTGCATGTGCGCTGGAGCGGCGAGGGGGTCTGGATTCCGCTCGGCGATACCGAATTTGGCGTCGGCTACGAAAACCACACCAGCCATCCGGCGCCGGGGCATTTCCTGCTGTATCCGGGAGGGATCAGCGAAACGGAAATCTTGCTGGCCTATAGCGGTGTCAGTTTTTCCTCCAAGATGGGGCAGTTGGCGGGCAACCATTTCATCACCATCACATCCAATCTGGATCGGTTGATGGAGATCGGCACCAAGGTGCTGTGGAGCGGCGCGCAAGACATCTTGTTTGAAAGCGCCTGAGCTGAGGATAGACACATGAGCGACGCTGCCATCAGCTATGGGGCGCGGTTGCGCGCCATAGCGCAAATGCGGCCCTCGCAGGTGGCGGTGGTGTTTGTGCCGCAGGCCGGGCCCGCGCAGACCCTGACCTGGGCCGAGATGGATGGGCTTTGCAACCGCTATGCCCATACGCTTGTGGCCTTGGGCGTGCGGCGGGGCAGCATTGTGGGATTTGCCTTGGGCAATGGCCCCGCGCATCTGGTGCTGGCGCTGGCAATCTGGCGGCTGGGGGCCACGACACTGGTGATGGACCCCGCGCTTTCGCCACAACTGGCGGCGCAGATGAAAGCGCGCAGCGGCGCCGCGCTGATCATTGCCGAAGGGGCGGGCGTCGGCGATGTCACGCTGGCGGCCTTTGCGCAGCGGGCGGCCGGGCAGCCCGACACGCCTGTGCCTGACCAGATCTCGCTGCCCGGGAAGATCGTCCTGTCGGGCGGCTCTACCGGCTTGCCCAAGATGATGGCGGATGCACGCCCCTTTGTGCGGGTGCCGGGGCAAAGCTGGGGGCGGGTGGCGCCGCGCCTGGGGTTCCGTACCGATCAGGTGCAGCTTGTCTGCGCCGCGATGTCTCATAACGCGCCCTTCACCTGGGCACAGAACGGCCTGTTTGAGGGCAATCAGCTGGTGCTGATGGAGCGATTTGACGCGGGCCGTGCCTTGCAGGTGATTGCGCAACATCAGGTTGGATTTGTCATGCTGGTGCCGACGATGATGGTGCGGATGCTGGATGCACTGCCGGGCAGCGGGGTTTCCCTGAGCAGCTTGCACGCCCTCTACCACACCGGTGCGCCCTGCGCAGACTGGCTGAAGGCGGCATGGATTGCGCAGCTGGGCGCGGAGCGGGTCTTTGAAATGTATGGCTCTGGCGAGAATACCGGCCAGACGGTGATTTCGGGCACGGAATGGCTGACGCATCGCGGCTCGGTCGGCCGGGGTTTTGAAACCGACATCCGGATCTATGGGCCTGAGGGACGGGTGGCGGCCGGACAATCGGGCGAGATCTTCATGCGCCCCGATGATCTGGCGGGCCGAAGTGAATATCTGGGGTCTGATGCGCCGCAGCCTCTGCGCGACAGAGAGGGGTATCAGAGCATTGGCGACACCGGCTGGCTGGATGCCGAGGGTTACCTCTATCTCGGGGGGCGGCGCGACGATGTGATCAACACCGGGGGCGTGAAGATCCACCCCGAGGCCATTGAGGCGCGCCTGTTGCAGCACCCGGACATTCTGGATGCGGTGGCCTTTGGTGTCGAGGACCGGGAATGGGGGCAAAAGCTGGTGGCCTGTGTGGTGCTGCGGGCCGGGGTGCTGCCCGTCGCCGCGCCCTATATCGCCTTTTGCGCGCGGGACCTCGGGCCGGCGCAGACGCCCAAGGCCATCCTGTTCCGGGAGAGCCTGCCGCGCGACGGCTTTGGCAAGATCAAACGCAAGGCCCTGGCGGCGGCGCTCGGCTGAGCTGTGGCCGGGGGTGGCGCTGACCATGCGCCACATGTGCTTCGGCTTGGTCGGGGACGCGCCCCGAGGCCGGTGACGTTCGAGGCGGTCTGCCGCGCGGCGATCAGCTTTCACGCCTCAGGCGCGCCGCAGATCGCCGCCGCGCGGCTGGAAAGCTGCGCCGGGTCAACATCACAATTGCCGCCGGAAAGCCCGTCACCCGCGCGGGCGCCGTGCACAAAACCGGCAAAGATGCGCGGTCGCGGCGTGCTGACAGGTCCCGGTGCTAGGCCGCCGCTTTCCATTCGACGGGGGTCACATAGGTGATGCGATCATCAACACTGACCATCACCTCGCCGTCCTGAATATTGACCTGCAGCTTCATCGCGCGGCTGGCCAGTTTGGCCAATGCGTCGGTGTCCGCCTCGGAGAAACTGATCACCTGAAGGTTGTCAAACCGGGTTGTGCTGCTTTTGATCTTGTCCCACCACATTTCGGCCGTCCGGCCGCCATAGGGATAGACCACCACCTTGGCGGCTTTGTTGCACGATTGCCGCATCACCTTTTCGCTGGGAAGTCCCAGCGCCACCCAGACGTCCAGCTCTCCGCTCAGGCTCTTTTGCCAGATGTCCGGCTCGTCATCAGTGGACAGGCCCTTGGTCATTTCCAGATGCTCATGGGCATTCAGCGCAAAGGCGATCAGGCGCACCATCAGCCGTTCATCCGTCTCGGAGGGATGTTTGGCCACCGTCAGTTTATGGGTCTCGTAATAGTGACGATCCATGTCGGAAACGGAGAGTTCAACTTTGTAAATGGTGGCGTTCTGCGCCATGATCTGCCCCAAACCTGCAATGATCGTGATGCCTACCCCGTCTGCCCCGCTTTGGAAAGCGGATTGGGGCGGGCCGTTGTCAGGCTTGCGGCGATGGCCCGGTTTGCATGACATCTGACCCTTCCGCGAAAGGTGCGCCGCCGCTCTGCGCCAGCGGGATACTCTGATGCGTGGTTTCAGATTTTGCGGCAGAGCGTGGCGGCAAGGCGTCCCTGATCTGTCCCCGGTCAAGGCTGGGCGCAGGTGCGTGGTTCTGGTCCGGCAGCGCCAGAATGCGTCCCGGTTCGGTGCGCTTGCAGCTTGCCCCTACGCAGCTTTTCGCGTGCGGTTCCGCCGCACGGGGGCGGTTTTGACAGCCATAGCGCTTGCGCCGGAGGTGCCGGACGCCCGCCTTTGGCCTTAAAGTAAGGGTGGCGCAGCTGGGCAGGATTATGCACTATCAACGCGACCTGGGGCCATTTCTTGTGGATAGCAACATATGACGCGGATGCTGGCGGGGGTGAACGGCCTTGGGCTGATGTGCGTCACCGTTGGCATGATACTGGTGGAATGGGGGGCAGGTGCCGCGGTGTCCCGCGTTCTGCCTTACCTTACCCTTGCATTGCTGATCGTTCTAACCCCGCAAGTCCGGCGCGGGAGGCAATGTTTCGTCGTTGTCGGCGTCGCCCTGACCGTCGCCCTGGCATTTCAAACAGCCGACTGGGGGCGTTATGCGCTCGCCGGTTTGCAAAAGGCGGCGTTCATCGGGGCCTTTTTCTGCGCACTTGCGAGCCTGCGCAGCGTGGCGCAGCGCTCAACGGCAATACAGGAGGCTGGCCGGTTTCTGGCCCGGCAACCTCCGGGCCGCCGCTATCTGGCGCTGACATTCGGCGGTCAGATGTTCGCGCTTGTCCTCAATTACGGGGCCATCGCCCTGCTCGGCGGTCTGGCGAGGGCCAGCGCCGGAACGGAACAGAATGCGGAAATTCGGCAGCACCGCAGGCGGCGGATGCTCTTGGCCATACAGCGTGGGTTTGCCTCGACCCTGCCCTGGTCCCCCTTGTCGTTTGCAATCGCCATCACGACGGCATTGATCCCGGGCACGAGCTGGGCCACCGTGGCCCTTCCCGGCATGATAACTTCGGTCCTGATGGCAGGGACCGGCTGGGCGCTGGACACCATCTTCAAGCCCAAGCTTTCAGTCCCCGCGCCCTCACGGCAGCGCCCGGAGGGCAGCTGGCTCTTAATGTCGCCGCTGATCATCCTGTTGGGGGTCATCCTCGGCAGTGTCGCGGTGCTCTATCTGCTGACCGGCATCCATGTCGTGGGCCTGGTCATTCTGATCGTGCCGGTGGTGGCCGCGCTTTGGGCCATTCTGCAAGGGCGCCCGGATGTGTCTGGGACACCGGGCCTTCCCGGGATACGCAGTTGGCTGAAGGGCTATGTTTTCACCGAATTGCCGGAGGTGAAGGGCGAAGTCGTGCTGCTGATGATGGCGGGATATATCGGAACGCTCGGCGCCGCGCTTCTGGGGCCCGTTCTCGCAACTTTCGGGGTTGATCTGTCGCTCCTGCCCACGCCCGTCTTCCTTGTGCTCTGCGTTTGGCTCATTCCGCTGGCGGGCCAGATCGGCATGAACCCCATCCTGGCGGTAACGCTGATGGCGCCGCTTATTCCATCGGCTGAAACCCTCGGCGTCGCGCCGACGGCCATCGTGGTCGCCATTGCTGCCGGATGGGCCCTGTCCGGCGTGACCTCTCCCTTCACGGCGACAACGCTGCTTGTCGGATCCTTTGGCGAGGTTAGCGCGCGGCATGTCGGGGTGGTTTGGAACCGTGGGTATTTCCTGACAACGGCGGTCATTCTGTCGATCTGGGTGCTCTGCTACGCCCAGTTCTGAGCGCGCCTTGTTGACCTGCCACCCGGGCTTATCGGGGCGGTTCTCGCGCCGACGGGGCAGCGGGCTTCCGGCGGGCGCCAGGGCCCGCCTTCGCAGTTCAAGATTGCGCGGCAAGGGGGCGCAGGGCAATCTCGGCCAGGGTTGACGCGCGCTCCCTGAGGGCGGACTGGCAGTGCGTCCAGGCCGCGGGGTCGATGTCAAACCGGCTCCGCAACCAAGCCAGCGTCAGCCGACGGGTTGCTTCCAGCGCGTCCGGGTCTTCGGCTTCGGTTTCGCGCGCGTCCCATCCCGCGATCCCTCCCAAGCCATGGCCGACGCGGTTGATCGTCACCAGCGCATCGGCACCGGGTGCGTCGTGAAAGGCATCCGCGTGCCACTCGGGGCCACGGGGGGTGAAATGCGGATTGTCCTCCGCCCCGCAGACCACGAGGGTCGGCACGCGGATTCCGCTGAAGTCCACATCGAAAAACGGAAAGCGTTCGGCATTTTCGGGTGTCAGATCGGCACCGCCCCGGCCCGGCGTGGCCAGGAGAACACCGGCACGGATGCGCGGATCAGAGAAATCCTCGCCCTGCAGGCGCGCGCCCAGCAGCAGGCTGCAGGTGAAACCACCGAAGGAATGCCCGGCCACGGCGATCCGGCCATGCTCCAGCCGTCCGGCGACGGCGGGGGCCTGCCGTTCCACCTCGGCCAGCTGGTCGAGGATGGCGCGTATTTCGAGGACCCGCTCACGCCAGAAGAACGGCCCATTCGGCAGATCGGGGTCCAGCCCGCCGATCCGCGAGCTGGCCTGCGTTGGCTGAATGACCGCCAGCCCGCGTTCGGCCCAGAATTGCGCAAGCGGGGCGTAACCGTCCTTGGAGGGGATATACCGCGAGGGACCAAAGCCATGTGACAGGATCACGATGGGCAGGTTGGTGCCCGCCGCTGGGGCGGTCAGACGCAGCTCAAGCTCTTGGCGCCCCGGCATCGGCAGCCGGATCGGCGTATAGGCCACGGTGGTCTCGGGCGCGGGTGTCGGCAGCGCGCGGGCATGGTTGATCAGTCTGTTCATCTGGGCGTTTCCTGTTGGGTGGGGGCGAGGGCGAAGGTCACGCTGTCGCGACGCTCCCGGGGTTGGTCACATCGCGAGGCAGCGACTGCAGACGGTCAGAGGCGGGCCGCCCTGCGGCGGCGGGGCGGGGCATCGTGGTGATGACCTGCCATCCCTGATCGTGGAACGGCTCGGCGATGCCCTGGCCGAAACCGGAGGAACAGCCGGTGATGCGGGTTCGGGGCATTTCAGACCTCCTTGTCTCTCAAGACGCAGAGATAGACGGCAGGCGCTGGTCGTTCTATATGCATGGGTCCGCAATCTTTCATCGAACGTCCAGATTCATGCCCGACAGCGCTGCAGATGCCCTTTCCAGTGTCGTTACCCTGCTCAACCCCGCGGTCTCGATTTCCAAGATGGTCGAGGCCGGAGGCCCATGGCAGGTGGAGCGCCGCGACATGGCCAGCCCCTTTTACTGTGCGCTTGTCGAAGGGTGCTGCCAGCTTCAGATCACCGGGCGCGATCCCGTCACGCTGAAGGCGGGCGATTTCGTGCTGATCCCCCATGCGCAGGGTTTCACCATGTCGAGCGCCGTGCCGCCGCCGCCGCATGTGCCGCGGCTGCCGCTGGAAACCGGCCCCGGAAGGTTCCGGTTGGGGCCGTCCGGCGCGCCGGTGGATATCCGCGCGCTGGTCGGGCATTGCCGGTTTGACACGCCGGCGCGTGGCCTGCTGGTGTCGCTTTTGCCCGAGATGATCCATGTGTCGGGCCAGGACCGTCTGAGCGCTTTGGTCCCGGTGATCCATGAGGAAACCCGTGAAGCGCGGCCGGGACGCGAGATGGTTTTGCAGCGTCTGCTGGAGGTACTGTTGATTGAGGCCCTGCGCTCGGGTCCCGCGGCGGCTTTGCCGCCGGGGCTACTGCGCGGCCTTGCAGATCCGCAATTGGCCAGCGCCCTCCAGCGCATCCACGCGGGGGCGGGCAATGCCCTGTCCGTGACCGCATTGGCAAAGGCGGCGGGCATGTCGCGGTCGGGTTTCTTTGAACGCTTCCGCAAGCAGGTAGGCCGCGCGCCGATGGAATATGTGACCGACTGGCGCATGGCGCTTGCCAAGACCTTGCTGCGGCAGGGCGGGCTGACCAATACCGAGATCGCCCTGAGGGTGGGATATGGATCCGCCAGCGCCTTCGGAATGGCCTTTGCCCGACACGCGGGCCTCTCGCCGGGTGCCTTCGCCAGCGGGCAGGGATGACCGGGCCCCGGTGCCGATGTGTGCCGAAAACCACCGCCATGCGGACCCCTGTCCCGCAGGTTTTTGCGCTGCGGCGCGGGATCTGCGGATCTGCGGCAAGCGCGCCACCCCGGATGCCCCTATACTCGACAGCAATTGGGCAATGGCCATGTGCCGCGCGATTCGGCGACAAAGCAGGGAGACCACCATGACCGCCACCACGATCCGGACGACGCAGGGACGCGGACGCCTGTTCGAGTCCATCCTCGAAACGGTGGGCGACACGCCCGTCATTCGCATCAACAACCTCGCGCCCGAGGGTGTCCGCCTCTACGTCAAGGCCGAGTTTTTCAACCCGGCGGCATCGGTGAAAGATCGGCTGGCCTTGAACATCATCGAGGCGGCGGAGCGCGCGGGCACGCTGAAGCCGGGTCAGACGGTTGTCGAGGCAACCAGCGGCAACACCGGCATCGGTCTGGCGATGGTCTGTGCGCAAAAGGGCTATCCGCTGGTGGTGACAATGGCCGAAAGCTTTTCTGTCGAGCGGCGGCGGTTGATGCGGATGCTGGGGGCGAAAGTGGTGCTGACGCCCCGCGCAGAGAAGGGCACGGGCATGTACAACAAGGCGGTTGAACTGGCGCAAAAGCATGGTTGGTTCCTGGCGCGCCAGTTCGAGACGACCGCCAATGCCGACATCCACGAAGCGACCACGGCGCGCGAGATCATCAACGATTTCGCAGGTGGTCGGCTGGATTACGTGGTGACGGGGTTCGGCACGGGCGGCACGGTCACCGGGCTTTCCCGCGTGTTGCGCAAAGAGCGGCCGGAGACGAAAATCATCCTGAGCGAGCCCGCAAATGCGGCGATGATCGCCAGCGGTGTTCCCCAGCAGCGTGGCGCGGATGGCGCGCCTGCGGGCAGCCACCCGGCCTTCGCCCCCCATGCAATTCAGGGTTGGACACCTGATTTCATTCCGCTCGTGCTGCAGGAGGCGCTGGACAACGGCGGCTATGACGCCTTGATCCCGGTGGCGGCTGCGGATGGCATCGCCTGGGCCAGAAAGTTGGCCGCGCGCGAGGGTATCCTGACCGGCATTTCGGGCGGTTCCAGCTTCGCGGTGGCAATGCAGGTTGCCGCGCAGGCCGAGGCAGGCGCGGTTATCCTGGCCATGCTTCCCGATACCGGCGAGCGCTATCTGTCGACCCCGCTTTTCGCGGAGATACCCGAAGACATGGACGATGACGAACGCGCCCTGTCGGATTCCACGCCCGGGTACCGGATGCCCGCGGGTTGAGATCAGATCACCGCAGGGGGAAGGTCGTCACCCGATGCATGGGCGGGGAGCGGGCCTTTTGCGCCCCTCTGTCGGGCTGGTATGCGCTCACGGGATCCGGGACCACCACCGGCAATCGCGCCTTCCCTTCGTGGTTGCCGCGCGGATGCGCAAGGCCGCAGGCCCGGCCCGCGGGGCGGTCTTCTGACGATCACGGGCCTCGCTGCGCGCGCGGCGGCGGGAGGTTGGCCGTCATCTGCAGATGATACCGATCGGGCCGGTCCGGCGGCGCCGGGCGGCGAAGGTCGCCCTGCGGCCGCGTACAAAACCGCAGATCTGTCCCCGCGCCCCGGGGGCTCAGCCCTCGGCTTGCCGAAAGAACGAGGTTACCGTCGCACTGAAAGTGACGCGGTCAGGGCCGAGTTCGGCGGAGAGCGTGGCGCGGTCTTCGGCCGATACATCGCCATAGATCACCAGATCCGTCGGTGCCGCGAGGGTGCCCTCTTGCAATGCCGACACATGTTTGGCCACATGCGGGCTGTTCAGATGCGCCCGCAACTGCGGCAGGCCCTGAAAAACCTCCAGCCAGCGATAGGTCACGACACCCTTTGCCGTGCCAACCTGGCTCAGGGCATGGACCAGCATCCCCGGCTCGGCGTCGGCACAGATCGCGTCAATCACGATGCCCGCGGCTTCATAGTCTGCCTGACGGTCAAGGTGAACATATTCATAGGCTTCCAGGACAATAATGCCTGCGGTCCGGTGCGGTGATGCGGTCATCTGAAGGATCCTTTAGCGAATGGCGCGTTCATCAACCGCGCGAAAGAGGTGCAGTTTTTCCGTTTCAAACGTCAGGGGGATCATGTCGCCCGGCGCGGGGCGCACCGAGGAATGAACCTGTGCCGTGAACTTCTCGCCCTCAATTTCGCCGATGACGAGGGTGTGCGGGCCGAGCGGTTCCGTCTCGATCACGCGCAGGGACATATGCGCGGCGGCGTCTTGCGCCAGCGCCGTGTGCTCGGGGCGGATGCCCAGTTCAAAAGCCTCGCCCACATAGTCGGCAAGGATTGCCGCACGGTCTTGCGGCAGGGTGATGCGCTGCCCTTCCCGGCTCTCGAAGGCGGCACTGCCGTTGGCCAGAACGATCTTGCCCTGAATGAAATTCATGCTCGGCGCGCCAATGAATCCCGCCACAAAGCGGTTCACCGGCCGCTCATAGAGTGTGATCGGATCGGCCGCCTGCTCGATGCGCCCGGCGCGCATCACCACCACGCGGTCGGCCATGGTCATCGCCTCGACCTGATCGTGGGTCACATAGACCATGGTGGTCTTCAGGCGGCGGTGGAGTTGCTTGATCTCGACCCGCATGTCGACCCGCAGTTTCGCATCCAGATTGGAGAGCGGCTCATCGAACAGGAAAACATCGGGGTCGCGGACGATGGCGCGCCCGATGGCCACACGCTGGCGCTGTCCGCCCGACAGTGCGGCCGGTTTGCGATCAAGATAATCGGTCAGGTTCAGGATCTGTGCCGCGCGCCCGACGGCTTCCTTCGCGGTTGCCTTGTCCACGCCGCGCACCTTCATGCCATAGCCGATGTTTTCACGGACCGTCATATGCGGGTAAAGCGCATAGCTTTGGAACACCATCGCGCAGTTGCGCAGGCCGGGGCGCAGGTCGGTAACGTCCTTGTCGCCGATGAACAACTGGCCGCCCGAGCTGGTCTCCAGCCCCGCGATCATCCGCAACGTCGTGGATTTGCCGCAGCCCGACGGCCCGACCAGCACGACAAATTCACCATCCGCAATCTGCAGATCGATCGAAGGGATCACCTCGACCTCTCCATAAGCCTTGCGGATTCCCTTGAGATTAATGCCAGCCATATGTGCCCCGCGTCGTCTTTGCTTCTGAATGGCGAGGGCAGCAGCGCCCCCGCGGTGACAGGGCCGTTTTGCACGGCCCTGTCCTTGGTCATTGCGCCCTCACTTGGCGGGCAGACCCATGGCGTTGCGATAGGCGGCAAGCTGGCTGTCCCGGCCGAGCGAATCCGTCAGCTCGTTCCAGTCGGCGGCAACCTTATCCAGCGCTTCTTGCGGTGTGACCTCGCCCGCCAGCGCGCGCGACAGTTCGATCTCGAGGATCTCGGTGTAGGAGAAATAGGCGGGCAGACGCATGTCGAGCACCACGTTCTTGGCCGTGATCGCGGATTTCTGTGCGCCCAGATATTCCTGCGCCTCGCGGTCCGAGAAGATCGTGGACCAGCGGTCCATGTTCGTGGTGTGCGAGATGCGGTAGGGGTTCACCCCGGTGCCCCCGGTCACGGTGGCCTCCCCCGACACTTCGGGGCTGGTCAGGTAGGAAATGAAATCCCAGGCCGCCTCTTGCTTGGTCGAGGATTGCGGCACCGCCGCTTGCCAGCCCCCAAAGGCCATGAAGGAGGTTTCGAGCGGCGCGTCGAACTTGTCCCAGGTTTTGGTCTTGTAGTTGTAGACCTCATCCGAGCTGGGCAGCACGGCCGAGCCCACCTTGCCCGCGACCACGGATTGCTTGGGATCTGCCGCGATCACGCCGGTATCGCCCCAGCCGATCGATTCCGCCACCTGCCCGCCGGCAAAGGCCGCATTGACCTCGCCGAACGAGAAGTTCAGGGCCGAGGGCGGTGCCAGTTTCGAGGCGCGGATATATTCCTCCAGCCCGCGCACCCAGGCCGGGTTGTTGACCTGTGCATCCATCGTGTCGGGGTCAAAGAACATCGAGCCCGGATTGTCCGGATGTGCCGCATAGGCTGCCACATGGCTGAACAAGAACCAGAATTGCTGGCCCCCCCGGCGGAAGGCCTCGGCGGTGCCATAAACGCCCTTGCCCTGGTTCTGGAAGAATTCCGCGATGTCGAGATATTGCGTCCAGGTCTTCGGGACGGCCAGATCATAGCCGTATTTTTCCTTGAAGGCGGCCTTGTTGTCGGCATCCTCGAACAGGTCGATGCGGTAGCTGTAGGTGTGCACGTCGCCGTCCATCGTTTGCGACAGCACCTTGCCATCCCAGACCATCAGCGCATTGCGGTAGACCGGCGCGATATCGTCCCAGGCGCTGCCTTCGCGCATCGCGGCGGGCATTTCGGTCAGATAGGGGGTCAGGTCCGGCGCCCAGGCCGGGGCAAAGGCGATGACGTCAAAGGAATCGTCGCCGCTGGTCAGCGTGGTGACCAGTTTGGGGTAAAGCTCGGACCACGGGAATTCGACAACCTTGACGGTGCCGCAGGTTTTCTCGGCCCAGCCCTTCGCCGCCAGCGCCAGCGCTGAGGCGATATAGGGGCCCGTCTGGGTGGTCGCGGTGATCTCGACCCCGGTGTAATCGGGCGAGCATTGTGCCAGCGCGCCCTGTGCGGCGCCCAGAGACAGCATCGCCGTGCCGATCAGCAGCATTGACGTTCTTTTCATTGGTCTTCCTCCCTGAAGAAATCTCAGCTCCACTCTGAGATTATTGGTGACGTGGTTATTTCACCGCCCCCGCCAGCAGCCCCGAGCGCATCAGCCGCCCCAGAAGCCCGGCGATGATGATCATCGGAATGATGGCGACGAGCGCGGCGGCCGAAATCGCCCACCATTCATCGCCGCGCTGGCTGTTCTGCCCCGCGATCAGAATGGGCAGCGTCTGCCATTTGCTGTTGGTCAGGAACAGCGCGAACAAGAACTCGTTCCAGGTGAACGCGAGGATGATCACGAAGGTGGCGATCAGCCCCGGCCGCGCCATCGGCAGCACGATGCCGAAAAAGATTCGCCATTGCGGCACATTGTCCACCAGCGCCGCCTCTTCGACATCGGCGGGCAGGCCCATGATGAAATCCCGCATCAGCCAGATCACGATGGGCAGCGAAAAGGCGATATAGGCCAGACACATGCCGGTATAGGTGTCGTTCAGCTTGAACCCGAGTTTGCCGATCTCGGAATAGAGCAGATAGAGGGCGAAGGCGACGACGATGGGCGGGAACAGCCGCTGGCTGACGAACCAGAAGACGATATCCTCATTGCCCAGCACCTTGCCCGGCAGCTTGTAGCGGTTGACGATGACCGAGACCGCAAGCGCCACCGCAAAGGCCAGGATCGAGGCCACGGCAGGCCCGGTGTGCATCCCGAACCGCAGGCCGAGAAAACCGCCCATGGCGATGGCAAAGAAGATCACGCCCGACATCATGCGCACGCGGAATTCAAACCGCACCAGCGCATAGGCCGCCATCGTGCCGATCAGCGTGGCCAGCACCGAGGAGGACAGGGCGATGATCGCCGAGGACCAGAAGGTCGAGAAGAACTCGCCCCGGATCCCGCTCAGAAGATCGCGCCAGGCATTCAGCGTCGGCATGAAGTCCACGAAGGGCAGATAGGTCGGCCCGCTGACCACATCGCGCGGCGATTTGAACGAGGTGATCGCCACCCAATAGATCGGGAAAATCGTGAGAACGAACCAGAGCAGACATCCGGCGAAGGCGATCATGCGGCCACGGCCGCGCAGGCTGCGCACGCTCATTTGTACTTCTCCAGATAGGGCTTGAGCAGTGCCAGATAGATCATGCTCAGGATCATCACGACGATCAGGAACAGGAAGGACAGCGCCGAAGTGTAGCCCAGATTGAACTTCTTGAACCCCTCCTGATAGGCAAAGAGCGTGAGTGTTTCCGTGGCGATGCCGGGACCGCCGCCGGTCATTACGAAAACGGTGTCGATGATCTTGAAGCTTTCCACGATGCGAATGAAGACCACCGCCACCGAGATGGGCAGCATCATCGGAAAGGTGATGCTCCAGAACTGTTGCCAGCCGCTCGCCTGCTCCAGTTCGGCGGCTTCATAGACATCGTCGGGCAGCCCCTGCAGGCCCGCAAGCAACAGCAGGATCACGAAGGGTGTCCATTGCCAGACCTCAACCGCGATGAGCGATCCCAGCGCCCATTTGGCATCGGTGAGGAAGGGCAGGTTGGAAAAACCAAACAGGCTGGTCAGCTGGTTCAGCGGACCAAGAGAGGGGTTCAGGATCTGCCGCGCCACAAGGGCAACGGCCACCGGCGCCACCAGCATGGGGATCAGAAAGCTTGCGCGGAAAAACTCAACGCCCTTCACGCGCCGGGCCAGCGCCACGGCGATGGCAAAGCCGATCACATATTGCAGCGCCACCGAGGTCAGAGCGATCAGCGCCGTGGTGCGGACCGTGTGCCAGAAGCGCGGGTTTGACAAAAGATCAACATAGTTGGCCACGCCCACGAAGCGCTGCGGTGAGGGCGGCACCAGCCGATAGCTGGTAAAGCTGTTGGCCAGCGAGAAAATCAACGGAAAGATGGCGATGGCCAGCACGATCAAGAAAGCAGGCCAGATGAAGAAGTATTTTACCGGATCATCGCGCCTCATGCGTCAGCCTCCTGAAAGGCCTGATTGAACAGCGCGAGGGCCTCGGCGCGGCTGGGCATCGCGGGGGCGGTGCCGCGGCGCGTCACGGCGATGCCCGCGGTGGCGCAGCCGAACTGCACGGCGGCAATCACGTCGCGCCCTTCGGCCAGCGCGGCGGTAAAGCCGCCGATGAACGCGTCGCCCGCACCGGCGGTGTCGATCACCTCGCCGCCCGCCACGGCGGGCACCCGCTGGCTGATGCCGCGCCCATGCACATAGACGCCCCGGCCGCCCAGCGTGATCAGCGCAGTGCCGACCCCTTTGGCCACCAGAATTTCTGCCGCCCGGCGCGCCTCCTCATCGGTGGTGATCTCAAAACCGACCAGCGCGGCGGCTTCGGTTTCGTTCGGCACGATGAAATCGCACAGGGGATAGACCGCCGGATCAAACGGATTGGCGGGGGCCGGGTTGAATACCGTCACCACACCGGCCTCGCGCGCAATCTGCAGCCCGCGCAGCGCCGCATCCGCCGGTTGCTCAAGCTGCGTCACAAAGAGGCCCGCGCGCCGGATCACCTCTTGCTGACGCTCGACATCGGCAGCCGTGATCGTGCCCGCAGCGCCGGGATAGACGATGATCGCATTCTCGCCGGTCCGTTCATTCACGAAGATGAAGGCGGCGCCCGAGGGCATGTCCTCCATCACGTCAACCTGCGCGGTGACCCCGGCTTCGGCGTAGATCTTCAACGCCATGTCACCAAAGGCATCCTTGCCGATCTTGGAGATGAAATCCACGCCCGCCCCGGCGCGGGCCGCGGCCACCGCCTGGTTCGACCCCTTGCCCCCCGGTCCGAGCGAAAAGCCCGACCCCGAAATCGTCTCGCCATTCGCGGGCATCCGTGCCGCCGTATAGGCGGTGTCGGCCACATAAATGCCGAGGATCGCGATTTTGCTTCTGCCGTCCATTCTGCCCTCCCCAGGTCATCATGCGCGCTATCGTCTTGGGTGACCGGCGCCCTACTCGCCGTAGGGCACCCAGATGTTTTTGACCTCGGTTGCGCGGCGCAGGAAAATCTCGCCCTCCGCGGCTTTGGGGTCGAACCAGTCGATCCGGCGGCCGTAATCCACGAAGGTCCGTTTCAGGTTGCTGGCGGAATGCGCCTCGACCGATTGCGACAGCTCCGCCGAGCCAAAGGCCCAGACCGCATTCACCGCCTTGTGGCGCGCCAGCACCACCGACAGCTCGGCGGCATTGCCGGTGACGATGTTCACCACGCCGCCCGGCAGATCCGAGGTTTCCAGCACGCTGTAGAAATCCGTGGCGGCCAGCGGATGCGGCTCGGACGGGACCGCCACCACGCGGTTGCCGGTGGCAATCAGCGGCGCGATGGCGCTGACCAGCCCCAAAAGCGGCGCCTCGGGCGGGCAGATCGCACCCACGACGCCCAAAGGTTCGGGGAGCGCCAGCACCGCACCGCGCATCGGCGGCAGGTGAACGGCCCCCTCATGCTTGTCGGCCCAGGCCCCATAGGTGAACAGGCGCGACAGGCTCGCCTCGACCTCGGCCTTGGCGCGGGCGGCCGAGACGCCAGTCATGTCGCGCAGACGCTCGGCAAATTCCGCCGCACGGCCCGAGAGGTTCTCGGCGATGTAGTACAGGATCTGCGCGCGATTATGCGCCGATTTGCGCCCCCAGGAGGCCACCGCCAGCGCTGCCTCAACCGCGTTGCGGATGTCCTTGCGGTTGCCAAGGCCGACCTCGCCCAGAATGCTGCCATCGGGCGCCAGAACCGGCTCGGCGTAATTGCCATCGGGCCGGGCCTGCTTGCCGCCGATGAAAAGCTTGGCCGTGCGGTCGATCAGCGTCGGGCGCGCCGCGCCGGGCGTCGGGCGCTCTACCGCCGTGCGCACCGGGTTTGCGGCCCAGGCCGCGGGTTTGAGGTAGTCAAAGCAGCCCTCACGACCGCCTTCGCGGCCAAAGCCGCTTTCCTTGCGGCCGCCAAAGCCCACGGCCGCGTCCAGGAGGTTGGTGGCATTGACCCAGACCACCCCGGCATCGACCGCCGCCGCCACTTCCAGTGCCAGATTGACGGATTCACTCCAGATGCTGGCCGAAAGACCATAGCGGCTGTGGTTGGCCAGTTCGATCGCCTCATCCACGGTGCGGAAGGTGCTCGAGACCGCGACCGGTCCAAAGATTTCCTCAAAGGCGGCGCGGGCGGTTTGCGGCACGTTGCACAGCAAGGTGGGCGGGTAGAACGTCCCGCCCTCAGGCACCGTCATCGGCGCCTGATGCAGGCTGGCCCCGGCGGCCACGCTTTCATCCACCATGCTGCGGATGCGGGCCAGTTGCGCGGCATCAATCACCGCCGCCATGTCGATCGTTTTGTCCAGCGAGCCGCCGAGCCGCAGCTTGCCCATCCGGGCAATCAGCTTTTCATGAAAGCGGGGCGCGATACCTTCTTGCACCAGAAGGCGCGACCCGGCGCAGCAAACTTGCCCCTGATTGAACCAGATCGCATCCACGACCCCCTCAACCGCCGCATCCAGATCGGCATCCTCGAAGACGATGAAGGGCGATTTGCCGCCCAGTTCGAGCGTCAGTGATTTGCCCGTGCCTGCGGTTTTTTCGCGGATCAGCCGCCCCACCTCGGTCGAGCCGGTGAAGGCGATCTTGTCAATGCCCGGATGCGCCGTCATCAGCGCGCCGGTGCTGCCGTCGCCGGTGATGATGTTGATGACACCGGCGGGAATCCCGGCGCTCTGGCTCAGCTCGGCAAAGAGGAGCGCGGTCAGCGGCGTGGCTTCGGCCGGTTTCAGCACCACGGCATTGCCCATGGCCAAAGCCGGGGCGATTTTCCACGCCAGCATCAGGAAGGGGAAGTTCCAGGGGATGATCTGGCCCACCACACCCAGCGGGCGATGATCGGGGAACTGGCTCTCGGCCAGCTGCGCCCAGCCCGCATGGTGATAGAAATGACGGGCGGCCAGTGGCACATCAATGTCCCGGGTCTCGCGGATCGGCTTGCCGTTGTCCAGGGCCTCGATCACGGCGATCAGCCGCGCATTGCGCTGGATCACCCGCGCCAGCGCATAGAGCTTCAGTGCCCGCTCATGCCCGGCCAGCGCCGCCCAGGCCTTTTGGCCTTTGCGCGCGGCTTTGACGGCGGCATCCACCTCGTCCTTGCCCGCCAGCGAGATTTGCGCCAGCACCTTGCCGGTGGCAGGTTCCGATGTGGTGAAGCTGCCAGCCTCGACCGGGGCGGTGAACTGCCCCTCGATGAAATGCCCGAAGGCCGCGCCGCGACCCGCAAGCCAGGCGCGGGCCGCGCGGTCATCTTCAGAGTTGGACAGGTAATCCATCGTATCAAAAAATCTTTCAACGGTCATGGCTTATCCGATCGGATGGCGATTGAAGGCGCTGTAGGCACCCTCGACATGGTGTTCGAGCTGGCGTTCGATATCGGCCAGCAGCGACGAGGCGCCGACGCGGAACAGATCCGGCGTCAGCCAGTCATTCCCCAGTTCCTCTTTCATCAGCGCAAGGTAGTTCAGCACATCCTTGGCCTTGCTGACCCCGCCCGCCGGCTTGTAGCCGATGCGGTAGCCGGTCAGGTCGTGGTAATCGCGGATCGCGCGCAGCATGACGAGGGAGACCGGAAGCGTGGCGTTCACCCCCTCTTTGCCGGTCGATGTCTTGATGAAATCGGCGCCTGCCATCATGCAGATCATGCTGGCGCGGGCGACATTGCGCAGGGTTTTCAGATCGCCCGTGGCCAGAATGGCTTTGACATGGGCATCGCCGCAGGCGGCGCGGAAATCGCGCATCTCGTCATACAGCGCCTGCCAGTTGCCGGTCAGCACATGCTCGCGGGTGATGACGATGTCGATTTCCTGCGCGCCATCCGCGACCGAAGCCGCGATCTCGGCCAGCTTGGTGCTGTGCGGCGAGAGCCCCGCCGGAAAGCCGGTCGACACCGCTGCGACCGGGATGCCGGTCCCCTGCAGCGCGTCAACGGCAGCGGCGACAAAGCGGTGGTACACGCAGACCGCGCCGGTGTGGATCTGCCGTGCGCCCATGCCGAGTGCGTCCAGAATCTCCGGGCGGACCGGCTGGGCGGCTTTCGCACAGAGACGGCGCACCCGGGCCTCGGTATCGTCGCCGTTCAGCGTGGTCAGGTCGATGCAGGTGACAGCTTTGAGCAGCCAGGCGGCCTGCGCCGCGCCTTTCACCGCGCGGCGTCCCGGCAGGGCGTCGATGCGGCGCTCAACGGCAGAGCGGTTGACGCGGATTGCCTCCACCAAAGACAGGTCCAGCGGAATGCCCGCATTGCGCGAAAGGGCCTGATGCCCGGCCGTGCGGCCTTCGGCGCCAGCTACCAACTGCTCCATCATTTTTCCTCCCTCGGGCTTGCGAGATGTTTGTCGCGCCGCCAACTTGTGCTAACAATCACATGCATTGTCGCATTGTCAACAGTATTTGTGATCATTCAAACATTGATCGCGCCAGCGTGCAGAGAACGGAGCAGGCCTGATGAGTCCCAGAAAAGAGACGCGACTGAAGCGGCTCACGGTCGCAGTGGCCGAGAGCAAGACATTGCATGTGCGCGATGCCGCCGAGATTCTGGACGTTTCCGAGATGACGGTGCGGCGGGATGTGCGGGAAAACCCTGATTTATTTGAATTTATTGGCGGTCATATCATGCTGCCCGGCAGCGGGATGCAGCGCGCGCCTTATGAGCTCTCGCTGGCCAATGAGGTGAATCCGGCGGCGAAACAGGCCGCTTGCAGCTATTGCATCGACCTGATCCGACCCAAGGATGTCATCTTCATCGATTGCGGCACCACGCTGGCGCATCTGGTCAGTGCGCTCTCTCCTGATATGGAAGTAACAATTATATGTTACGCTTTTAACATTGCTGATCTGGTGATCCGCAAGCCAAAGGCGCATCTGATCCTGTTGGGGGGCGTCTATCATCCGACAACGGCGTCGTTTTATCCGCTGCAGCAAGAACCGCTCTTGCCCAATCTTGCCATCAACACGGCGTTCTTTTCGGCGGCAGGTCTGGATCTGCGGTTGGGCGCAACCTGCACCACCATGCACGAGGCGGCGCTGAAACGTGCGGCCATGGCGCGGGCGCAGCGCAGCTATCTTGTGATCGACAGCAGCAAATTGGGCCAGGTCAAGGCCGCCTGCTTTGCGCAGGCGGCTGATTTTGAAAAGATCATCACGGAAGAGGGGCCTCTCAAGCTGCCGCAGGACGGTTGAACGCCAAGGCGCGCGCGGGCCGGGGCCGGGTTGTCGTTGCCCGGATTGCCGGGGTGGCGCGGGGACGCTCCCCGGGGGCACTGTCGCCTTTTGACCTCGGGGAGGGGTGAGGCTCCATGATCCCTGGGGCCGCGCGGGCAGATCGAAAGTCTGCGGTCGCGTTGATCTGCCCCGCCTGCGCCCTTCCGGGGATCGGTGCGATTTCGGGGCTTTGGGTAAGGTGTCTGGTCCTCGCTGCCTGAACCCCGCTGCGGACCGCCGCGCCGCTCTGCGGCAGATATGCCCCGCGGATGACGCTCTCCGGCCCCGGCGCGGGTTTGATTGGTTTTGTCCCGCCGCGCGCAGCGCTTTGCGCAACCGCGCGATCCCGTGGAGCGGCCCACGCATCACGCCGTGGCCTCCGTTCCCAGATGCCACCGCGACAGCATTGCGGGCGGCCGCACGCACCCCGCGCGCCGCGCCGGGAGCGGCCGCCGCCCCCTTGATGCCACATCAGCAGCGCACCGTCGCCACCGGGTGGGCGCGACAACAAACCGGCATCGCCGTCGCATCTTTGACCGCCGTTGTCGGTTTCCAGCATGCGCGGCCGCGCATATTCCTGTCGAAGTCACCTCAAGGGATCGCCGCTGTCAGCGCTGGCAGCCACCCCGGAAACGATCGGCGATGCCCGCATGGATGCCTTTGGCTTCCTGCATGCAACGTACTGTCATCATTGATTAATTTCGGCAACTTCAGATAACTGACGCTCGGAGGAGGAGCAGCAGATGAGCAATATTGGTGTGGTTTACACGGGCGCAGGCAAGGTCGAAGTCCAGAAGATCGACGATCCGAAACTGGCGGCACCGAACGGGCGCAAGCTCGAACATGCGGTCATCCTGAAGGTCCTCTCGACCAATATCTGCGGCTCGGACCAGCATATGGTGCGCGGGCGGACCACGGCGCAGGCCGGGCTGGTGCTGGGCCATGAGATCACCGGCGAAGTGATCGAAAAGGGCTCGGATGTCGAAATGCTCGAGATCGGCGATGTGGTCTCGGTGCCGTTCAACGTCGCTTGTGGCCGCTGCCGCTGCTGCCGCGAAGGCGATACCGGGGTCTGCCTGACCGTGAACCCGGAGCGCGCCGGCGGCGCCTATGGCTACGTCGATATGGGGGGATGGATTGGCGGTCAGGCCCGCTATGTCACCGTGCCCTATGCCGATTTCAACCTGCTAAAATTCCCCGACCGCGACCGCGCCATGGAAAAGATCCGCGATCTGACCATGCTGTCGGACATCCTGCCCACCGGCTTTCACGGTGCGCTGCAGGCCGGGGTGGGCGTCGGCTCCATCGTCTATGTCGCGGGCGCGGGCCCGGTCGGGCTGGCCGCGGCGGCCTCGGCGCGGATCTTGGGCGCAGCGGTGGTGATGATCGGCGATTTCAACAAGGAACGGCTGGAACATGCCGCCCGCGTCGGCTTCACCCCGGTGGATTTGTCGCTGGGGGACAACCTGCCCGAGATGATCGCCGACATCATCGGCACGCCGGAAGTGGATGCCGCAATTGATGCGGTGGGCTTTGAAGCGCGCGGTCATTCGGGCGGCGAGCAGCCTGCCATCGTGCTGAACCAGATGATGGAGATCACCCGCGTTGCGGGCCGGATCGGCATTCCCGGCCTCTATGTGACCGAGGATCCGGGTGCGGTCGATGCCGCGGCCAAGACCGGCAACCTGTCGATGCGCTTCGGCCTCGGCTGGGCCAAGGCGCACAGCTTTCACACCGGCCAGACGCCGGTGCTGAAATACAACCGTCAGCTGATGCAGGCCATTCTGCACGACCGGCTGCCCATCGCCGATATCGTGAATGCCACGGTCATGCCGCTCGAGCGTGCAGCGGAAGGCTATGCAAGTTTCGACAGCGGCGTCGCGAAGAAATTCGTGCTCGACCCGCACGGGCTGCTGGCCTCGTAATCCGGGCTGCCCGGGCCCGTCCGGCACCGGGATCCGGTGCCGCAAGCGCCCGGTCTGCCTGCGCTCCGGGCGTGTGGCAAGCCAGGAAAGACCCGCGCGGCAGGGCCGTGCAGACCCCGTTTCCGGTTGTCGGAAACGGGGTGTTTTCCATTGATTTTTTCAAATTATACATTGGTAATCAAATGGTTACATAAAGCCTTGCCTTGTCGCTTTTGTCGCCAAAAATGTCCATCTCGTTCCCGCGCCACGGGGGATAGCCGCGCATTTTCGGGCCGACATAAGAGCATCGAAATACGCCGCGCCACATTCGCAGGGAACATGTGATGTCCATCAAACCACCTTTAACAGATCTGCCCATCAAGACCGCCAGCAAGGGGTTTTACGAAGGGTTCAACACCATCGTCACCGTCGGATCGAAAATCCTCGTCGGTCTTCTGATCATCTGGGCCGCGGCCTTTCCGGTAAAGGCGGGTGCCGCGCTTTCGGTGGTCAGCGGCCTGCTGCTGAAGTCCTTTGGCACCTGGTACATCTATGTGATGGCCTTTTATCTGCTCACCTGTCTCATCCTGGCGATCTGGCCGACGACGGGCCGGATCCGGCTTTCGGCGGAGGGCGAGGGGCCGGAATTCTCGACCTTCTCCTGGTTCTCGATGATGTTTGGCGCGGGCATCGGCATCGGCATGCTGACCTATGCCACCGGCGAGCCGATCTATCACTTCGCGACCAATCCCGATGTGATCATGGGCAAGATGGCCGGTGAAAGCCCCGAGGTGGTGCGCATGGCCTTCAAATGGTCATTCCTGCATTGGGGCATGTCGGCCTGGGGCTGCTATGCGCTGACCGGTCTGGCGCTGGCCTTCTTCAGCTACCGGCGCGGGCTGCCGCTGACCATCCGCTCCGGTCTGACGCCGCTCTTTGGGCGCAGCCTGTCGGGCTGGCTGGGCCATTCGGTCGATATCGTCGCGGTGATCGCCACGGTTCTGGGCGTGGCTGTGACCATTGGCTTTGGCGTGTCGCAATTCTCCAGCGGTCTTTACAACATCACCGGCTCTGATTGGCTGATGACGCCCGAGGGCAATCCGACGACTCTGGCAATGATCCTTGCGCTGGTGGTCATCATGGGCCTGTCGACCCTGTCGGCGCTGTCGGGCGTGGGCAAAGGCATCAAATGGCTGTCGAACCTGAACATGGGGCTGACCTTCTTCTTTCTGGCCTTCCTTCTGGTCTTCGGCTCCACCACCTTTGCGCTGAAGGCGCTTTTTGTCGGGATGTGGGACTATCTGCTGGCGTTGCCCGGCATGATGTTCACCGTCTGGCATCCCGATGGCACCGAAACCGGTGATGCTCTGGCCAAATGGCAGGGGGACTGGACCATTTTCTACTGGGCCTGGTGGATCGCCTTTGCCCCCTTCGTCGGTCTGTTTCTGGCGCGGATTTCCAAGGGCCGTACCCTGCGCGAATATGTGCTGGGCGCGATGATCGTGCCGTCGCTCATGTGCTTCATCTGGTTCGCAATGGCCGGCGGTACGGCCATTGATCTCGAACTCAATGGCGGTGCGGGGCGCGCGATCCTCAATGCCGGACTGTCGAGCCAGCTTTTTGCGACCGTCAACCAGTTGCTGTCGCCGGGCCTTGCCGCTGTCATGTCGGCGCTGCTGGTCGTCTTGCTGCTGACCTATCTGGTCACGTCGGCGGATTCCGCGATCCTCATCATCAACACGATCAACGCGGCGGGCGATGAAACCCCGAAAGGGCGCGCGCATATCGTCGTCTGGGGGCTGGCGCTGACGCTGGTGATCTCGGCGCTGCTGCTGGCGGGGGGCCTCTCGGCGATCCAGACGGCGATGATCATTGGTGCTTTGCCCTTCAGCTTTGTGCTGGCGCTGATGGGTGTGGCGCTGATCAAGGCGATCTGGCGCGATGCGCTGCGCGACCGTCAGTCCGCTGATGCCGGGACCGAGGCTGCGACAGCACTACCGCGCGCGAAATAATCCACACCGAAAGGTCGGGCGGCGCCGTTGTCTGCGCGCCGCCCGACCAATGCCGCTCCACGGCCCTTGTACTGGGTCAGGCCATCGCGGGCATTGCAAGCCATGCGGAAGGGAGGGGGCCGGGAAAGCCTTGCCGTGCGCGCCGCATAGAGCGATAGGGGATCAGTCCCAGCCGTTCTTCCGGAGGCCTGCCATGCTCAATCTCGTTGCTTGCCGGTATTTTTCGGAGGTCGCGCGGCACGGGTCGTTGCGCGCAGCGGCTGACCGTCTTCACGTCGCCCCCTCGGCGATCAGCCGCCAGATTTCAAAACTGGAGCATGAGTTGGATGTGCAGCTTCTGGAACGCCACGCCAATGGCGTGCGACTGACTGAAGCGGGTGCCTTGCTGAACGCCCATCTCGCAGTGGTTTTTGATCGGATTGATCTGGCCAAAGGCGAGATTGCCGATCTCAAAGGGTTGAAACGCGGGCAGGTTTCGGTGGCAACGGTTGAAGGTGTGACGCGGCCGTTCTTGTCCGAAAAGATCGCCGCCTTCCGCCGCGATTTCCCGTCCATCGAAATGCGGGTCCGTATCCGTGGCCGCGAGCGGGTGCTGGAGGCGCTGGAGCAACATATCTGCCAGATCGGGATTCTCTACGATCACTTCTCGCATCCGATCATCGAGACGGTGGGAAAATGGCACCAACCCCTTTTGGCGCTGGTGCCCCGGGATCATCCCTTCGCGGATGGGCGGGTGGTGCAGCTGGATGACATCATCGCGCTGCCCTGCGTGATGCCGGATGACAGTTTTGGCATCCACCACCTCGTCAACCGCGTCTATGCCAAGCTGGGCGCGCGGCCCAATGCGGTGTTGATGGCGGATCAGTTCCATTTTCTGATCGACCATGCGCTGCGGACGGGCGCGATCATCTTCCTGCCCTTGCAGGCCGCTTTGACCGAGGTTCAATCGGGGCAGGTGGTGCCCATGAACCTGCACTGCAAGGAGTTCGAGTACCGCTATATCTACGCCGTGACGCGGCGGGATCAGCAGCTGCCACCGGCGGCGGCGGCCTTTTTGCGCTTCATCCTCTCGGCGTTTGCCGAAGGTGAGAAGCTGGACGCCGAACTTCTCGCGGCGCTTCGGGACGCCCAGCCCCGCGGCGCGCCGGGATGAGGCGACGAAGGCGGGCGGCAGGCGCGTCAGAACCCGCCGCCCCCCGTCTGCTGTCTGCTGCAGGTCAGACGTGCAGTTCCACCGTGATGTCAGCTTCGATGGGGGCGTTCAGGCCCAGCTCGTGCTGTGTCAGCGCGGCGCGCGCATGTTTGCCGTTTTCCGGGCCCCAGAGCGCCACGAACAGATCCGACACCCCGTTGAGCACCAGATGCGGTTCGGTAAAGCCGGGCGCACAGGAGACATAGCCGATCATCTTCACGATCCGTTTCACGCGGTCCAGATCGCCGAGCACCGCCTTCATCATCGCAAGGTGATTGATCGCCATCAGCCGCGCCGAAGCATAGCCCTCTTCAATCGTCAGATCAGAGCCGAGTTTGCCGACATAGGGCAGCACGTCATTGTCATGCTCGTCCGGTTTTGTCCCCAGCGTGCCGGAGGTGAAAAGCAGATTCCCGACGACCACACCGGGGAGATAATTCCCGATCGGCTTGGGGGGACGGGGAAGAATGATGCCCATGTCGTTCAGGCGGGATTCGATAAGATGCGGCATGTACTTTCTCTCTGTTGACCGCCCCTGAACCTAGCGGGAACTGAGACCGCCTGACGTGAGTAAACGGCAACGGTGCTTTGCCGAAATCGCAACGCGCCGCATGTCGTGACCCAATCTCTTCTGTTGAAATGTATATTTTTCAGATGCTTGTAGGGTGCGTTTCGCGGGCGCAGCAAGTGATGGGCGTGGTGCAGCAAGAATTTCAGCGCTGGCGTAATCGTGATCCGACCATAAGGTTCGGGCCAAGACCTCAGCGTGAAAGGCCGCCTGTGACACATCCCGTGACCCACCAACCGCTTTCCCGGATCGCGCAGAATCTGCGCGACGGGACCCTGACGGCCCGCCAGTTGGCCGAGGCGGCCTGCGCCGCCCATGACGCATCCGAGCCCGCGTTGAATGCCTATAAACATTGGGCGGGCGCGCAGATGCTGGCGCAGGCGGAGGCGGTCGATCTCTTCGTCAAAAGCGGTCAGGATCACGGGCCGCTGATGGGGATGCCGGTCTCGGCCAAGGACCTTTACGGCGTGCCCAACATGCCCATTTTCGCCGGAACCGATGCGGCCTTGCCCGCGGCATGGCAAGCGGCGGGGCCGGTTGTGCAGGCGGTGACCGGGCAGCTGGGGCTGATTTCGGGCAAGACGCATACGGTTGAATTTGCCTATGGTGGCATGGGCACGAATGCGCATTGGGGGGCGCCGGTCAATCCGTGGTCGGCCGCGAATGCGCCGCGCGCGCCGGGCGGGTCGAGTGCGGGGGCCGGGGTCGCGTTGGCGCAGGGGTCCTGTCTTGTGGCGCTGGGGACCGATACGGCCGGATCGGTGCGGGTGCCTGCCGCCCTCACCGGTCAATGCGCGCTGCAAACCACGCGCGGCCGCTGGTCGCGCGCGGGGATCGTGCCGCTCTCGCCCTCGCTCGATTCCCCCGGCATCCTGTGCCGCACGGTGGAGGATCTGGCCTTTGCTTTCGGGGCGATTGATCCCGGCAGGCCGCAGGCCGTGCAGGCGCGCGCGCTCTCCGGGATGCGGATCGGTGCGGTGCAGAACATTGTCTGGGACGGGGCGGATCCGAGCATTGCCGAGACCACCCGCGCGGCCCTCGCCAGGCTCGAACGCAATGGTGCGGCAGTGACCGACATCACGCTTCCGCATCTGGACACCGCGCTGGAGATCTTTGGTCAGGGCGGGCTGGCGGCGGCGGAACTGCGCGCTTTCATGGAGATGACTTTCCCCGAGCGGATCGCGCGGCTCGATCCGATGGTGCGCGCCCGGGTGGAGATGGCCGATCAGCTGCCGGCCGTCGAGTATCTGCGCCGCGCGGCGGTGCTGAGCGCGGCGGCGCAGGCGGCGGCCGCGGTCTTTGACACCGTCGATGTGCTGGTCACGCCGACGGTGCCGATCAGCGCACCGCTGCTGGCGGATCTGGCCGATCCCGACGCCTATCGCCAGGCGAACATGCTGACGTTGCGCAACACCGCCTTCGTGAATCTTTTTGGCTGGTGCGCGCTCTCGCTGCCCACGGGCCTTGATCACAACGGCATCCCGGTCGGGCTGCAGATGATCGCGCCGCCGCGGCAGGAGGAAGCGCTGCTGGCGATGGCTTTGGGGGTGGAGGCCGCCCTCGGGCGTGGGCCCGATCTGCTGGGCCCCGCCCCGCGCGCCGCACGTCCCGCCTGACCACGCATAGCAATCTGCCTGCGCCCCGAACCGCCGGGGGCAGGCGCAAGAGACAGGCCTGACGACGCGGGCGGCATCACAAGATCGCCCGGCAGGTCCCGAAACGACACCGAACGATAAAACCAACAGGAGATATCATGTCCATCAAAGTGCTCAACCTGTCCGCAGCGACCCTGCTTGGCCTGGCGCTGACCACCGCCGCCTATGGCGCCGATTTCACGCTGACCTTCGCACATGTGCTGACCGAAGACACCCCGAACGCCCGCGCGGCGGTGAAGTTCAAGGAAGAGGTCGAGGCGAAATCCGAGGGCCGGATCGAGGTCAATATCCGTCCCGCCGCGCAGCTGGGCGGCGATGTGGAGATCATCGAGCAGACCCAGATGGGTCTTGTCGATATTGCCATCCCGCCCACCGGCAACCTCGCGAATTTCAACGAGAAAATGTACCTCTTCGATCTGCCGTTCCTGATGACCGATAACGCCGCAATGGCGCGGGTGCTGGATGGCGAGGTCGGGACCGAGCTGCTCGGCACGCTGGAAAGCAACAACCTGCACGGCATTGCGATGTGGGGCGCGGGCTTTCGCCACATGACCAACAACGTCCGCCCGATCACCGGCCCGGATGACCTCAAGGGCATCAAGATGCGCACCCTGCAGGCGCCGACGATCCTGTCGACCTACCGCGCCTACGGTGCCAACCCCACCGCCATGGCCTATGTCGAGGTTTACAACGGCCTGCAGCAGGGCGTGGTCGAGGGGCAGGAAAACCCGCTCGCCAATATTGCCTCGATGAAGTTCTACGAGGTGCAGAAATACATGACGCTGACGGGCCATGCCTATCACACCTATGCCGCAGTGATGAACAAGAACAAATGGGACAGCCTGCCGGAAGATCTGCAGGCCATCGTGGCGGATGCGATGATCGTGGGCCGCGATGCCGCGCGCCAATATACCGATGAGGACGAGGCGAAGATCCTTGAGGCGATCAAGGATCAGATCGAGATCCTGCCGCTGTCGGACGAGGGCCGCGCCGCCTTCATCGAGGCCTCCAAGCCGATCTATGAAGAGTTTGCGCCGAAGGTGACGCAAGAGCTTCTGGACAAGGCCATCGCCGCAGCGAAAGGCTGATCCGGAATGGGGGCCGGAACGATGATCAAAGGCGTGAACCGCATCATTGACTGGATCGAGAATATCCTCGTCACGGTGCTTATCCTGACCGCGACACTGGTGGCCATCGGGCAGGTGATCGCACGCTATGTGTTCAACAACTCGCTCTATTGGTCCGAGGAGTTGATCCTGTATTCGCTGATCACCATGAGTTTTCTGACCATGGGCATGGGGGTGCGCTATGCCTCGCATATCAGCGTCGAGGCGATTTACGCCGTCGCCGGTCCCCGCATGGCACGCGCCCTTCAGATCGGGGCGGCCTGCCTCGGTCTGGCTTTTGCCAGCGTGCTGGTCTTTTACGGCATCAAGCTGTCGATCAATACGATGCGGATGGGGCAGCTCTCTCCCGCGATGCGGATCCCGGTGGGGTATATCTATCTGATCATCCCGGTCTCGGGCGGGCTGATGGCGCTGCGCTATCTGCTGGTGCTGCAATCCATTGTGACCGGGCGGGCCTATGTCGCGCCGCCGGTCGACATCAAAACAAGCTGAGGGCGTATCCATGGTTTCTGCACTGGTTCCGGCCTTCTTCGGGCTGCTGTTGTTCGGCCTGCCGATCTTTGCCGCATTGGCAATGTCGGTGGCGCTGGTCTTCTATTTCATCGGCGGTATTGATCCCGTCGTCGTGCCGATGCGCATGTTCTCGGGGATGAACAACTTCTCGCTGATGTCGATCCCCTTCTTCATTCTGGCGGCAGAGCTGATGCGGATCGGCGGGCTCTCTGACCGCCTGATCGGCCTTGCACGGGCGCTGATCGGCTGGCTGCCGGGCGGTCTGGCGGCGGCGGCGGTGGTCGCCTGCCTGATGTTCGGCTCCATCTCCGGCTCGTCGCCCGCCACGGTGATCGCGATTGGCACGATCATGTATCCGGCGATGGTGGCGGCGGGCTATGACAAGTTCTTCTCGATCGGGCTGATCACCACTGCGGGCACATTGGGGCCGATCGTGCCCCCGTCAATCGCCCTGATCATCTACGGTTCGGTCACCGGCACTTCCGTGGGCAAATTGTTCGCGGCAGGGCTGCTGCCCGCGCTGTTGATCGGCGGGATCCTGATTGCCTATGCCTGCTGGTATTCGGTGCACAAAGGCTATCCGCGCGATGCTTTCCCGACGCTGCGCTCCATCCTGACGGCGTTCAAGCGCGCCGCCTGGGGGCTGGGGCTGCCGGTGATCCTGCTCGGCGGGATTTACACGGGCGTTTTCACGCCCACGGAATCCGCCGCCACCGCCTGCCTTTATGGCTGGTTCGTGGGGGCCATCATCTATCGCAGCATATCCTTGCGCGAGATGCTGGTCGTGCTGCGCAACACCGGTCTCATCTCCGGTCCGTTGTTGCTGATCACGGCGGGGGCATCGGCCTTTTCCTGGCTTTTGGCCAGCACGGGGGCGCCGTCGGATCTGGCGGGCTACATCCTGTCGGGGACCGACAATCCGATTGTCGTTGTCGCGCTGTTCAACGTGATCTTGCTGATTGCGGGCTGTTTTCTGGACAGCGCCTCGGCCATCATCATCCTCGGCCCGCTCATGCAGCCGATCGCGGCGCAGGTCGGGGTGGATCCGATCCATTTCGGGATCATCATGCTGGTGAACCTCTCGGTGGGGATGCTGACGCCTCCGGTTGGGCTCAACCTGTTCGTGGCGATGGGCGTGGCGAAGATGACCCTCTTCGAGATCTTCCGCGCCGCCCTGCCGACAATCGTGCTGATGCTGGTGGCGCTGATCGTGCTGTCCTATGTGCCGTTCTTCAGCATGCTCCTGCCGTCGCTGATGTTCTGAGGGCCTTGCGGCTGGCGCCCCTTGAGCAAGGGGTGCCGGTTCCCGGCCGTGATCTGCGCGGCCCTCTGCGGGTTGGCTGCAGCGCGGGTCAGGTTTCAGGCCCGATCAGCCCGCCACTTGCGGCGACATGGCCAGCAGCCGCGCCCGCAGCTCGGTCTTCAGCACCTTGCCGTAGCTGTTCTTGGGCAATTCGGTCACGAAAACATAGCGTTTTGGCTTTTTGAAACGGGCGATCATCCCGCTGCATGCCGCGTCGAGCGCCTGAGGCTCCGGCGGGGTCGCGCCGTGGGGCACGACAAAGGCCACCACGATTTCCCCCCAGTCCGGATCCGGCGCGCCGATCACGGAGACCTCGCTGACCCCGGCATGCGTCAGCAGGGCCTCCTCCACTTCGCGCGGATAGATGTTCGATCCGCCCGAGATCACCAGATCCCTGGCCCTGTCTTGCAGGTGCAGATAGCCTTCGGGGTCCAGATAGCCCAGATCGCCGGTCATCAGCCATCCGTCGCGCAACGCTTGCGCGGTGGCCTCGGGGTTGTCGAGATAGCCCTGCATCACCTGGGGGCCGCGCACGGCGATTTCACCGATTTCGCCTGCGGCCAGCGGGGTAAGGTCCGACGAGACAACCTGCAGCTCGGCAACGCTATGCGCCCGCCCGACGGAGGCAAGGTGCCGGGTCCAGTCAGGATGCGTGCGGTTGGCCAGATCGGCGCGCGACAGGGCGGATATCGTCATCGGAGATTCCCCCTGCCCGTATATCTGGACGAATTTGGGGCCAAAGACCTCGAGGGCGGTCTGAATATCGGCAACATACATCGGCCCGCCGCCGTAAACGATGGTCTTGATCCCGTCGCCCGTCGCGCCGGTGGCGCGGGCGGCATCGATCAGCCGTTTGACCATCGTGGGGGCCGCAAACATCGAGATATTGCGCAGCGCGCGCGCCAGCGTCAGGATTTCGGCCGGCTCAAAGCCGCCGCTCTCGGGGATCACATGGCGCGCGCCGCGCTGGACATGGATGAAGTTGTACAGCCCTGCACCATGCGACATCGGCGCGGCATATAGCGCGGCATCCTCCGGCGCGACCGCATCCACATCCGCGAGGTAAGACAGCGACATCGCCAGCAGATTTCCCGCACTGAGGATGGCGCCTTTGGGCCGCCCGGTGGTGCCGGATGTATAGAAGAGCCAGGCGGGATCGTCGGGGTCCATCGCCACAGGCCAGGGCAGCGGCGCAGAGGCCTTCATCGCGGCAAAAGCGGCGCTGTCCGGAGCGATGCAGGGCGGCGCGCCAAGGGGGCAGGCGGCCTGCAATCCATGGGAATCATGGATGAAAACCAGCTTGCAGGACGCGGCATTGACGATCCAGGCGACCTCACGCGCGTGCAGCTTGTGGTTCACCGGCACCGTTGATGCACCGGCCCAGAGGATGCCATAGAGGATGGGCAGATAGTCGGCGCAATTGGGCAGGCAGATTGCCACACGGTCGCCGCGCCCGATGCCGCGGGCGCGCAGATCGGCGGCAATGCCCGCGGCGCGGCGGGCGAAGCCTGCGTAGTCGGCCACTTGCCGCGTGCCCTGAAACAGCGCCGGGGCCTGCGGGCTCGAGCGTGCGGTGCGCGCCAGCCATTCCGCCGGATTCATCGCGCGGGCTCCAGGATCGAGCAGTAATTCGCCACGCCCGAGCCGCCCATGTTGAAGACGAGGCCCAGATCTGTGTTCTCGGCTTGCATGGCACCTGCCGTGCGGGTCAGTTGCCGCGCCGCCATGACATGCATCGACACACCGGTCGCCCCCACCGGATGGCCCTTGGCCTTCAGCCCCCCCGACAGGTTTACCGGCAGACGGCCGCCTTTCACCACAATCCCCTCACGCAGGGCCTCGGCGCCGCGGCCCTTGGGTTTCAGCCCCATGGCTTCGTAAATCATCAGTTCCGCGATGGTGAAACAATCATGCACTTCGGCAAAGCCGATGTCCGCAAGCGTCACGCCTGCCCTGTCAAAAGCCCGCTCAAACGCCACCTTCGGCCCGGTCAGCTCGGTCATGTCGCGGCGTGACATCGGCAGAAAGTCATTCACCTGAACCGCCGCGCGGAAGCTCACCGCCCGCGGAAACGCCGCCGCCAATTCGGGTGCCACGATCACCAGCGCCGCCGCGCCGTCCGAAATGAGCGAGCAATCGGTCATGCGCAAGGGGGCGGCGATCATCGGATTTTTCTCCGACACGGTGTTGCAGAAGGCAAAGGACACGGCCTTGTGCAGATGCGCCAACGGGTTCGCCAGCGCATTGGCGTGGTTCTTCACCGCGATATGGGCCAGCGCCTCGGACTGATCGCCGAAGAGCTGGAAATACTGCCCGGCGATGCGCCCGAAGATCTGCGGAAAGCTGACACCCTGCTCCTCTTTTTGATACGAAGCCCCGGCGAGCGCTTGTGTGACGCCCGCGGTGTCCAGCCCGGTCATTTTCTCGACCCCGACCACCAGCGCGATTTTCGCCGATCCGCTGCGCACCGCCTCCAGCGCCGCATAGATCGCGGCAGAACCGGAGGCGCAGGCATTCTCGCAGCGCGTCGCAGGGGTGAACCGCAGCGCGTCATCCGTGCCCAGCACCAAAGAGGCGGCAAAGGCATCGGGGACCATGCCCGAATTGAAATGCCCCAGCCAGATGCCGTCGACATCCGCCGCCGCGACCCCGGCGTGATCCAGGGCTTCGCGCGCGGCGCTGCAGATCAGCGCCTCAAGGCTCTGATCGTGCAATGCGCCGAATTTGGTGTGGCCCCAGCCGGTGATACATGGTTGCATGATGTCCTCCCGTTCGGGTGCCATCATACCGGGGCGGCCCGGTGAGGATATTCCGCAAAGTTACCTAACGGGGAGGCCCGCCGATGACCGTTCCGCCCCTCGATACCGAAATATTCGACTGCGCGCCGATCGGTTTGCTCTATACCGAAGACCGCACCATCCTGCGCTTCAACAGCCGCTTTGCCGCGATCTTTGACTATGTGCCAAGCGAGCTGACCGGAGAGTCGCTGGCCATCCTCTATCCCAGCCGTGATGAATTTGATCATACGGGCCTGCACTGGACCCGCGAACTCGGGTTGCACGGTCAATATGCCGATGAGCGGATCATGCGGCGCAAGGGCGGTTCGTTGTTCTGGTGCAGGGTCCGGGGCCAGTCGATTGACCGCGCCCACCCGCTGACCCGCGCGGTCTGGACCTTTGCCGATATCTCGGCCGAGCGCCCGGTTGCCGCCTTGTCGCGACGCGAACGTCAGGTTGGCATGTTGCTGGTGGAAGGGCTGACCGCGAAGGAAATCGCCCGTCGGCTGGACATCTCGCCGCGCACCGTTCATGTCCACAAGAATCGGCTGATGACGCGCTTTGGCGTGCGCAACTCGCTGGAGCTGGTGCGGTGCCTGACCTCGACGCCGGGCTAGGGGGCCGGGCGCGTTGCGCCTGCGCTCTCAGGGCGGCGCGTTCAGGGCGGCGCTTTCAGGACACCGGGGGCAGGGTGATGTCGCGCAGGGTGCGCGTGCTGTAGTCCGCCCCGAGTTCGCGGGCGATGGCGGCGTGAATGGCCATCGCATGGGCTTCGGCCTTTTCGGCAACCCGGAACAGCGGGCCCGCGACGGTGACCGAGAAGATCCGGTCGCGCAAGATGACGGGCACCGCGACCCCGCCCAGGTCCGGTGAGTAATTCGAGGCGGAGCGGAACCAGCCGCGCGCCCGGCCCGCCTGCATTTCCTGCTCGAGCGCTTCAAGATCGCGCGGCGCATTGGCCCCCCAATTGCCGAAACTGGCCTTGCGTAGCAAAACGTCCCGGTCCCGGGCGGGCATTTGCGACAGCAAGGCCTGGCCCGAGGCGGTGATGTGAATCGGGACCCGTTTGCCCGGCTTGGCCGCGTATCGCACCGCGGCCGACGATTCGATGACGTCCAGAAACAGCGCGTAAAGGCCGCTGGGGGCCGAGACCCAGACGGTCTCCCCGGTTGTGGCGCTCAGATCGGCGATGATGGCATGCAGCGGTTCCGGCACCGGCTCGCCCTCCGCAAAAGCATGCGCCAGTTGCATCCACCGCGACGAGGGGTAAAAGCCGCCCCGCGCGGTCGGCTCATAGAGGTATCCGTTTTCCACAAGCGTTGTCAGTATGTTGAAGGCGCTTGAACGTGGCCACCCGAAGTCACGCACGATGTCGGCCAGTGTCGCGGGCGCTTGGCGTTCCGCGAAATATTCCAGCAGCGCGATGGCATTTTCAATCTGCTTTACGGTCATGCCGCGTCTCCCGTCGGGTGCCAAGCCCGCAAGCCGTGTTGACATGCGGGGGGAAGTCTCGCATCTTTATTCCACATGCTGTTGAATTTGTCCATATATATGTACAAATGAGGGAGGAGCGGCAAAGTGGGACCTTTGACAGGACTTCGTGTCCTTGATCTCAGCTCGGTTCTGATGGGGCCATACGCGACCCAGATCCTCGGCGATTACGGGGCCGAGGTGATCAAGGTCGAAGCGCCGGGTGGTGATCTGGTGCGTCAGATTCTGCCCGCCCGGACGCCGGGCATGGGGGCGATGTTTCTCAACAGCAACCGTTCAAAACAGAGCATTCAGCTGGATCTCAAAACGCCGGAGGGGCGGGATGCGGTGCTGCGGCTCGCACAGAGCTGCGACGTGCTGGTCTCCAATGTGCGGCCAAAGGCGATGGCCCGGCTGGGCCTGTCCTGGGAGGCCGTGTCGGCAGCAAACCCGCGCCTGATCTTCGCGGCGCTCGTTGGCTTTGACCAGCGCGGCCCCTATGCGGGGCGCCCCGCCTATGATGACCTGATTCAGGGCGGCGCCTGTATTCCCTATTCCTTCATCCGCGCCGGGCAACCGCCCTCCTATGTGCCGGCGGCCATTGCCGACCGCATCGTTGGCATGTCGGCGGTGAACGCCATTCTGGCGGCGGTGCTGGAGCGCGAACGCTCGGGGCTTGGCCAAAGGGTCGAAGTGCCGATGTTTGAAACCATGCTCTCGATGATCATGGCCGATCACATGGGCGGGCTGACGTTCGAGCCGCCGCTGGATGAGGGGGGCTATCGCCGCCACCTCTCGCCCGAGCGCCGCCCCTACGCCACACAGGACGGCTATGTCTGCGCGCTGATCTACAACGATGGCCACTGGCAGCGCTTTTTCCGTGAACTGGGGCGGCCCGAGATGCCCGCCGCTGATCCGCGCTATGCCAGCTTTGCCGCGCGCATGGCCCATATTGATGAGGTCTATGCCGAGCTGGGGCAGATCATGCTGACCAAAACCACGCGCGAGTGGCTTGACCTTTTTGACGCGGCGGATGTGCCTGCGATGCCCATGCATTCCTATGCCTCAGCGATGGAAGATCCGCATCTGCAGGCCATCGGCTTTTTCGAGACGGTCGAGCATCCGACCGAGGGGCGCATCCGGCAGATGGCTGTGCCCGCGCAGTTTTCGCGCAGTCCGGCCCGGCCCGGCCGTCTGGCGCCCGGCGCCGGTGCGGATGGCGTCAGCGTGCTGAGCCGCGCCGGTTTTGCTGATGAAGAGATCGCGGCGCTCGGCCGCGCGGGTGCCCTGCGCCTGCCTGAAAAGGAATGACCCATGGATTTTACCCTGACCGATGATCAGCGGATGGTGCGCGACGCGGTGGCCCGTATCTGTGACAGCTTTGGCGACGACTACTGGTTGGAGAAGGACCGCAGCGGCGACTTTCCGCTGGATTTTTACGACGCGCTCGCCCGTGACGGCTGGCTCGGCATTTGCACCTCCGAGAAACAGGGCGGTGCTGGGCTTGGCATCACCGAAGCCGCGATCATGATGCGCCAGATTGCCGAAAGCGGGGCGGGGCTCTCCGGCGCCTCGGCGGTTCACATCAATATTTTCGGTCTGAAGCCGGTCGAGGTCTTTGGTACAGAAGCGCAAAAGGCCCGGATGATCCGCCCGATGGCGACGGGCAGCGCCAAGGCCTGCTTTGGGGTGACCGAGCCCAACACCGGGCTGAATACCACCCAGTTGAAACTGCGGGCCGACAAGCGCGGCGACAGCTATGTCGTCAATGGTCAGAAGGTCTGGATCTCGACGGCGCAGGTGGCAGACAACATCCTGCTCCTCGCACGCACCACCCCGCTGGATCAGGTGGCCAAACCGACCGAGGGCCTGTCGCTGTTCTACACGCCCCTTGACCGTGCGCGCATCACGGTTGCAGAAATCAAGAAAATGGGCCGCAAATGCGTGGATTCCAACGAGCTTTTCTTTGAGGATTTCGTGATCCCCGAACAGGATCGCATCGGGGAAGAGGGCAGGGGGTTTCACTACATCCTGCATGGCATGAACCCGGAGCGCGTGCTCATCGCGGCAGAGGCCGTGGGTCTGGGCTTTGCCGCCCTGCGCAAGGCCACCGCCTATGCGAAAGAGCGCCGCGTCTTCAACCGCGCGATCGGCCAGAACCAGAGCATCCAGCACCCCCTTGCGATCTGCCAGTCCGAGCTTGAGGCCGCATGGCTGCTTACGCTGAAAGCCGCGTGGGAATATGACAACGACCTGCCCTGCGGCGCCTCGGCGAATATGGCGAAATATCTTGCGGGCGAGGCCGGGTTCAAGGCTTGCACCCAGGCGGTGATGACCCATGGCGGCTTTGGCTATGCCAAGGAATACCACGTCGAGCGTTACCTGCGCGAAAGTCTGATCCCGCGCATCGCCCCGATCTCGCCCCAGCTTGCCCTGTGCTACATTGCCGAGCGTGTGCTCGGCCTGCCGAAATCCTATTGAAGGAACGCGCCTTGCCCGGTCTTTACTTTGAAGAATTCCACGTCGGTCAGCATTTCCGGCACGAATTGGCCCGCACGGTGAGCGAGGCCGACAACACCCTGTTCAGCCTGATGTCGATGAACCCGCAGCCGCTGCACATTGATGCGCATTTCTCTGCCGGTACCGAGTGGGGGCAGCGTCTGTTCAACTCGATGTTCACCTTCGCGATCATGGTCGGGCTGTCGGTGCAGGATACGACCCTTGGCACCACGATCGGCAATCTGGGCTTTTCCGAAGTAACCTTTCCCGCCCCGGTCTTTCACGGCGACACCCTGCGCGCCGAGACCAAAGTGCTGTCGCTGCGGCCCAGCAAATCGCGGCCCACGCAAGGGATCGTGGAGTTTGAGCATTTCTGCTTTCAACAGGACGGCACTCTGGTCGCCAGATGCAAGCGTCAGGCGCTGATGAAAAAGCGTGGGGAGGCGGTCTGATGCGCAGCTTTCTTTTCGTGCCGGGCGACAGCGAACGCAAATTTGCCAAGGCCCGCGCGGGCGATGCCGATGCGCTGATCCTTGACCTGGAGGATTCCGTCGCCGCCGCTGAAAAGGAGACGGCCCGCGCGATGGTGGCCGGGATGCTGACTGCGCCGCGGGACGGACAAGCCGTTTTCGTGCGGGTCAATGCGCTCGACACCGGGCTGACATTGGCCGATCTTGCGGCCGTCATGCCGCACCGTCCCGACGGGATCGTGCTGCCGAAATGCGAGGGCCCCGCCGGTCTGCGGCAGGTCGCGCATTATCTGGCGGCCTTTGAGGCGGCGCAGGGGCTGGGCCCGACGAAAATCCTGGCGATTGTCACCGAAACCGCTGCGTCGCTGTTCACCCTCGGCCAATATGCCGGGGTCGATGAGCGCCTTTGGGGCATGATGTGGGGCGCCGAGGATCTTTCGGCGTCGCTTGGGGCCCGCGAAAATGGTGCAGCACAGGGGTATCACTACCCTTTCCGCCTCGCGCGGAGCCTTTGTCTTGCCGGGGCGGCTGCGGCGGGTGTCGTGGCCGTGGACACCATCTGCGCCGTGCTGGATGACCTCTCGGTCGTCGCGCGGGAGGCCGGTGAGGCCCGGCGTGATGGTTTCGGCGCCAAGGCCGTGATCCATCCCAACCATGTCGCGGTGGTCAACACCGCCTTCGCCCCGACGGAGGCCGACGTGAACTGGGCCCGGCAGGTGCTCGCGGCCTTTGCCGCCGATCCCGCCGCGGGGGTGGTGCGCATCAACGGGCAGATGATCGACAAGCCGCATGAACGTGCCGCGCGCGCGATCATGGCGGCAGCCGGCAACAGCAAGTGATTTGGACAAGGCGGGGGGAGTGAGATGTCAGCACCGGGAGCGTATCAGGAACCACTGAACCAGACCTCTGCGCTGCTGGCGCGGATCGAGACGGCGCTGGTCGCCCTCTCCGCGCTGGCGATGGCGGCAATCATGTGCATCGTCATGCTGGATGTGGTGATGCGCTACGCCTTCAACGCGCCGCTGGTCTGGTCCTATGACATCATCGGCCTCTATCTTGTCGGCATAGTCTTTTTCTTCGCGCTGTCGGACACGATGCAGCAGCATGGCCATATCGCGCTCGATGTTTTCGTCCCGTTCATCCCGCTGCGGTTGCGCCATGCGGTGCAAAGCGCAGGCTTTGTGGCATCGGCCGCATTGGTCGGCGCGATCACCGTGCTGGAATACGAACAGGCCGCTGCGGCCCTTCTGGCGGATGACCGTATCGCCGGGGTGGTGCCGTTTCCGACCTGGGTGGCGCATGGGGTGTTGACGCTCGGCATGAGCGTGCTGGGCCTGCGCTGCCTCTACAGGGCGGTGTTCCATGCCGCCTCTGCCGTGGCGGGGCGCGATCTGGTCGAGCTGCCGCCGCCGCCGATTTCCGCGGGTGCAGGGGAGCATGCAGAATGACCGTCACCGTTGCGCTTTTGATTCTGGTGCTGATGCTGATTTTCGGCCTGCCGGTGGCCCTGGCGATGGGTGTGTCGGGCGCAGCCGGGCTTTACCTCTTTGGCGGCTGGCCGGTCCTTCAGGGCATCCTCAAGACCACGCCTTTGTCCACGGCCAGTGAATACGAGATCATCACCATCCCGATGTTCCTGCTGATGGCCGAGTTCGTGATTATCTCGGGGGTCGCCAACGATCTGTTCAAGGCGGCAACCATCTGGGTCGGGCGGTTGCGCGGCGGCGTGGCGATGGCCACGGCGCTGGCGGGGGCGGGATTTGGCGCCATATCCGGCTCGTCGACGGCAGCCGCGGCCACGCTGGCCTCCACCTCGATCCCGGCGATGCTGAAACAGGGGTATGACCCAAAGCTCGCCTGCGGCGTGGTGGCAATTTCGGGCACGCTGGCCATGCTGATACCGCCCTCTATCGCATTGATCCTGTACGGCATCATCGCCGATATTCCCATTGGCGCATTGCTGGTCGGCGGGGTCATTCCGGGCATCCTGGTCACCGTCACGATCATCCTGACCGTCGCTTTTCTTGTCTGGCGTGACCCCGCCGCGGCGCCGCGCGGTCAATCCTACACGATGCGGGAAAAATTCGCCTCGCTGAAGCGGGTGGGGCTGGTGCTGATCCTGTTCTTTGCCGTCACCGGCACGATCTATTCCGGCATCGGCACGCCGACCGAAGCATCGGGGATCGGCGCCTTTGCCGCCATGCTGATCGCGGCATGGGAACGCCAGTTGACGATGCGCGCCCTGCTGCAGGCGCTCCGGTCGGCCGCGCAGACGACCTGCATGGTCCTCTTCATCATCATGGGTGCCCATATCTTTGGCTATTTCTTCACCCTGACGCGCGTCACCAATGACATCACAATCTGGGTCGGCGCGCTGGACGCCTCGCGCTGGCTGATCCTTGGGGTGATCTTGCTGGGCTATCTGATCCTGGGCTTTTTCATGGATCAGATCGCGATCCTGATCCTGACCGTGCCGGTTGTGCTGCCGCTGATCCTGCAGCTGGGTTTCGATCCGATCTGGTTCGGTGTCTTGATCGTGGTGACGGCCGAGGTCGGGATGGTCACCCCGCCCCTTGGGATGAACGTCTTTGTCGTCGCGCGCTATACGCGCCGTCCCCTAGCCGAGATCTTTCGCGGTGTGGCGCCCCATGTCTGGGCGCATCTGATCGTCATCGCGATCCTCGCCGCCTTTCCCGCCATCACGCTCTGGCTCCCGTCCACCATGCGATAGCCGCGCGCCCATCTGATCCGGTCACCTGAGGAGGAGAGAAGACCATGAAAAGATTGAATGCTACACTGACGACGGCCCTGACCTTGGGGCTTGGGGCGACGGCCGCCGCCGCGGCGGACATCACCCTGCGCGTCGCCGACAGCCTGCCGGTCGGCCATTACATGACCACCGGTGTGCTGGAGCCGCTGATGGCCCAGACCCGCGATGCCACCGGCGATGCCGTCGCATTCGAGCATTTTCCCGCAAGTCAGCTTGGCAAGGCCGGTGACATGCTCTCTCTGGCGCAGACCGGTGTGGCGGATATCGCCTATGTCGGGGCCTCATATGTGGCCGACAAGCTCCCGCTGAGTTCGGTCGGTGAACTGCCGGAAGCCTTCACAAATTCCTGCGAAGGCACGGTTGCTTTTTGGGAGATCGCCAAGCCGGGCGGCGTTCTGGATCAGGCCGAATATGCGCCGCAGGGTGTCCGTGCGCTGGCCGTTCTGGTGCTGCCGCCCTATCAGGTGTTTTCGACGGGCCAGATCAGCGGCCTCGACGATCTGAAAGGGCTCAAGGTCCGCGCAACCGGGGCGGCCAAACAGATCGCGCTCAGCAAACTTGGCGCGGTGCCGGTCTCGATGTCCGCTCCCGAAACCCGCGAGGCACTGTCGCGCGGGACCGTTGATGCCGTTGCCTTCCCGATCGGGTCGATCCAGCCCTATGATCTGGCGCCCCACCTCAAGACCGCGACCGAGGGCACCAATTTCGGCTCTTTCGTCGCGACCTGGATGATCAGCCAGTCGAAATATGACAGTCTGCCTGCCGATGTGCAAAAGGCGCTGACCGATGCGGGTGCTGCTGCCACGCTCAACGGCTGCAAGGAAACCGACGCGGCGGATGCGGCGGAAAAGCAGGCGATTATTGACGCGGGCGTCACCTTCGTGACCTTGCCGGAGGCGGATATGCAGAGGCTCGACGGAACAATGGCCGCCGTTGGTGATGAATGGGCCGCCGATCTCGATACGCGCGGCAAACCTGCAACGCAGATCCTGCAAGCCTTCCGCGCCGCGCTCGCTGCCGAGTGATTTTCCGGCCCGGGTGGCGGCGCAATGCGGCGTCACCCACCGCGCAGCTGCTGGTTTGTGCAGCACCGGGTGGCGGCAGAGCTTTGCCCGGTGACTGCCAATACGCCGCCGGAAAAGGGTGCGGCGGACCGTCGGCAGCAGAAACGCCCTGCGCGAGGGGGCTGAAAGGCCGGTTCCAACGGGATGCATCGAAAGTGACCGCGCAAGCAAGTGCCGGGCGCAATACTCGTCAGTCAACGGGGCCGGAGGCGGCGCGCCGTCATGCCGCGCGTCATCTCATGGCCCAGTGTTGCAGGGGCTTGGCAAGAAACCGGGGCCGCCCTTGGCGCGGTGCCTTTGCCTTGCCGCGCCGTCTTTGGGGGGGCGGCACCGCGAGACACCGCAGCCCGCCCGGGGCAGCGGTCCCGCCTCAGGCGGGTGCCTGCGTCATGGCCATCACCGCGCGGCCGAAGAAATCTGTTCCGCCCATTTGCCCGCCTTTGAGCGCCAAGGCGAGGTCATGCCCCTGCACCCGCGCGCGCAGGATCGGAACGCCGGGGCAAAGCGCCCCCGCGCAATCGAGGTAATCCGGCGCGAGGCGCTGGACAATCGCGCTGGAGGTGTCGCCCCCTGCGACCACAAGTCCGCGCGGGCGGGCGGCCTGCAACACCTCATCGGTGAAGCGCGCGCTTTCCAGCGCGAGGCGCGCGGGCGTGACATCTGCGGCGGTCTCGGCGGTGAGATAGACAAGGCAGCTCTGCCCCCGGCCGAGCCTCTCTCGCGCCCAAAGCAGGGCTGCCTGCCGCGCAGCGCCCTCTGTGACAATGTCTTTGGGCGCAACCGGCAGGCGCGCCATCGCCTCCGCCGCGCTGATCTGCGCGAGGGTGAGGGAGGAGCGGGAGCCTGCGAAGGCAAAGATCGGCCCGGCCTGCAGGGGAGGCGCGTGGTGCGGCGGTGCCGGGCTGCGGCGGGCAGGTTGCGCCGCGAGCCAGGCCTCGGCGACCGAGGATGCGCCCATCACCAGAACGCGCCGCGCGCTGGCCAGAAGATCGCGCCCCGCCGCCGCCACATCCGCCTGATCGACGGCGTCGTAAAACCGCGGGAATGCCGCCCCCGCCGTGCCCCGCAACACAAGCTGCAAATCATTCAGCCCGAGTGCCGCGAGGTGGCGGAGCAGATCGGCCTCATGCATCGGGGTGACGGGATGGCGGGACATGATCGGATGCCGGTCGATCCGGTGGATCGCCCCGTCCGGTGCGCGGGCGAACAAGGTGCCGAATGCCGCATAGCGCCCCAAGGAGGGTTGCCCGCCGATCACCGCCAGATCCCGCAGCCCGAGTGCGTCGGCAAGGCCCAAGGCCCACCGCGCGATATTCCCATGGTCCAGGCTGCTGTCGAAGGTAGAGCAGATCTTTACATGGACGAAGGCGGGCGCGAAGGGCGCAATCCCGCTGCCGATCCGGGCCGCCAGCGCGTCGATCGCTGTTGGCCCCAGCGCACGGGCGTCTGTGGCGATGCCCCAGGCGTCGAGACCGGTGACATCGGCCTCCGTCGGGATGTCGCGAAACAGGCGCGCCCGCAGGCCGCCCCGCGACAGGGTGGCGAGCGCGTCGGACGCACCGGTGAAATCGTCGGCGACAAAGACATAGGCCATCGCCGCTCAGCCCGCGGCGCCAAAGGTCGCCAGCGCGGCCGCCAGTTCTGGCTGCGCGCGGGCGGCGGTTTCCAGCGTTTCGCCGGAGATGACCGCCTCATGCGCCTGCCGCAGGCTTTGCAGCCCCGCCGCGGGCCCGCCCGGATGCGCCATGATCCCGCCGCCGCAGAGAAACATCAGGTCATCCGAGGCAATCCGGGCAAGCGTGTGGGGCAGGGTGCCCGCCCATTGCCCCGAGGAGAAGATCGGCATCACCCGGTCATCGCCCGCGCCAAGCGGGGTCAGGCAATGGCGCGCCGCCTCGGTGACCTCTTCATCAAGATCCGAGAATTTGCCGCCCATGCCATGCACATGCATATGGTCGATACCCGCCAGACGGTAGAGCGTCTGATAGGCACGCACCCCCATCCCCAGCAGCGGATGCCGCCCCATCCCGCCATAGCCGTTGCGGTGGCCGTGGATCGCCAGCCCCGTGTGGCGGCGCAGGGTCTGGACGGCGGACATGCCCACCCAGTTCAGCGAGACCATCGCGCAGCTGCCCTCTTCGCGCGCCAGAAGATCGGCGTGACGGCGCATGGCGTCGGTCTCATCGGTGATGTTGAAGGCCACCATGACCAGCTTGCCAGTCTTGTCGCGGTGGCGGCGCACGACCTCCATCACCGCGCGGATCCGCTCGGGGACGGGGGCATGGGGGTGGGTGCCCGCGATCTCGTCATCCTTGATGAAATCCGCCCCCGCCGCACAGAGCCGCCCGACCAGTGCTGCGATCTCTGCGGGCGACAGGCCGATATTGGGCTTGATGATGGTGCCGAACAGCGGGCGGCCCACCACCGAGGTGGATGCACGGGTGCCCGCAATCCCCATGCTAGGATGATCATAGCGCGCGCGATAGGCGGGGGTCAGTTCCACATCCATCAGCTTGAGACCGGTCACCTCGCCCAGATCATAAAGGTTGCCCGCGACGACAGAGGCCAGCGTGGGCAGGTTCACCCCGACATTATCCTCCGGGTAGTCGATCACCACGCGATAGATCCCGCGCGGCCCGGTCAGCCCTTTGCGCTCGGCCCAGGCAGAGCGCAGCGTGGGAGTTTCCGCACGGCCAATTTCCAGCGTTGAGACGACGGTCGCGCCGAAGCGGGCGCGCAAGGCCTCGGTTTCGCCTTCCACGCGCACGAAAGTGCCGGCACTTTGCTCTCCGGCCATCATCGCGGCCACGTCATCAATCGGGCAGGGGGTCTCAACGATATAGGTTGCGCGGATCATCGGTCAGATTTCCGCCAGATTGGGGAAGGGGCGCACGGGGTCGGCGCCGGTCCAGCCGTCAGAGGCTTCGCGGATCAGATCGAACATCCGGCCTTTGGGCCCTTTGACTTCGGACAGCTCGATCACCGTGCCGGGATGGGTGTCGCGGTCAAAATAGGCAAAACGCCCGGCCTCGCCGACCTTGCCCGACATCTTCACCCGAAAGCCTTCGGCCAGCATCCGCGCCAGATCGCGGTCATACTCCTGCGTCCAATAGGCGGTGTGTTGCAGGCCCCAATGTCCGGCATCGGTGAAATCCTTGTACATCGAGGGGACGTCATTGCGGCATTGGATCAGCTCAATCTGGATATAACCGGAATTGGCCAGCGCGACCGAATTGTGCGGCGTGTAGGGCTGGCCGTTATAGGTGTAATCCTCGATCGGGACTTGCGGATTGTAAAAGAACGGACCCACGCCCATCACATCGGACCAGTGGCGCATCGCCTCTTCGATATCGGGCACTACAAAACCCAGCTGTCGGGTCGGCCCCAGAAAACGGCTCATCAGATTACTCCATCAGATAGGTGGGGAGCCAGGCGGTCAGGCCCGGGAAAAAGGTCACCAGCGCAAGCGCCAGAAAAAGCGGGATGAAGAAGGGCGCCGTGCCGCGCACCACCTCGGCAAAGGGCAGTTTGACGGTGATCGACATCATGTAGAGGCTCATCCCCACTGGCGGCGTCAGCAGGCCGATCATCAGGTTGAGCACCATCACCACGCCGATCTGCTCGGGCGGGGCGCCCGCCTGGATCAAGGCGGGGGTGATGATCGGGGCGATGATCAGGATGGCGGCGATGGCCTCCAGAAACATGCCCGCAACCAACAGCACCCCATTGAGGATCAGCAGCAGAACCAGCGGATTCTCCGACACCCCGAGCAACCAGGCGCTGGCCTTCATCGGGATCTGATCCATCGTCAGCACCCAGGCGAAGATCGCGGCGGCGGCCACCACAAAGAGGATATTCGCCGTCGCCAGCACGGTTTCGCGGGCAGCGTCGATCAGCGCTTTCAGCGTCAGCTTGCGGTAGATGATCGTGCCGATCAGGATCGCATAGGCGACGGTGATGCCCGCGGCTTCGGTCGGGCCGAAATAGCCCGAGAGGAGGCCGCCGATCAGCAGAACCGGTGTCAGCAGCGCGGGCAGCGAGATCACCGACAGGCGCAAGAACGCGGGCAGGCTGGGCGAAACATCATCGCGCGGCAGGTTCTGGCGGCGCGCGATCAGGGCGATATAGCCCATCAGCATCCCGGCCAGCATCAGCGCAGGCACGATCCCCGCAAGCAGCAGTTTCACCGGCGAGACCTCGGCCGCTGCCGCAAAGATGATCAGCGGGATCGAAGGTGGGAAAATCGGGCCGATGGTGGCCGATGCGATGGTCAGACCGGCGGCGAAGCGGCGGGTGTAACCCTGTTTCTCCATCTCGCGGACCTGCATGCCGCCGAGCGCGCCGATATCGGCCAGCGCCGCCCCCGACATGCCCGCGAACACCAGCGAGAGGAGGACGTTGACATAGGCCATCCCGCCGCGCAGCCGCCCGACCACCATGCGCACGAGGTCGAACATATAGGTGGTGACGCCGGTCGCGCTCAGCAAAGCGGCGGCCATGATGAACAGCGGCACCGCCAGAAGCGGCGAGCTGTCGATCGAATTGACCGCGCGTTGCAACAGCACCGAGGCGGGCAGACCGTGCGCGATGATGGTGACGGCCGAGGACAGGCCGAGCGCCACCGCAATCGGCGCGCCGATGATCAAGAACAGCGCGAAAAGGATCAGAAGGGTCAGGGTCATTTCGCGGCCCTCTCATGGCGCAGCACGGCGGCGATGCGCCACAGCGCGATGAACGCCAACAGCGCAAAGCAGACCAGCACTGGCCCGAAGAGCCAGATGTTCTGCAGCCCCAGCGCGGGGGTTTTGAACTTCCACGCCCGTTGCAGATAGAGCCAGCCCCCCCAGATGGTGAGCAGGCTGAAGGCAACCATGCTCAGTTCCGCCAGCACGAAACAGATCAGCCGTGGCAGGCGCGGCATCAGATTGGTGAACACATCCACCGCAAAATGCTGCCCGTGCAGCGCCAGAAGCGGTGCGGTGAGATAGACCGCCAGAACGCCGGCGTAGCGCGTGATCTCCTCGGCGCGCGGCAGGCCGGTGTTCCACAGGTTCCGTGCCAGCACCTGCGCCACGATCAAGCTGGCGATCAGCAGCAACAGCCCGGTCGCAATCACCAACAGGGCGCGGGTCAACATGTCCAGCGCCCGGGGGGGCGCTGGCACAAAGGGAAGGGGGAGGGTGGTCATGGTCAGGCGATGGCGGCGATTTTGGCGTAAAGATCGCCCCATTCGGCGTCGAATTCACTCGACACCCGCGCTTTGACACTGCTGCGGAAGCTCTCAAGATCCAGCCCCGCATCGGCATCAATCACCGTCATGCCCTGCGCGCGCAGCGTGGCCAGATCGGTCGCCTCGGCGGCCAGCATCTCTTGCGAGGCGCGGTCGCGGGTTTCGGTCGCGGCACTGGCCACGGCCTCTTTATGCGCGTCCGAGAGGCCATTCCACACATCGTCATTCATCATCACGACCTGCGCCGCCGAGATATGCCCGGTGAGCATCAGATGGCTTTGCACCTCATAGAGCTTGGCCGAAACCAGCACATTCATCGGATTTTCCTGCCCGTTCACCACGCCGGTGGCCAGCGCGGTCGGCACTTCCGACCAATCCACCGGCACCGGCACCGCGCCGAGCCCTTCCACCGTCGCCATGTAGATCGGGAACGGGATCGAGCGGATCTTGACGCCCGCCAGATCCGCCGGGGATTTCGCCGCGCGGTCTGCGGTCAGGTTGCGGGTGCCGAAGTAGAACGCATAGAGCGCGCGGGTGCCCGACGCCGCGATCAGCCCCTCGTTCAGCTCCTGCATCACCGGGCTTTGCGCGTCCACCACCTTCATCAGATGGTCGATGTCGCGGTAGAGATAGGGGGTGTCGAAGGCCGCGAAGGGCGCATAGAGCGAGCCGATGGCGCCCGCGGTATTGTGCGAGAAGGCGATGGAACCGGTCGAGACGGCCTCGGCAAGCTCCTGCAGTTTCCCGAGCTGGGAATTGGGGAAAATCTGGATGTTCAACTCACCGCCGGTCTTTTCCTCAACCGCTTTGGCAAACCATTCGGCCTGCGCCCCCGCGATGGAATTGGGGGTGTGCATATGGCCATAGCGCAGCGTGGTCGCCGCCCGCGCGCCCCGGCCCAGAAAAGGCGTGGCCACCAGCGCCGCACCGCCCGCCATCAAAAGTCTGCGCCGTGAAAAGCCGTTCGTCTGCATCGTCATCTCCTCCCAGAGTTCAATCCCCGCGGACCTCCCGTGTCCGCTGTCTTGACCCAAAGTTCCGGATATGGTCCAAACCGTCAATCGCTGTTTTTTGATGGGTTTTGAGGGATCATGAAAAACGGGCCGGGCATTCGGGATATTGCGATGCGCGCGGGCGTCTCTGAGGCGACGGTGGACCGTGTGCTGCATGGCCGCCCGAATGTGCGCGCCGCGACGGTGGAGCGGGTGTTGCAGGCCACGGCAGGGCTGAACTATCTGTCAGAGCCCGCATTGGCGCGCCTTGCCAGGCCGGACCGCCAGCGTCTGACGGTGGTTTTGCCGAGCAGCGCCAACCCGTTTCTGCGCATCCTTAATCAGGAGCTGCGCAGCTGGGCGCAGGTGCGCGATCGCGGCGCGCGGATCCACAGCTATCTGATGGATTCGATGAACCCCGATGTCATGGCGCGCTGCCTGCGCAGGCTGGGGAAGAAATCGGATGCGATTGCGTTCTTCGGCGTCGATCATCCCGATGTGCGCGATGAGGTCGATGCGCTGGTGGCGCAGGGCAAGCTTGTGCTGACGCTGATCAGCGACATCACCGGCTCGCGCCGTCACGGCTATATCGGCATCGACAATCTGGCGGCGGGGCGCACTGCCGCCTATCTGCTGGCGAGCACGTCGCCGCGCGCGGGCGGCAAGCTGGCGATCATCGCGGCCACCCGCCATTACCGCGCGCATATTGAGCGCGAACTGGGCTTTCAGGAACTGATCCGGCGCGACCATCCGCATCTGGAATTCGCCGGGACATTCGAGGGGCAGGATGACCCGCTTACCAACATGAAAATGACCCTCGATCTGCTGGAACGTCACCCCGATCTGCGCGGGATCTACAATGTGGGCGGCTCGTCCGAGGGGATTGGCATGGCGCTGACGCGAACGGGGCGTGCGGGCGAGGTCCGGCTGATCGGCCACGGGTTTGGCCCTGATACGCGGCGGATGCTGCAAGGCGGGATCATGACGGCGGTGCTGACCCAGCGAACGCAATCCCTGCTGGAGGTGATGCTGGATCAGCTGCATGCAAAATCGCCGCCCCTGCCTTTGCCGATGCAGATCATCTTCCCGACCAACCTGCCGGCTGAATGAAGGGGGCGGCCCCCTTCCGGCATCCGCGCGATCCCGTCCGGGTCGGACCGGCACGCATGTCCTGTCACACGCGGGGACGCGGCGTCTTTGCCCGCGTCACGGCTCAGGGGCGGGCGGCGGCAGGTGTCGTTGCGCATCCCTCGGCTCCGGCGGGGCCTGTCATGTGACACACGCGCCACGGAAAAGCGTAAAATCAATTTCACCCTTGCAACACCGGCCTGCGGGGCTTTATCCCAACCCCACGCCAGCATGACGCCAGCTGTCCTTCAACAGCAGGTTCACAAGATGGCACGACATTTCAGCGATAAATCGAGAATAGTATTGACCTCCGCGCTTTGTGCGGCGGCCCAGCTCAGCTTTCCTTTCCTGGCGCGGGCTCAGGAGCTGCGCGATGAGCAGGACATCGTGCTGGCACCGATCACGGTGACTGCCGTGCCCGCCACCACCACCGAGGACAGCCAAAGCTGGACAACGGACTGGATGCGCTCGGCGACCGGCCTGATCCTTGGCCAAAAGGAAACCCCGCAATCCACCAGTGCCTTGACCTATGCACAGATCAAAGACCGCAACATCACCACGATCTCAGAGGCGATGGATGCCGCGACCGGGGTCACGGTGCAGGCCTTTGAAAGCGACCGGATCAATTATTACGCGCGCGGTTTCCAGATCGACGCCTATCAATTTGACGGCGTGCCGGTGCCCCGCGATGGCGCCTGGCAATTTGGCGACAACAACCCCGACATGGCGCTCTATGACCATGTCGAAATTGTCCGTGGCGCCACCGGGCTGATGCAAGGGGCGGGCGAGCCCGGCGCTTCGGTCAACTTTATCCGCAAGCGCCCGACCGACACGGTCCAAAGCAGCATTGCCGCGACTCTGGCCTCTCCCGATGGCGGCCGGGTTGAGGCTGACATCTCGGGTCCCCTGAACGCCGAGGGCAGTTTGCGCGGCCGCTTCGTCGCGATGGGCGACAGCCGCGATGGCGCGCTCGACGGCTATCACAAGGATAAATTCGCCCTCTATGGAGCGTTGGAATACGATCTCTCCGATGCGACCACGCTGACCACCGGCCTGAGCTTTCAAAAGACCAATGCCGATGGCGCCACCTGGGGCGGTTTGCAGCCATTCTACACCGATGGCAGCCTGATCGACTGGGCCAAGGGTGCCAGCACCGGCGCCGACTGGACCTATGTGAACACCGAACGGACCGAGGCCTTCGCGGCGCTTGAGCATCAGTTCGGCAATGGCTGGGCCGGGCGGCTGGTGTTCACCCATGTCCAAAACGAGATGGATGCGACCCTCGCCTGGATCTATGGCACGCCGGACCGCGAGAGCGGCGATGGCCTTCAGGGCTATGGCACCCGCTATGACGGCGGCTACACGCAGGACAATCTGAACGCCATTGTGAACGGTGATTTCCAGCTTTTCGGGCGGACCCACCAATTCGTGGTCGGGGCGATGGCCTCACGGGGCGAGGGCACCTATTACGGATATGGCTCGGGCGACACGTTTGACGTCAACCTCTATGCGATGAACGGCAATTACCCGGCCCCGGTCCTGTCCGACAGCGCAACCTTCACCTCGGCCAGCAGTGCCCGGCAATATGCGATTTATGGCACCAGCCGCTTCAGCGTGACCGACAATTTCCAACTGCTGTCCGGCGCGCGGATCAACTGGTGGGACGGCGACGAGGGGGACGGCACCGCGACGACGGCGGCGTACAAGCTTTCGGGCGAAGTCACACCCTATCTCGGGTTTACCTATGACATCACGCCGACCTACACCGCCTATGGCAGCATCTCGAGCATCTACAAACCCTCTCTCGTGCAGGATGCCAACCGCCAGTATCTCAATCCGACCTATGGCTGGAACTATGAGCTGGGGGTGAAAGCCGATCTGATGGGCGGCGCGCTGATGGCCTCGGCGGCGGTATTTGAGACGGCGCAGAAGGACGTTGCGCGCTATGTCGACTGGATCCCGGAAGAGAACCGCAGCGTCTATGAGACCATTGAAGGTGCCACCACCCGTGGTCTGGAGATTGAATTGGCGGGGGCGCTGAGCGACCGCTGGAATATCTCGGGGGGCTATACCTATCGCACCTCCAAGGACAAGGATGGCAACACGCTCTACGCGGATCAGCCGCAGCACACGCTGAAGATTGCCACCGACTACCGCCCGGCGATCCTGGATGACCGGCTGCGGCTGGGCGGCGCGATGCGGCTGCTGAGCGGCACCGACAGCATGGATTTCGCCAATGATGCCACCCAGCCCAATGTGCATCAGGCCAGCTATGCGGTTTTTGATCTGAACACGATCTACGAGGTGAGTGACAAGATCGAGGTTTCGCTGAGCGTGAACAACCTCTTCGACCGGAAATATTACGCCACGACAGGCTTTTACGACACGGTCGTCTACGGCGAGGGCCGCAGCGCCGAAGTTGTGCTGCGCGCGAAATTTTGAGGATGATACCGATGCAACTGAAAACCCGTATCACCGGCGCGATGACCGCGCTTGCCCTGAGCCTTGCGGTGCCTGCCGCCGCACAGGAGGCAACCGCACAGGTGGATCTGGCGCAGATCGCCCCCGCCGCCCTGCGCCAGGATCTGCTGAAAGGGGTCTATGGCGCGGTTGAGATCCCCGGGCGCAATCAGCTCTGGGTCGCCTCTTCCCCCAGTTTCGAGCAGGGCACGCCCGGTTTCGTCGACATTCTGGATGCGACGGATCTGCGCCCCCTGCGCCGGATCGAGCTGCCGCGCCGTGCCTTTGCTCTGGCGTTGGACGCGGCCCGCGGGCGCGCCTATGTCGGCAACACGCTGGACGGCTCGCTGACGGTGCTGGACGCCGCCAGCGGGCTGGTGCTCGACACGATCCAGCTTGGCAAGCCCGATGGCGAGGGTTTTGAGCACACACGGATGGTGCGGGTCGATCCGGGAAGCGGTCAGGTCTTTGTGACCTCGCCGTCGGACACCGGCACGCTCTGGATCGTGGACCCGGACCGGCAGGGGGCGGTGCAGCGGATCGACGATGCGGGGCTGTGGTCGGCAGGGCTGGCGCTGGATGCTGCGCGGGGCCGTGTCTATGCGACGGGCGGCGGCATCAGCGAAGTGCTGGTGGTAGACGCTGCGACCGGCGCAGGCATCGGCAGCTTCTCGACCGGCGACACCAAAGAGGCGGGCGGTGAGGCGTCAGCGCATTTCTTTGTCAATGCCGCGCTGGACACCGAGGGCAAGCGGCTGTTTGCGGCCGATGCGAACCAAGGCGCGCTCTATGTCTTTGACACGGAAACCGGCGCGGTGATCGCCACGGCGCCGACCGGGCTTGGCACGTTGGACGTGATTTATTCGGACAAAAGGGACCAGATTTTTGTGACCTACCGTGGTGTCAGCCGGGAGGCGCCATCAGGTTCTGGCGGCATCGTGGTGCTGGACGCCTCCGACTATGCGCGCATCGCGGATATTCCGCTGCCCGCCCATCCGAACAGCCTTGTCCTTGCTGAAAGCGGTGACGCCCTGTTCGTGACGGTCAAGGCACCGATGGAAAAGGAACATCCGCTTTATCGTGAGGGCGGTGGAGATTCCGTCCTGCGCTTTGATCTGGACAAGCTGGCGACGTTGCTGCCCCGCCAGTGATCCCGGACGCCGGCCCGAACGCCGCCGGGACGCATCGGTTCCGGCGGCGCAAGCTGCCCCTGCGGTGCCGCCTCACCGCGTCTCCGCGGCGGCTGGTTTTCACGAGGACCGTCCGGGGAGCCGCGCCCGGGCTGCCCCCACCACCGCGGCCGATCGCGCCCGATTTTGGCCGCGCGACGCGTTTTGATGATGCTGCCCGCGGCAAGACCCCCCGGGCGAGGCACCGGGTGCGCGCGGGCAGCAGCGGAGGGTCTGGACTGTTTTGCATCTGAGCGAAGGCCCTGACCCTATCCCTCCTTGTCGGGATCAAAGGCCAGCAGGCGCAGGGCGTTCAGCGTGACAAGAACCGTGGCGCCGGTATCTGCAAGGATCGCCAGCCAGAGGCCCGTCATGCCGAGAACCGTGGTGACCAGAAAGACCCCCTTCAGCCCCAGCGCAATCGCCACATTCTGCCGGATGTTTGCCATGGTGGACCGGGCAAGCCGGATCGTTCCCGCGACATCCGTCACCCGGTTGCGCAGCATCGCGGCATCGGCGGTTTCCAGCGCCACATCGGTGCCTGACCCCATCGCCACGCCCACATGCGCCGAGGCGAGCGCGGGCGCGTCGTTGATCCCGTCGCCCACCATCATCACCCGCCCGCGCGCGGTCATCTCGCGGATCGCCGCCACCTTGTCTTCCGGCATCAGTTCGGCGCGGTGGTCCATCCCAAGCTCCTGCGCCACCGCAGCGGCGGTGCGCTGATTGTCACCGGTCAGCATCACCGCATCGATGCCCAGCGATTTCAGCTGACGCATGGCCTCGGCCGCGTCCGGGCGCGGCGCGTCGCGCAGCGCCACAAGGCCGACCAGCCGATCCGCCCAAAAGACCACGACGACCGTCTTGCCAGCCTCCTCCAGCTCGGTCGCCTTGTGGCGTGCCGCAGCGTCCATAACCCCGGAGGCCGCGGCGAAACGGGGCGAGCCGACCCAAGCGACCGCATCCCCAACTCTTGCCTCGGCGCCTTTGCCCGGCACCGCACGGGCGGCGGTAACCGCCACTGGCGCGACGCCCTCCGCCGCCGCGCGGGACAGGATCGCCTGCGCCAGCGGGTGGCTGGACCCCGCCTCGATCCCGGCGGCCAGGGCCAGCACCTCTGCCGGTGTGCCGCCGACCGGCACGATGTCGGTGATCTGGGGGAGCCCGAGGGTCAGCGTGCCGGTCTTGTCAAAGGCGATATGCGTCGTGCGGGCCACGGCCTCGATCACGGCACCGCCCTTCATCAAGATGCCGTGCCGCGCCCCCGCGGACAGCGCCGAGGCAATGGATGCGGGGACCGAAATGACCAGGGCGCAGGGGCAGCCGATGAGCAAAAGTGCCAGCGCGCGGTAGACCCAGACATCCCAGGGCGCTGCAAAGGCCAGTGGCGGCACAATGGCCACCAGCAAGGCGGTGCCGACCACGGCGGGCATGTAGATGCGGCTGAAGCGGTCGATGAATCTCTCGGTCGGGGCGCGGGCACTCTCTGCCTCCTCGACCAGCCGGACGATGCGGGCGATCGTGTTGTCCTCTGCCGCCTTCGTCACGCGGATCCGCAGGGCCGCCTCTGTGTTGATCGACCCGGCAAAGACCGGCTGGCCGGGCTCTTTCACCTTCGGCACGCTCTCTCCGGTCACAGGGCTCTCATCAACACCCGACACACCCTCGATCACCTCGCCATCGGCAGGCACCCGGTCCCCGGGACGGACCAGCACCGTCTGGCCGATCAACAGGCGCCCGACGGGAACTTCCTGCCAGCGCCCCGCGATTTCCAGCAGGGCCGTCTTCGGCACCAGCTGCGCCAGCGCCCGGATGCCATCGCGCGCCTTGTTTGCCGCAACCCCTTCCAGCACCTCGCCCACCGCGAAGAGGAAAACGACCAATGCGGCCTCCTCGGCGGCCCCGATGAACAGTGCACCGGTTGCCGCGATGGTCATCAGCATTTCAATGGTGAACGGCATCCGCGCGCGCGCCGCGTTCACCGCCCGCCGGGCGACCGGCGCGATGCCGATCAGCGTGGCGAGCCCGAAAGCCGCCTGTGCAAAATCAGGGGCCGCGAACAGCTTTACGGCCCAGGCCAGAACCAGCAAGAGGCCGGTGCCGATCACCAGCCGCCCCTTGCCGGTGTGATGCCAGGCGGGATCAGCACTTGCCGTGCCAGAGGCGGGTGGTGACATGTCCTGGGGGGTGTCCGGTTCGGCTGGGCTCAGGTCCGGTGTCTTCGGGGCAAAGGTGCCCTCTGGCAGCACGAAGCCTGTGCGGGGCGCGGCCTGCCCTTTGGGTGCGATGCCAAATCCCAGCTTTTGAACCGCGGCCTCCACATGCGCCCGGGAGGTCTGTGTTTCGTCCAGCGTCAGACGCAGCCGCTCTGTCATCAGGGTCACTTCCACCGCGCTGACGCCCGGCAGATGCGCAACGGCGCCCCTGACCTTGCCTGCGCAGGACCCGCAGTCCATGCCCGTGACCGTCCATTCGCAACTGGTCGTATTGCCCATCTTTATAACGCCTTTCGTGCCGCCGAACGCGACGATTGTCTCCAATGCGTTTGCAACCTAATGTCTCTAGTAACTATAGCTTCAAGAGGTTTTTCATGCTGACGATCGGAAAGTTGGGCGAAGCGGCGGGTGTGAAGGTGCCAACCATCCGCTATTACGAGCAAATCGGACTGCTGCCCGAGCCGGACCGCAGTGCCGGGAACCAGCGTCTCTACGGCGCCAAGGCGCGTGAGAGGCTGGCGTTCATCCGTCATGCGCGCGACCTCGGTTTTCCGCTGGAGGCGATCCGCGATCTTCTCAGTCTTTCCGATACGCCCAATCAGCCCTGCGCGGCGGCCGATGTCATCGCGAGCAAACAGTTGCTTGCCGTCAAGGAACGTATCGCGAGGCTGACCGCGCTGCAGGCCGAACTGGAAAGAATGATCACGCAATGCGCCCAAGGGACGATTGCGGATTGCCGTGTCATCGAGGTGCTGAGCGATCACGGCCTGTGCGCGCATGACCATCGGGGCCTGACGGGCGAGGGGGGTGCAGAGTGACGGCGGTCCCGGCTCTGGCCCTCTATGCCATCGCCGCTTTGGCAGAGATAGCGGGATGTTTCGCCGTATGGGCGTGGATGCGGCAGGGGGCATCGGCCTTTTGGCTGCTTCCCGGGCTTCTGTCTCTCGCAGCCTTTGCCTGGTTGCTGTCATGGTCACCATCAGAGGCTGCCGGACGCGCCTATGCCGCCTACGGCGGGGTGTATATCATGGCGTCGTTGGTGTGGCTGTGGGTGGTGGAAGGGCGGCGGCCCGATGTTTGGGACGTGACGGGCGCGGTTGTCTGTCTCATCGGTGGCGGGATCATCCTGCTGGCGCCCCGCGCCGCCTGAAGCCGCCACCTGAAACCGCCGCCTGAAGGAACCGGCTGAAGCATTGATCATGCTTCGCCCCTTTGTCACCCGGATCTCTCTCCCTCCGCGTCTGTCACCACCCCCATCTGTCGTAGCCGGTATCCGTCGCAATTGGCGGGGCGAAGGCTCACCGCCCGCCTCGCTCCGGCCCGCCGAATGATGCGCGCCCCTGTGGGAGGGGGAGGGCCAGACGCAGCTCGCGCAGGCCGCGCCGGGCCGGCTGCCGGGCCTATCCCCGGGGCGGAAGCTGGCGATAGGCAATCACATGCGCGCAGAGATATGGCGATTCCCCTCCCCAGAGTTTCTGCACGCCCGATACCTTCCACGAGTCGCGGCCGCGCGGGGCGCGGAGAGGCTCTGCCTCACGAATGCGCCCGGGCATGCTGCCGCCTTTTCGCGCCACTGCGGCAGGGAGCGCGGCTCAAATGCCCAAATTTGTGACGGGATCCGGCGGATTTCGGAAAAGCGCAACGGATCGCGCCGGGAAGCTTGACCTTAAATAAACGCCATATCATGGTATGCCATAATATATAAATTCATCAAGACCGACAGGGAAACGAACCATGATGCCATTTCGCTCCACCTCTCGCTCTTCGGGGCTTACACTTCGTGCCATGCTCTGCGCTGCAGCCATGGCGCTGACAACCACCGCCGCCGGGGCCCAGGAGTGCACGCCCCGCATCGCAGATGAGTTTCTGGTTGAGCCGGGCACGCTGACCATGGCCACCAGCCCCACGCTGCCGCCGATGGCCTATGCGGATATGGACGGGACGCTGAAGGGCCTGCGCGTCGAGCTGGGAATCGAGATCGCCAAGCGCCTGTGCCTCACGCCCCAGTACATCAGCACCGAATATGCGACGATGATCCCGGGCCTTCAGGGCAGTCGCTGGGACATGGTCAATGCGGGGCTTTTCGTGACAGAGGCCCGCCGCAAAATTCTGCTGATGCTTCCCTATGAAAGCCTCGCGATCAGCATCTCGACGGTGGCCGGGGACACAGAGGTGAAATCGGTTGATGACCTTGCCGGAAAGACCCTGAGCACGGACATCGGCGGCTATGCCGAAAAGAAGATGAAGGAACTGAACGAGGATTTCGCAAAGCGCGGCCTTGAGCCCATGAAGCTCAATCTCTTCGACAATTATGCGACCGTGTATCAGGCTTTGCGCGCCGGGCAGGTCGAAGCGGCCGTGTCAATCGATCCTGTGGCCAAACAATATCAGGACCGGGGCGAATTCACACAGGCGCTGTCCGGATTGTACGCAACCCCGGGTTCGCTTTCCTTCATTTCGCCGGAAGTGGCCGAGGGTGTCTCCGTCGCCCTGAAGGAAATGAAAGCCGACGGCACGTTTGACAAAATGATGGCGGCTTATGGCGTGATCGAGGCGCCGGGCGATCTGAGCTATTTGCCGCTTGCCGAATAACCCGATGGGTCAGGTGCCCGTCCCATGCGGGCGGGCACACCACCATTCTGCAGAAGGGAGCATGGGGTGAAAGGTTGGAACTGGGACGGATTCTTTGACTACCTGACGAATTATTACCTGTTCGAGGGCGCGATGGTGACCCTGGGGCTGACTGTTTTTGCAATGACCGCCGGTCTGGTGATCGGCTTCGTTCTTGCGCTGATGCGGATGTCGAAACACCGGTTCCTGTCAGGGCCCGCCGTCTTCTACATCTGGGTTTTCCGTGGCACGCCGCTGCTGGTGCAGCTGATCATCATCTACACCGGCCTGCCGCAGATCGGCATCAAATTTACCGTTCTGCAGTCGGTGTTGATCGGCCTTGCGATGTGCGAAGGTGCCTATCTTTCCGAAATCCTGCGGGCAGGCATTTCCGCAGTGCCGGCCGGGCAGATCAATGCCGCCCGCGCCATCGGGATGACCGAGCCGCAGGTGATGCGCTATGTCATCGCGCCGCAGGCGCTGCGCATCGTGATCCCGCCGCTGGGCAATTCGGTGAACAGCGTGCTCAAGACCACGTCCATCGCCTCCATCATCTCGATGGAAGAGCTGCTGCGCCGGACGCAGGTGCTTATTCAGGAAAGATTTCTCGTCCTCGAACTCTTCGTTGTCGCGGCGCTCTACTATCTCGCGATGACCACGGTTTGGGACCTGATCCAGCGCCGGATTGAGCGCCGCTTCGGCAAGGCCTATGGCCCGATGCCGGTCGATAAACACTGAGGGAGCAATCATGGCAGAGAGCGAAACCGTCATCGAACTGCGCGATGTCAACAAATGGTACGGCCAGACGTTTCAGGTGCTCAAGAACTGCAACCTCGCGGTCACCAAAGGCGAAGTCGTGGTGATCTGCGGGCCGTCCGGCTCGGGAAAATCGACACTCGTCAAATGCGTGAATGCGCTGGAGCCGATCCAGAAGGGCACCATCACCGTCACCGGTGTCGAGGTGACGGATGCCCGCACGAACCTGCCCAAATTGCGCGCACGCGTCGGCATGGTCTTTCAGAGCTTTGAGCTGTTTCCGCATATGACCATTCTCGAAAACCTCTGCATTGGTCAGCGCACCGTTCTGGGGCGCAATGCGGAGGAAGCCATCGCCAAGGCCAAGGAACTGCTCGACCGGGTCGGTCTCGCGGCGCATGCGGGCAAATATCCCGGCCAGCTGTCGGGGGGGCAACAGCAACGCGTGGCGATCGCCCGCGCTTTGGCCATGGATCCTGTGGCGATGCTGTTTGACGAGCCGACCTCGGCGCTGGATCCCGAAATGATCAATGAGGTGCTCGATGTCATGGTAGCACTGGCGCAGGAGGGCATGACCATGATGGTGGTGACGCATGAAATGGGCTTCGCGCGCAAGGTCGCGGACAGGATCGTGTTCATGGATGAGGGCGAGATCGTGGAAATCGGCGAGCGCGGTACCTTTTTCGATCATCCGCAAACGGACCGGGCCAAATCGTTCCTGTCGAAAATCCTGGTGCACTGAGGCACCGGGGCCGAGCAAAGGCAATAGGATGATAAACCATATTCTGACACCCCGGGATCTGCTGATTGGCGGCGGCGCGCGCCATGAGCTGGCAGGCTTGTTGCGCGCGCGCGGGGTCCGGCGCCCCCTGTTGGTGACGGATCAGACCATGGTGCGGGTCGGGCATGCGGCGGCGCTTCTGGACGCCATGTCCGCCGCCGGTCTGCCGATGGGTCTGTTTGCCGAGGTGGTCGAGGATCCGACGGATCTGTCGGTGGCAGCGCTGGTGGCGCAGGCCACCGCCGGGGATCATGACGGGCTGGTCGCGCTGGGCGGCGGCAGCGCGATTGACACGGCTAAGGCCGCGGGCCTCGTTCTGGCAACGGGCGAGGCGTTGAGCGCGCTGAAAGTGCCGCGGATTGTCGATATTGAAACCATGCCCCTTGTCGCGATCCCGACAACCGCGGGAACCGGATCAGAGGTGACACGCGCCGCGGTGATCACCGATACCGGGGCGCAGGAGAAAATCCTGATCCTCGGTGCGGCCGCTTTGCCAATGGCGGCGATCGTCGATTACGAGCTGACCTTTAGCTGTCCGTTCCGGGTCACGGTGGATACCGGCATTGATGCGCTGACCCATGCGCTGGAGGCGCTGGTCAACCGAAACGCCAATCCGCACTCGGATGCGCTTGCATTGTCGGCACTTGGCCTGATCGGGGCACATCTGGAAACCGCAGCCCGCGATCCGCACAATGCCCCTGCGCGCGAGGCGATGATGCTGGGTGCCACCCATGCTGGCATGGCGGTGTCGAACACATCCACCGCGCTGATCCACGGGCTCAGCAGGCCCATCGGGGCATTTTTTCATGTTCCTCATGGCATGTCGAATGCGATGGTCCTGCCCCTTGTCACGCAGTTCTCGCTGCGCGCGGCGCCCGCGAAATATGCCATGGCCGCGCGTGCTTTGGGTGTCGTACCGGCAACGGCTTCGGAGGCGACGGCGGCAGCCCGTCTCGTCGGAGCGTTTCAGGAGATGAACCAACGTCTGGACGTCCCGACCCCGAAGAGCTTCGGGATCGACGCTGAGCGCTACATGGAACGCATTCCCGAAATGACCCGGCAAGGGCTGGCATCCGGAACACCGGGGAACAACCCGCGTGTGCCGACGGCGGCAGACATGGCGCGTCTCTACAAGCTGGCCTTTGACGGCGCGTTGGACCCGATGTGCTGAGACGGGTGCTGACCTGAGTGCTGACTGGGGTGTTGACTGGGGCGCGGGCTGGCGGCATCCGGCGGTGCGGCAACGGAGCGCGACGCAACCGGCGCAGCGGGCGCTTTGGCGCCAGGTCGACGGGCGTCGCTGCCGCAGAGCAGCCGGGGCAGCTCTCCGCCCGTTCGGTGCGCCGGGCGGGGTGGGGTGACCGCCGGGCTGCCCGCCGGTCAGGGCCTTTGTCCGGCGGGCCCGGGCCGCTTTGCCGGTAAGCCCTCGCGGCGGTGTCCGGTTTGTTCCCGGCTGATGCATTTGCCCCCCTTGCGCGCATTTGCAGCGGGCGCGAGTGTGGTTTTGGGCCGCGTCAGAAACGGGTTGCCAGCGGCCGTGATCGCGCTGTACTTGGCATACGGTATTAGGATGGCAGCGTGTTGGTGCGTGAAGAGGGGCAAAGCATGGATGACGATACGGGGCTGTCGGGGATGAAGGTTGAGCGGCCAAACAAAACGCTGCGGGAACTTGCGCTTGGCAATCTTCGCAAAGCCATTCTGGACGGCCTTTTCAAGCCGGGAGATCGGCTGGTCGAGCGTGAGCTTTGTGAACAGCTCGGCGTCAGCCGCACCATCGTGCGCGAGGTGCTGCGTCATCTTGAATCCGAGGGTCTGGTTTCCGTTCAGCTGGGGAAAGGGCCCATCGTTGCGCCGCTGGACAGCGATGTCGCACAGCAGATTTACGAGGTGCGCGGTGCGCTCGAGGCCATGGCGGCGCGGCTTTGCGCGGAAAGTGATGACCCGACGATCGTGCCCGCGCTCGAGGCGGCGCTGGCGGGGATCCGCGAGGGCTATACCGGGAACGACCATGGGCAGGTTCTGGCCAGCACTTCTGAATTTTACCGGGTTCTGTTCACGAAGGTGAACCGTCATGTGGCCTGGGATATCGTCAATATGCTGACGGTGCGGATCAATCACCTCCGGTCGATGACGATCCGGACGGACAACCGCGAAGTCGAAGGGCCCGCCCAGATGGCGGCCATCATCGATGCGATCCGCGCCCGCGACGGCCTGCGCGCCTATCGGGTGGCAACGGAACATGTGGCCAGCGCTGCCGAAATCGCGATGCAGATTTTTGCGGATCTGAAGCAGAGCTGACCGATACCCTTCTGACCGATGGCCGTCTGACTGATGGCCGCCTGGCCGCGCCGCCGATTCAGCAGCGCTGATGTACGCGCGGGGCTGGGTATGCGACGGTTCCCACAGGCGGCGGTGCCAGCGCCAGCCGCGCCGCGCGCGGCGCGCGGCCGCCGAGGCAAAGATTTCCTGAACCCAAGCTCTGCCCCCGCACCTCTGGAGGGCCTGCGGGGCCAAGTGGCCAGGGCCGCCGCGCGTTCGTCTGCTCGGCGTCCTCCGCATGCGGATTGGCCCATGACAGGCAGTCCTCAAGGCCATTCTTGAAAACATATAAATATCAATAAATTGAGCGATATTTGCCGCGCGTGATCCCTCCGGCATCCCATGCGCAAAGAACCGTATTCTGCGCATAAATCCATTAAAATAAAAAAGATTGCTTATTGGGGATTTATTTGCAAACCTGACTCTATCGACGATTTCAAGAAAATTCGCGGTGTTCCGGCCGGCAAGATGACTGCGCTCCAAGCCCGGACGGTACCACAAAGCGCAATGAAAATTATCCCTCTAACAGGAACAGGTGAGTCAGACCATGCAACCGACCCTCAAAATGTTCAGCCGGTATGCCGCTGCAGCGGTTGTCGCATTCGGTGCGCTTTCTGCGGCGCCCACGGCCATGCAGGCGCAGACCATCGTGAAATTCGCGACGGTTGACTGCGAAGGCGACCTGATGGGCTGCCCGTATTATACCTATACCGAAGTCTTCAATCAGGTTCTGAAAGCGGGCACGAACGGCCGCTACGAGCTGCAGACTTTCCCGAACTCGCAATTGGGGGATCTTGAATCTCTGACCGAGCAGACCTCGCGCGGGATCATTCAGATGACCAGCGGTCAGAACGCAGGCCAACTGTCGAGCTATTATCCGTCGATCCAGATCGTCGAGATGCCCTATACTTTCGCGTCGCTCGAGACCGCCCGCGAGGTGATGTGGGGGCCCTTCGGCAAGGAACTGGCGGACAGCGTGGCAGAAGCGTCGGGGGTGCGCATCATCTCCTGGTTGCCGTCGGCATTCCGCAACTTTTCAAACTCCCAGCGTCCGATCAAATCTCCGGCGGATATGGCCGGTCTGAAGATCCGCGTGCAGCCGGTTCCGATCCACATCAAGATGATCGAGGCGCTCGGCGCGTCGGGGACACCCATCGCCTGGGGCGAGTTGTACAACGCATTGCAGACGGGGGTGGTCGATGGTCAGGAAAATGCGCCCTATGTGATCCTGCTCGGCCATCTGGAAGAAGTGCAGAAATACTACACGCTGGACGGCCATCTGGTGAACATGCCGCTCATCCTGATCAACGAAGACTTTTATCAGGGCCTCGCCGAAGAGGACCGCAAGGTCTTTGATGAAGCCAGCCGGGCAGCAAGTTTTGCGATGATGGGCGTGGTGACGGCCAAGGAAACTCAGGATCTGAAAAAGATCGCCGATGCCGGTGTCGAAATTTACAAGCCGACGCCGGAAGAGTTCCAGCAATTCGTTGATGTGACCCGGGACCCGGTCCGCGCGGTGCTGGAAGAGAAGGTCGATGCCCAATGGTTCGACAAGCTGGAAGCGGCGATCACGGACGCGAGCAACTGATCGTCCACGCCAACCGGGGCCGGTGCTTGTGACCAAGCGTCGGCCTCACTTGCAGCAAGGGTTCTCAATATGCTGATTTTTCTCGAAAAAGTCGCAGATATTCTGGGCGTGGCCGCCAGTTTCGCGGCGCGGATCGTGGTGATCGCCGTGGCCGTTATCCTGTTCGGCCAAGTGATCTTGCGGTATGTTTTCAACGCGTCCCTGCCATGGCCAGAGGAGGCGTCGCGCTATCTGATGATCTGGGCGGTGATGCTTGGCGGGTCCATCCTCGTGAAGGACGAACAGCTCGTCTGCGTCGATTTCTTCGACAAGGTCTGGAGCAAGCGGCTGATCGTTTACCGCAATCTCCTGTTTCGGGTGATGCTGCTGATCATGCTGGCGGTGCTGTTCTACTACGGCCTCGATCAGGCGATCTATTCGATGAACCGCACCACCACGGCCACCCAGATATCGTGGTTCTGGCCCTATCTTGCGATCCCGGTCGGGGCGGTGCTGATGCTGTTCCAGATGGTCGTGCTGACCCTGCGCGATGTGATCCGGGGCGTGCCCGAAGATCAGAGCCCCTCCATCCTGCGCGCGGAAATCTGAGGTAGCCATGGATTGCTCCCTACTCGTTATCATCGGCCTTCTGGTCGGTCTGCTGCTGCTGGGCAGTCCGGTTATCTTTGCCATCGGTTTTGCCGGGCTGGCCTATTTCTTTGTCGAGCCGGGCATGCTCTCGATGCTGCCGGTCTACGCGCACAAGATCTTCACCGGGATGGACAATTTCATCTGGCTCTCGATCCCGCTGTTCATCATGGCGGGCGAGATCATGGGGTCGATCGGCATGACGGACCGCCTTCTGGGCTTTTCGCGGCTGCTGGTCGGGCGGTATCGCGGGGGTCTTGCCTATGTCAACGTCGTGGCCTCGATGCTGTTCGGCGGCGTCTCGGGCTCGGCGCTGGCGGATATTTCCGCGCTGGGGCCGGTCGAGATCGAAATGATGAAGAAAGACGGCTATCGCGCCGATTTCTCGACCGCGCTGACCATCAGTTCCGCCGTGCAGGGGCCGATCATTCCGCCGAGCATCCCCTTCATCATTTTTTCCAGCCTCACGCAGACATCGGTGGCGGGTCTGTTCCTCGCCGGGGCCATCCCCGGCATCCTGATGGGCATCTCGATGATGCTCGTGGTGTTTTACGTGGCGCGACGGGACAATTTCCCCGCCAACCCGATCAAGAACCTGAATCCGCGCATGGTGCTGCACATCGTGCTCGAGGCGACCTGGGCGCTGCTGATGCCGGTGATCATCATCGGCGGCATCACCACCGGCATCTTCACGGCAACCGAGGCCGCGGCCGTGGCGGTGTTCTATGCGCTGCTGGTCGGCTTTGTGGCCTATCGAAACCTCAGCCTGAAGCAGCTTTGGCAGATTGCCGACCGCACCGTCCGCACCTCGGCATCGATCTTTCTGATCGTGGCTTTCGCGACCGTCATCTCCTGGATCCTGGCAAATGAACGCCTGCCGAGCGAGTTGGGCGCCTTGATCGAGAAACTCGACATACCGGTCTGGGCTCTGTTGCTTGCGATCAATCTGTTCTTTCTGATCAACGGCTTGTGGATCGGAGACTCGGTGCAGCTCTTGCTTTTTGCACCGCTGTTCACGCCCATTCTGGCGGCGCTTGGTGTTGATCCGATCCATTTTGGCGTGATCATGGTGATGAATGTGATGATCGGGCTGCTGACACCACCTTACGGGATGGCGCTCTATCTCGGAGCGGCGGTCAGCGGCGAGCCATTGGGCGCCATCGTCCGGCAGACATTGCCGTTCCTCGGGGCCTGTTTGGTTGTGCTGATGCTGGTGACCTACATCCCCGCAATCTCCCTCACGCTGCCGCATCTCTTCGGCTTCAAATAGATCAAGGAAGACGCATGACACTGACTGCACAAGACCTGCACGGGATCTTTCCCGCGCTGACAACCTCGATGACCGCCGATGGTGCCTATGATCCGGCGGGCATGCGGGCGGCCGTGGCGCGGATGTTCGACGCGGGCATGGACGGGATCGTGCCTTTGGGGGGGACGGGGGAATACACGGCCCTGTCTCCGGCAGAGCGGCTGGCGGTGATCGAGACCTGCGTTGACGCCGCCCGGGGGCGCGGGCCGGTCATTGCGGGTGTGCTGTCGCCGGGCTTTGCCGAGGCGGTGGAAACCGGCAAGCAATTTGCCGCCGCCGGGGTCGATGCGATCATGCTGGTCACGCCCTTTTATGTGATCAGCGGGCAGGCGGGCCTTCTGGACTACTACCGCCAGTTCCATGCCGCGGTTGGGCTGCCCATTGTTCTTTACGAAATTCCGGGTCGCACCAATGTGAGCTACGCGCCCGAAACGGTGGCGACGCTGGCCGAGGAGGGCATTGCGATCGGGATCAAATATTCCAATCTCGATGTGGTGAAATTCACCCAGGTCATGAATGCGGCGGGCAGCAAGCTGAGTGTGATGGGGGGCGATGACAGTCTCTTGGCCGCGCATATGCTGTTGGGCGCGCCGGGCTGCATTCTGGCGACCGCAAATCTCTGTCCGGAGGCCTGGGTCGACTGTTTCCGCAAGGGTCGGGCGGGCGAACTGGCCGCCGCCGCCGCTCTCAACAAGACACTCTACCCGATGATCGAGGCGGTCTTTTCCGAGCCCAACCCCACCGCGCTCAAGGCCGCGATGAAAATTGCCGGTCATGACGCTGGCCCGGTGCGGTCACCTTTGCGCGCCGCCCTGCCGGAGACGGAGGCCCGGTTGCAGCGGCTGATCGCTGAGACGCCGGAGATTTTCTGAGCAATGTGGCCCTTTGCCTGAGGTGCCCAAAAACCCGCCGGCCCTGACAGGGCAGGCGGGTTTTCCGTGGGCGTTGGGTTTTTTCAGTTCCGGCTCCGCCGCGTCAGGGGCGGGCCGCCGGCAGCAAAACCCCCGGATTGATCAGGTTGCGCGGGTCGAACGCGGTCTTGATGCGCTGCATCAGCTCGAGCCTGACCGGATCGATCAGGCGGTCCATTTCGGAGGTCAGCTTGCGTCCGATGCCATGCTCGGCCGAGAATGTCCCGCCATGTGCCACCGCCACATCGTGGATCGCGCGCTCGACCTCCAGCTCCATGGCATCTTTGTCGGGCAGGGCGGACCAGACCGCATGGGGAAACATCACGATCAGATGGACGTTGCCGTCCGCCATATGCGCGGTGATCGCGCGCTCGGCCTGCGGGAATTTCGCCGCCACCACCGCATCGGCGTCCCGCACGAAAGCGGGGATGGCCGAGGTGCGCACACAGGTGTCCATCACAATGCCCACGCCATTGATCTTGTTCGCTTCCGTGACGGAATGGCGGAAGTGCCAGATTTCTTTGGCCTGATTTTCGTTTTGTGCAATCACCGCATCCGGGATTAGATCATCCGCCATCGCGGCAGCCAGCACGCTCTCGAGCTGCGCGGTGAGGGCGTCATCGCTGCGCGGGGATGCCAGCTCGATCAGGAGGGACCAGGCGGGCAGTGCCGTCAGGGGCATGCGGGTGCCCCGAACATGGCGGACGACGTAGCTGGCCTGTGCCCGGTCCAGCAGCTCGAGCGCCTCGACCTGATTGCCAAAGGCCCGCCGGACACGGGTGCCGACGTCGATGGCCTTTTCGGCGGTGTCGCAGGCAAGCCAGGCATGGGCGCGCGATTGCATGCGCGGCGACAGGCGCAACACCGCCCCCGTCACCAGCCCGAGCGACCCCTCAGAGCCCGCGACAAGCTGCGTGAGGTTATAGCCGGTGTTGTTTTTCTTGAGCCCGTCGAGATCGCTGAGGATCCGCCCGTCGGCGAGCACCATCTCGACCCCGGCGATGAGATCGCGCATCGCGCCATAGCGCAGCACCCCGGTGCCGCCCGCATTGGTGGCGATCAGCCCGCCGATCTGCGCCGTGCCTTCCGAGCCCAGATGCAGCGGGAATTGCATCCCGACCGTTTCGGCCGCCGCATGGACTTCGGCCAGGGTGATCCCGGCGTCGACGGTCATCAAACCGGATTCGACGTCGATCTGCCGGATCCGCCGCATGCGGCGCATGCCCACCACCACACCCCGCGACGGCACCGAGCCATAGCACAGGCCCGTGTTGCCGCCCTGAGGAAAGACGGGCAGGCCCGCATCCGTGACCGCCCGCACCGTCGCGGCGGTTTCCGCCGCCGATCCGGGCAAAGCGACGGCCAGTGCCGTGCCGGTTTTGCGGTGGCGAAACTCAGTGATGAAAGGGGCGATGTCCCCGGCCGCCGTCAGGCAGCCCTTGGGCCCGAGGATATCAAAGAGCGTTTGTGTCAGATCCGTCATCGGCTCACATGTCATTCAGGGGTGGCTGTCTTCAGGGTCATATAGACCTCGCTCAGACGTTGGATGGTTTCGGGTCTGGGGTCGGTCAGGGGCAGGCGCACACCGCCGACATCGACACCGGCGAGGCCCATGAAATACTTCAGCGGGCCCGGATTGGTTTCTGAGTAGATCGCTTTCAGCATCGGTTCAAGTTTGGCCTGATACTTCAGGGCCCCTTTCAGATCGCCCGATGCGGCAAGGCGAAAGATCTCGATCCATTCCTCGGGGTAGATGGTGGCGGAAGCCAGGACCCCCCCGGTGGCGCCAAGGGCGACATGGGTCGCAAACAACGGCTCTTCCCCGGACAGGATTGCCAGCTTGTCGCCGCATGCGCGCAGGGTCGCGATGAATTCGGACATATCGTAGTCGGAGTATTTCATGCCGATGATCGAGCCGTCCTCGGCCAGCGCGCCATAGGTATCGGCACTGAGTGCAACCGTGGTACGGCGGGGGATCTGATAGGCCAGCAGCGGCAGGTCGATGGCTTCACGGTAATTGCCGAAATAGCGGCGCATGCCGTCCTGGGTGCCGGGGGAGTAGAAAGGTGTCACCAGCATCAGGCCCGCCGCCCCGGCGTCCTTGAAGTCACGGCCCGCATCCAGGGCGTCGTGATACCCGGTGGACAGGACACCCGGCATGACAGGCGCCGCACCCGCCGCCCCGACGCAGACCGCAACGATTTCAGCCCGTTCCTGCCGTGACAAGGCGGGGTATTCACCGGTGCCGCCAATCGGCACGATCCCCTTGGCGCCCGCCTTGATCTGGCGGCGCACCAGCGATGTCACGCCGTCATAATCGACCGATCCATCTGCGTTGAAGGGGGTCACGATCGCGGTGAACAAACCGTTCAATGCATCTTTGGTGAGCGTCGTCATCGGGGGCTGCTTCCTTACATTGCCTTCTCGAGCCGAAACGGAAACCGGCCTTTCTGGGGCAAATGACACCGCAAACGCGCGACCAGGTCGCGCGCCCGTGCCGTGCTCTGGCCAAAGGGCTCAGGCCGATCGTCGGCTTCTGGGTGCAGAATGTGGGGGCAAATCGTCGTAGTCAACAAAAATCCCCTAAACGAAAAAAAATATCATAAACGATACATGATGCGATATTGGGGGGCATCTCTGGTTGTCTCTGCCCCATATTCGCTTATAGGCTGCGTCTGATGCTGCGGCCGTGCGGGTCACAAGCCGATAATCGGTCGCGTATGGTGGACGATTTTTCGTTTATGATATGGTCGCGCGGCAGGCCCGGCGATCGCCCGGGCCAGCAAGCGACCCCGGGTCAGTATGAGAAAAGGAATGCGGATGATACTCAATGGCGAAACATTGGTGCTGAAGAACGACACCGCTTCCGCAATGGCCGAGAGCGGTGACGTCGCGGTTCCGGAGAGAATTGTCACCCTCCGGAAAGAGCGGGGTCTGACGCTGCAGGAATGCGCCAAGCTGAGTGGCGTCGCGGCATCGACGCTGTCCAAGATTGAGCGCGGAGAGCTTTCCCCGACGATTTCGACGCTTCAGAAGATCGCCGTGGGGTTCGGCATCGAGGTGACGGAGCTGCTTTCGATCAGCCGTCCTGCGGCAGGCAACCACGGGCGCCGTGCCGTCAGCCGCGCCGGAGAGGGCAAGTCGCATGTCTCCCTGTCTTGCGTCAACTATCTGCTGTGCAACGATCTGACGCAAAAGCGGATGGTGCCGATCCGCACCAAGGTGACCGCGCGCAAGACCGAGGAATATGCGGTCTGGGCGCGCTCTGATGCCGAGATTTTCCTCTGGGTCGTTCGGGGGCGGATGCTGCTGCACACGCGGATCTACGAGCCGCTGGAGCTGGGCGAGGGCGATTCCGTCTATTATGACGCCAGCGGCGAGCATTGCTGGACAACCATCGGCGATGAAGATGCCGAAGTGATCTGGGTGATGACGGCCTGACGCCGGGATGCGCGCGTATCATTCCTTCAATGATGCCCGCGACAGGGCGCGCCGCCGCCTTCCCCGGGGGCTGTTCGATTATGTGGACCGCGGCGTTGGCGAAGAGGCGAGCCTGCTTGCCCTGCGCCAAAGCCTTGATGCGGTGAAGATCGCGCCGCGTGCCTTTGTCTCGGAGAAAGCGCGCGGGACGGCGACGCAGCTCTTTGGCAGATCCTGCGGCGCGCCGTTCATCATCGCGCCAACCGCGATGGCGGGGCTGATTCATCTGGATGGCGAGATTGCTCTGGCCCGCGCGGCCACGCGGCACGGGCTGCCGGTCTGCCTCTCGACGCAATCGGTCACCTCGGTGGAGGATCTGGCCCGGCAGGTGCCGGATGCCGACATCTGGATGCAGCTCTATCTTTGGCAGGATCTCGACCTTTCTGCCGGGCTGATGGACCGCGCGGCGGGTGCGGGCGCCAAGGTGTTGGTGATGACCATCGACACGCCCTACGGCGTGCGCAAAGAGTGGAACATCCGCAATGGCTTTGGCATGCCTTTCAGGCTCAGCCCGCGCAGCCTGTCGGATTTTGCGCTGCATCCGGGATGGCTGCTGCGGGTTGCGCTGCGCCATCTGATCCGCAGTGGCATGCCCCGGCTGGGCAACTACCCCGAAGGAATGCGCCCGTCACTGCTCGGTGGGTCAGACGCGCCGCGCGTGGCCTTGCGCCGCGATTTGCGGTGGCAAGACGTGGCCTGGGTCCGCAAGCGGTGGGCCGGTCGCCTGATCCTGAAAGGGGTGATGACGGCTGAAGATGCGCAGCGCGCGGCACAGGTTGGCGCCGATGGGATTGTTGTCTCTTCTCACGGTGCGCGGAACTTTGACGCGGCACCTGCGCCCATTGAGGTGCTCTCCCAGATCCGGGCCGCCACACCACCGGGAGTCACCGTGCTGGCGGACAGCGGCATCCGGCGCGGGCTGGATGTGCTGCGCTATCAACTGCGCGGTGCCGAGGCGGTGATGCTGGGCCGTCTGCCGCTGTGGGCTCTGGCCGCAGGCGGTGAAGCGGGGGTTGATCTGGCCTTGGCCGTGCTGCGTCAGGAATATGTCGAGGCGCTCGATTCAGGTGGCGCGCCTGAGGCATCGGCGCAGAAGACGTGAGGCATTGCGCAGAGGTCCGTGCCGCACGCATCTGACGGGCGCGCAGGCGGCCTCCGGCATGAAAACCCCCGCCCCTGACAGCAGGGGCGGGGGGCGTTTTCCGCGCATCGGCTGCATGCCGCGCTTTATTCCGCGGCGAGCCGGACCGGGCCTTTTTCGGGCGCATCATCCGTGCCGAAACGGGCATCGCCATGCTGGACCAGCGGGCGGTTACCGGCGAGGCGGCGCAAGAGCACATAAAAGACCGGCGTCATGAAGATCCCGAAGAAGGTCACCCCGATCATCCCGGAGAAAACCGCAACGCCCATTGCCGTGCGCATTTCCGCACCGGCACCGGTCGAAATGACCAGCGGCACGACACCCATGATAAAGGCCATGGAGGTCATCAGGATCGGGCGCAGGCGCAGGCGGCTGGCCTCGATGGCGGCCTGAACCGGCGTTCGCCCCTCGAATTCCAGCTCGCGGGCGAATTCCACGATCAGGATGGCATTCTTCGCCGATAGCCCCACCAGCACCATCAACCCGATCTGGGTGAAGATGTTGTTGTCGCCCCCCGTCAGCCAGATGCCGGTCAACGCGGCCAGCACCCCCATCGGCACGATCATGATGATCGCAATCGGCAGGGTCAGGCTTTCGTATTGCGCGGCCAGCACCAGATAGACCAGAAGCAGCGCCAGCGGGAAGACCACAAGGCTCGAATTCCCCGCAAGGATCTGCTGATAGGTCAGATCGGTCCATTCAAAGGTGATCCCCTGCGGCAGGGTTTCGGCAGCGATCCGCTCGATGGCGGCCTGTGCCTGCCCGGATGAGAAGCCCGGCGCAGGCCCGCCGTTGATATCCGCGGCAAGAAAGCCGTTGTAACGGGTGGTGCGTTCCGGCCCGGAGGCGCTGTCGACCTTCAGCAGGGCCGACAGCGGGATCATGGCGCCGGATTGCGCGCGGACCTTCAGCTGTCCGATGTCCTCGGGTTTGGCGCGGAAGGCAGCATCCGCCTGAACGCGCACGCTGTAGGTTCGCCCGAAGGCATTGAAGTCATTGACATAGAGCGAGCCGAGATAGATCTGTAGCGTCTCGAACACATCGGTTACGGCGACGCCCAGCTGCTGGGCCTTGGCGCGGTCCAGATCGGCATAAAGCTGCGGCACGTTGATCTGGAAGCTGGAGAACAGCCCCGCCAGCTCGGGCGTCTGATAGGCCTGGCCCAAGAACGCCTTGGTCGCCTCATCCAGGGCCTGATAGCCGAGCCCCGCGCGGTCTTCGATCTGCAGCTTGAACCCCCCGGTCGAGCCGAGACCATTGACCGGCGGCGGCGGGAACATCGCGATGAAGGCATCCTGAATGCCGGCAAATTTCTGGTTCAGCTGCATGGCAATCGCGCCGCCCGACAGTTCGGGTGACTGACGGTCTTCGAAATCATCGAGCACGGCAAAGACGATGCCGGAGTTTGAGCCGATGGTGAAACCGTTGATCGACAGGCCCGGAAAGGCAATCGCATGTTCGACACCCGGCTGGTCCAGCGCGATCGCGCTCATCCGCTTGATGACATCTTCGGTGCGGTCGAGGGTGGCCCCATCCGGCAGCTGAGCAAAGCCGATCAGATATTGCTTGTCCTGCGCGGGAACAAAGCCGCCCGGGATCAGGTTGAACATGGAATAGGTGCCCGCGGCCAGCGCCAGATAGACCACCATCACCATGCTTTTGCGCGACACGAGGCCACCCACGCCTTTGCCATAGACGGTGGAGGCAGAGCCGAAGAGACGGTTGAAGCCACGGAAGAACCAGCCAAAGACAAAGTCCATGCTGCGCGTCAGCCAGTCTTTCGGCGCGTGATGCCCCTTCAGCAGAAGCGCGGCCAGTGCGGGCGACAAGGTCAGAGAGTTGATGGCCGAGATCACCGTCGAGATGGCGATGGTCAGCGCGAACTGGCGGTAAAATTGGCCGGAAAGCCCGGAAATGAAGGCCAGCGGCACAAAGACCGCAACCAGCACGAGGGCAATCGCGATGATCGGGCCGGAAACTTCGCGCATCGCCTTATAGGTCGCCTCACGCGGATTGAGGCCGTTTTCGATGTTGCGCTCGACATTCTCGACCACGACGATGGCGTCATCGACCACAATCCCGATGGCCAGCACCAGTCCGAACAATGTCAGGGCGTTGATCGAGAAGCCAAAGGCATACATCACCGCGAAAGTGCCGATGATGGAAACCGGCACCGCGATCAGCGGAATGATCGAGGCGCGCCAGGTCTGCAGGAAGATGATCACCACCAGAACCACCAGCGCCACCGCTTCAAGAAGGGTATCAACCACTTTCTCGATCGAGGCGCGCACGAATTTGGTCGTGTCATAGACGATCTCGAACTTGACGCCTTCCGGCATGGCAAGCTGCAGGTCGTTCATGGTGGCGTTGACGGTGTCAGCGATCTCAATCGCGTTCGATCCCGGCGCCTGCAGCACCGCAATGGCCACCGCAGGCTGCCCATCGAGAAGCGAACGCAGCGTGTAATCCGCGGCCCCCATTTCGACGCGGGCGACATCCTTCAGGCGGGTGATTTCGCCGGCTGCGCCGGTTCTCACGATGATCTCGCCGAATTCCTCGGGTGTGTGCAGGCGTCCCTGCGCATTGACGTTGAGCTGAAGATCGACGCCCTCGGAAGTGGGCGAGGCGCCGATGATGCCCGCGGCGGCCTGCACGTTTTGCTGGCGGATGGCGTTGCTGATGTCGCTGGCGGCCAGGCCATGCGCGGCGGCCTTTTGCGGATCAATCCACACGCGCATCGCATAATCCCCGGCACCGAACACCTGCACCTGCCCGACGCCTTCGATGCGGGCCAGACGGTCCTTGATGTTCAGCGTCGCATAGTTGCGCAGATAGGTGATGTCATAGCGGTCGGAATCCGACACGAGATTGACCACCATGATAAAGTCGGGCGAGCTTTTGACCGTGGTCACCCCGAGGGCGCGCACTTCGGCGGGCAGACGCGGTTCCGCCTGCGACACGCGGTTTTGCACCAGCTGCTGCGCCTTGTCGGGATCGGTGCCCAGCTTGAAGGTGACCGTCAGCGTCAGCACCCCGTCCGAGGTCGCCTGACTGTTCATGTAGAGCATGTTTTCAACGCCGTTGATCTGCTCTTCAAGCGGTGTGGCCACGGTTTCGCTGATCACCACGGGGTTGGCGCCCGGATAGACGGCCCGCACCACGATCGAAGGCGGTACGACCTCGGGATATTCCGAGATCGGCAGGGATCGCATGCCGATCAGGCCCGCGACCACGATGAGGATCGATAGGACACCGGCAAAGACCGGCCGGTCGACAAAAAATCGGGATAGGTTCATTTCAAAGCCCTCTCCGGCATGAAATTTGTACGAGTTGCTCTGCTCGGCTGCGCGCGCGCTGCCGATGAGGGTTTGATTTGCGAAGGGTCTGCACCGGATTGTCCGGCCCCTGCCGCCCAGCGGGCAAAGTGTAGGGTCGCTGCGTCACACCCGATTGCGGGCGCAGCCGAGGGGCTTCCCCCGCACGCCTTGCCGCTTGGGGGAAGGACTTGGCTATTGAATGGCCGCAGTCTCTTCTGCCTGCGGCGCCACAACGGCACCCGGGCGGATACGCTGCAGACCGCTGACCACCACGCGGTCGCCATCCGCCAGCCCGTCTTCGACGATCCGCGCGCCCCCGGCGCTGCGGCCCAGTGTCACCGGGCGGTAGGCCACCTTGTTCTCCGCATCGACGACAAAGACGAATTTCTTGTCCTGATCGGTGCCGATGGCCTTTTCGCTGACAAGAATGCGCGGCGCGGCCTTGGGTTCGCCCATGCGGATCCGCACGAACTGGCCCGGGATCAGCTTGCCGCCGGGATTGTCAAAGACCGCCCGGACGCCAATGGTGCCGCTGGCCGCATCCACCTCATTGTCAATCAGCTGCAATCTGCCGTGCATCGGCGTGCCCTCATCGGCCAGGGTCCCGATCTCGACCGGGATCTGTTCAATCGGCCGCAGGGCACCGGAGGCCTCCGGCAAATTCGCCAGAGCCTTTGCGACGACCTCTTCCGCCACGCTGAAGCTCGCATAGATCGGATCCACGGAAACGAGGGTGGTCAGCACGGCAGAGGAGGATCCCGCTGCCACCAGATTGCCTGCGGTGACCTCCACCTTGCCCACACGGCCGGTGACGGGGGCGCGCACCTGCGTATACCCCAACTCAAGTTCCGCAGCCTGCAGCGCGGCCTCGGCGCTGCGCAATTCGGCCTGTGCCGCGGTCTGGGCGTTCTGGCGCTGGTCCAGATCGCTTTGCGAAATCGCGAGACCCTTGGACAGCCGCTGCCCGCGCTCCCATTCCAGCCTGGCCAGACTGACCTTCGCCCTGGCAGAGGCCACCAGACCCGCGCTTTGGGCCACCGCCGCCTCATAGGGGGCCGGGTCAATGGTGAAAAGCAGATCACCCGTCTTCACCAGCGCGCCTTCGCGGAAATCAACCGATTGGATCGCCCCGGCAACGCGCGAGCGGATCTGCACCCGGTCAACGGCCTCGAGGCGGCCGGAAAATTCCTGCCAGGTGTCAATGTCGCGGCTTTCGATGACCGCAACGGTCACCGGGATGGCCGGTGCCTCTTGCGGCGTGGTCGCGGCGACAGCCCTCGTGGTCAGGGGCATGTCGAGAAACAGGGCTGCCGCGGAAACGGAAACAGCAAGTCCCAGACCGGCGCCCGCGAGGGCCCAGCGTTTGTGCTTCGGTGTCATTGTCTATCTCCTTGCGGCCGTTGGGGGGGGGCCGCCTCTGGTCATGTCGTCAACGTAAAATTCATGCAGTGCTGATGTCGCGGACAAAGTCCGAGAATTGCGCGCAGGCGGTCCCGTGCCAGCCGGGTGCTGCGTCGGTTTTCCCGCCGTATATCGCGGGCCAGCCCGTCCCGGCGGGCAGAACATGCTGGTGAACCGTATTCCCGGCGCTGCGCAGCCGGTCGGCATAGCCGGTGATCTCGTCAAGCAACGGGTCGTCCTGCGAGGTCAGCAGCAGCGCAGGCGCGACACCTGAAAGGCGCGAGCAGGTGCAGGGCGCGGCATAGGGATGACAGACGCCGCCGCTCAGATAATGGCTCCAGCCTTCGGCCCAACGCTGGCGCATGCCGATGGCATCCGCGTTGCGAAACGAGGCCGAGCCCATGAAGGGATCCACCAGCGGCGACATCAGCACCTGACCATCCAGCTCATTGGCAAAATGATCCCGTGCCTTGAAGGCGATTGCCGCCGCGATATTGCCGCCGGATTCCTCGCCGCCGATCAGCAGCAGGGATTTGCGGTCGCCAAATCCGGCACGCTTCTTGGCCAGATAGGAGAACAGCTCGAAACCCACCTCCAGCGGCTTGGGGAAAACCCCGCCGAGGGGCGCGTTGTAATCGGGCACAACCACAATCGCACCGGTCGAGGCCAGCGCCCGGGCAACCGGGCATTCGGTCAGGCCGGATTGCAAAAACGCGCCGCCGTGAAAATACAGCAGCACGGGCGGCCCCTTGGCATAATCCGCCCCCTGATAGACACGGGCGCTGACCGGCCCGATGGCCAGTTTGTCCAGCAGCATGTCCTTCACGTCGACGGTCATTGCACGCGCTTCCCTTGGTGCCGATGGGGATTCTCCGCCACAAGCGGCGGTTCATGGCAAATAGATACCGTTATTCGCCGCATTGAATAAGTATGGTATTTTCGACTACACTATTCGTAATTTCGAACAATGATGCGTTTCACAGCAGGAGATGATGCTTGGACCAACTTTCCGCCATGCGCGCTTTCATCCGGGTGGTTGAGACGGGCAATTTCACCAAGGCCTCGGAGGCGCTCGGGACGCCCAAGGCCACGGTGACCAATCTGATCCAGAATCTTGAGGCGCATCTGCAAACCAAGCTTCTCAACCGCACGACGCGGCGGGTGATCGTAACCACCGACGGTGCCCTCTATTATGAGCGTGCCTTGCAGATCGTTGCCGAGATCGACGAGCTTGACGGCAGCCTGTCCAATTCGCAGGCAAGCCCCAGCGGCAGGCTGCGCGTGGAGATGGCGGGGGCCTTTGCCGATTGGCTGGTCATCCCGGCGCTGACGGATTTCAACCGGAAATATCCCGACATCAGCATTGATCTTGGCGTCGGAGATCGCACGGTCGACTACCTCGCGGAAAACGTCGATTGCGCACTGCGCGGCGGCCCGCCGGGTGACCAGTCGCTGATTGCGCGGCGGGTTGCCGAGGTCTCGATGATCACCTGCGCCGCGCCGGAATATCTGGCGAAATTCGGGACGCCGGGGCATCCGGCCGAGCTTGCCCCGCCGCATCATTGCGTGAATTACTTCAGCGCGCGCAGCTACCGCAGCATGCCGCTCCATTTTACGAGGGACGGCGAGACAATCGAAATCAACGCCCCCTATGTTGTCGCGCTGAACGATGCGCGCAGCTTTGTGACGGCGACGTTGTCCGGGCTGGGCATCGCCACCGTGCCGCGTTTCATGGTGACGCAAGAGGTGCGGCGCGGCGAGCTTGTTCAGGTGCTGGCGGACTGGACGTCTGAGCCGATCCCGCTCTACATCGTCTACCCGCCGAACCGGCATCTGAGCAACAAGGTCCGGGTGTTCGTCGACTGGCTGGTCCGGCTGCTGGCCGAGACGCCCCTCAACGCATGATCGCACCCCCATGGCACCCCCCGTGGCTTTCTGGTCACCGGGGTGCCAGGGCCCTTTGACCGCCGTCTGACGTGGTGACGGATCCGGCGTCGGGAATCGTCTTGCCGCCGCGCAAGCGGGTGCCGGGTCGGCGCACCGCCGGAAACCCGTGGCCGCGCCACCCGGGGGCAGCGCGACGCTGTCTTTCAGCACATCGCGTCACGCCGCAGGTTCGGCAACCTGCACCAGATGACCCGGGGAGACTTCCCGGTAGGTCGGCGGCACATGCACATAGTCGAACGGCCGGATCGGCGAGCGGGCCTCTACCGGGGCCGCGGGCTTGCGGCTGCCCCGGAGCGCGGGGTCGGGCAGCGGCACCGCGTCGATCAGGCGGCGCGTGTAGGGATGCTGCGGGTTGGAGAAAATGTCGCTGCGGCTGCCAATTTCGACGATCTGACCGAAATACATCACCGCCACCCGATGCGCGATCCGTTCGACCACTGCCATGTCATGGCTGATGAACAGATAGGCCAGACCCCGCTCGGCCTGAATGTCCATCATCAGATTGGCGATCTGCGCCTTGACCGTCACGTCGAGCGCCGAGACGGCCTCATCGGCGATGATGAAATTCGGGTTCAGCGCCAGGGCCCGCGCGATGGAAATCCGCTGACGCTGGCCACCCGAGAATTCATGCGGAAAGCGTTGGGCAATGGACGGCGACAGGCCCACCTTCTCCAGCAGTCCGGCGACATGGGTGCGCGCCTCGGCCTTGCGCATCAACCCATGGCTGAGGATCGGTTCGAGAATGGCGTCGCCCACCCGGATGCGAGGGTTCAGACTGGCGAAAGGGTCCTGAAAAATCATCTGCATGCGCCGCCGCAGACTGCGCAGATCGGCGCCGCGGGTGTCGGCGAGGCGCTGACCCGCGATCTCGACGGTGCCGGATGTGGCCCGGCCCAACCCCATGATCGTGCGCCCGATGGTGGATTTACCGCAACCGGATTCCCCGACGAGCGCCAGTGTTTCGCCCGGCGCGATGGTGAAGGAGACATCTTCGACGGCATGGATCCGGCCCTGCGGCAGGTCAAAACGCACCGTTAGATGGTCGATGATGGCGGCGGGCTTCGGGGCCGGGCCTGCGTCCGTTGCGGATGCCCTGGCGGAGGCTGTTGCGGGCGGGAGCATCTCGCGGCCCTCGGTCACGGCACCTGTTTCGGGGTCAACCTGCGGGAAATGCCGCGGTACGTCGCTTCCCCGCATGGAGCCCAGCCGTGGGATCGAGGCCAGCAGCGCGCGGGTGTAGGGCTGGGCCGGGGCGGCAAAGATCTGGTCGGTCCGGCCGGTCTCGATCATGTCGCCGCGGTACATCACCACCGTGCGGTCGGCGACCTCGGCCACCACGCCCATGTCATGGGTGATGAACAACACCCCCATCCGCTCGCTTTGTTGCAATTCGCGGATCAGCTGCAGGATCTCGGCCTGGATGGTCACGTCGAGCGCGGTGGTCGGCTCATCCGCGATCAGGAGCTTGGGCTGGCAGGCCAGCGCCATGGCGATCATCACCCGCTGCCGCATCCCGCCGGAGAATTTGTTCGGATATTCGTGCAGCCGGGTCCTGGCCGAGGGAATGCGCACGCGCTCCATCAGCCGCAACGCTTCGGCCTCGGCCTCGGCCCAGCTCATGTCGCGGTGCAGCACCAGGGCTTCGGCCAGCTGGTTCCCGACCGTGAACACCGGGTTGAGCGAGGTCATCGGCTCTTGAAAGATCATCCCGATCTCACCGCCGCGCACACGGCGCATCTCGGCCTCCGGCAACCGCAGGAGGTCGCGCCCCCCCAACAGGATCTGGCCGCGGCTGCGCGCAATCCGGTCCGGCAGAAGCCGCATGGTGGACAGCGCGGTCACGCTTTTTCCCGAGCCGCTTTCGCCGACCACGGCAACGGTTTCACCGGCATGCACGTCAAACGAGATGTTGCGGACGGTGTCGACCCAGCCCTGCGCCGTGCGGAAGGAGGTGGTCAGGTCGCGGATGGACAGGACGGGCGGGGTGGCATCTGTGCTGCCCGGCTCTGCGGGGCGCGGCAAGAGGTCTGGGCTCATCTCAGGTTTCCTTTGAAAGGCGCGGGTCGACCATGTCGCGCAACGCATCGCCCAGCAGTTGCAGCGAGAGCACGGCGATCACGATGGCAAGGCCGGGAAAGATCATCATCCAGGGCGCGTTGTTCATATATTCGCGGCCCGAGGCGAGCATGGTGCCCCAGGTGGGGGTGTCGGTCGATATGCCGACGCCGAGGAAGGACAGGCTGGCCTCTGACAGCATCGCGGCGGCAAAGACGAAAGTGGCCTGCACGAGGATCGGCGAGGCGAGGTTGAGCAGGAGGTGGCGTCCGATCACCCTGTGCGTCGGCAGGCCCAGCGTGATCGCGGCTTCGATATAGGGCAGTTCGCGCAGCACCAGCGTCGAGCCGCGCACCATGCGGGCCAGCCGCGGCGCATAGGTGATGCCGAGGGCGATGATCACGGTGATCATCGACGGGCCGAGGGCGGCGACCAGCGCGATGGCCAGCAAGATGTCGGGAAAGGACATCATCGCATCAATGAGCCGCGAGATCGGCGCATCGAGGCGGCGGGAATAGCCCGCGGCAACGCCGAGGATGATCCCCAGAACGGTCGAGAAAGCCACGACCCCCAGACTGACCAGCAGCGACACCCGCCCGGCATAGATCGCGCGCGAGAAGACGTCGCGTCCGAAGGCGTCGGTGCCAAAGAGATGCGCGGCCGAGGGCGGCTTCAGCCGGTCCATGATCACCAGTTTCGTCGGCGCATAGGGGGCGATCAGCGGCGCGAAAAGGGCGGCGAGCACGATGAGCGTCAGCACGATGGCGCCCAGCGTGGCGGCCCGGTTGCGCAGCAACTGCCGCAGGGCAGGGAAAAGCGAAATCATAGGCGTACCCGCGGATCGACAAGCACATAGAGCAGGTCGACGATAAAGTTGATGAGGATGTAGATCGCGGCAACCACGAGGAGCGTGCCCTGGATCACCGGATAGTCCCGCCGCAGCACGGCCGAGACGACCAGGTTGCCGATGCCAGGCAGGCCAAAGACGCTTTCGGTGACGATGGCACCGGCGATCAGCATGGCGATCGACAGGCCGATCACGGTGATGATCGGGATCATCGCGTTCTTCAGCGCGTGTTTCAGCACCACCTTGCGGGCGCTGGCCCCCTTGGCGCGGGCGGTGCGGATGTAGTCATCGCTCAGCACATCCAGCATCGCGGCCCGGGTAAAGCGGGTGATCAGCGCCGAATTCACCACCCCCAGCGTAACGGCGGGCAGGATGAGATGCCCCAGCCGGTCGAGGAACAGCGTGTCCGGCCCGCCATAGCCAGAGGCGGGAAACCAGCCCAGCTTGACCGCGAAAACCTGGATCAGGATCAGCCCCAGCCAGAAGCTGGGGATCGAGGCGGCGACCATGGTCGAGGTCACCACCAGCTGATCAAAGAGGCTGCCGCGTTTGACCGCCGACAGAATCCCGACGGGCAATGCGATGGCGCAGGCAATCAGGATCGAGAACAGCGTCAGAAAGAAGGAGGGCTCGGCCCGGCTGAGCAGCGCCGTGCCGACCGATTGATCGAGGAAGATCGACTGGCCCAGATCGCCGTGCAACAGGCCGAGCATGAAATGGCCGTATTGCACGATCATCGGCGCATCCAGCCCCAGCCGGGTGCGCAACGCCGCCACATCGGCAGGCGTTGCATCCGAGCCGAGCATGACGGCTGCCGGATCGCCCGGCGTGATCCGCACGATCACGAAGACCACTGTCGCGACGATCAGCATCACGATGAGGATGCCAAACAGGCGTCGCAGGAGGGAATGGGCGATCCGGGCCATGGTTTACTCCTTGGGGGTCACGTTCCAGAAGAACGGCCAATAGGCCGGGGTGTAGCCCGAAACCTGTTTCGACAGACCCGACAGCGCGTTGAACGAGCCAACCTTGTAGAGCGGCACATCTTCATAGACGGCGGTCTGGACGGCTTCCCAGGCTTTCAGCTTGTCGTCCTGCGTTGTGGCCTCCAGATAGGCGTTGACCGCGGCCGTTTTCTGCTCGGACACATACCAGCCCGGATAGGCGTCGCTGACAAGGTTGAGCATGGTCGGGTCGCCGGGGAAGTTCGAATGGGTGATGAAGATGTCCCACAGCGCCGCATCGCCGCGCCGCGAGGTCAGCGTGGCCCAGTCCACCACCTGCAGATCCACCTTGAAGCCCGCGGCTTCCAGATAGGCCTTGGCCACTTCGGCGGCCTTGTAGTGGAATTCGTACTGGCGCGAGGTGAGGATGCGCAGCGGGGTGCCGTCATAGCCCGCCTCGGTCAGGAGTTTCATCGCCCCTTCGCTGTCGCCCTCGCCATAGCGCGCGACACCGGCTTCGGTGTGCCAGACAAAGCCCTCGGGATAGATCGAGCCGTCGACGCCGTAGAATTTTTCCTCGTCAAAGGCCGCCATCATCATGTCGGCGGGATTGAGCGCCAGCTGCACCGCGTGGCGCAAAGTCTTGTTGGTCAGCAGGCCGTCCTTGTGGTTGAAGTTCATCGACATCCAGGCGGCGTTTTTGTAGATCACCGGCGCGGCGCGGTCGTTGTCTTCGATGCGGCCATAGGCGCTGGTGGGCAGCGCATCTGCAAAGTCGAACTGACCCGACAAGAGCCCCTCGAGGCGCGTGTTGGCATCCGGGACCGGCACGAAATGGATCTCCCGCGCGATGGCCTCGCGGTTGCCCGCATAATTGCTGCTGGCGCCCTCGGGCGAGGCATAGCCGTCAAAACGCACCAGCTGGATGTACTGATCCGGCTTGCGCTCTTTCAGGGCATAGGGGCCGGTGCCGATGAAATCGGTGAGCGTCTCGGCCAGCGTGGCTTTCGGCATCACCACCGCGCCATAGGTCAGGGTCGGGATCAGCGGCGCAAACCGTTTCGTCAGCACGATCTCAACCGCATTGTCCTTGGCCGTCAGGCTGGCGACCAGTTCCGCGACCTGTTTGCCCTTGGTTGACACCGCCATCCAGCGTTGCAGCGAGGCGACCACATCCTCCGGCGTCATGGCCGAGCCGTCATGGAACGTCACACCGCTGCGCAGCGGGATCGTATAGGTCAGCCCGTCCTCCGAGATTTGCGGCGCATTCGCGGCCAGCAGGGGCGCGGTGTTCCATTCGGCATCATAGGTGTAGAGCGTCTCGAAGATATGCTGGTCGATGGTGATCACGAGGTCGGTCGTGGTCTGCATGATGTCGAGGGTTGGCGGCTCGCCGATCATCGCAATGGTCAGCACGCCCTCCGACGGGGCGGCGAAGGCAAGGCTTGCAGAGCCGGCAAGGACGGCGGTGGCTGCGCCCGAGAGCAGCAGGGAGCGGCGGGTGATCATGGTCTTTTCCTTCCTGTTGAAGATCTTGGCCGGTTGTCCCGGCCTGTCTGGTGATTGCTTGCGTGGGTCTCGGTCAGCCGTCCAGGCCGAGGGGGTCCGGCTCGCGCGGCCAGATGCCCTGTCGGGCGAAACGGTAGTCGCTGCGGGCCGGGTCGGTCGGATAGCAGGTTGGGGCTGCGATATAGACCACTTCTGCCGCGATGGGTTCAAAACCTGCGTAGAAATGGTTGGTCGATTTGATCAGCAGCACGTCCTTGGACGCGAAGTCGATCCCGAGATTGGTGAAAATGTCCGGCTCGTAGGTCTGGCTGCGCGAGGTGATCAGGATGATGTCGATCTGGGTTCCGGCGACGCGGACGACGGCGCTGCGGCCCAAGGTCACCCGGCTGGCGCGGAAGCTTTGCCAGCCTTCGGGCGCCACCCGCAACACCTCGACCTGCAGGTCGAGCGGTTCACCGCCATCGCCGCAGGATTTGCCGCCGATGCGCAGGGTCAGTTTCGCGCCCTCACCGGCGGCATGGGCGAAGGAGACGGCGATCGGGTCCCAGATCGTGGCAACCCCGGCCGAGGTCACGCCGCGTTCGATCATCCGGCGCAGGATGTGCGTGGCATCGCCCGCAACGCCGCCGCCGGGATTATCCCAGACATCGGCCAGCGTGACCGGCCGCCCGGGGCGCCCGGCGACCAGTGCCGCCGCCCGGTCCAGCCCCGCTTCGGTGTCGAGCATCGGGAAGGCGGTGTCACGGCGCAGCCGATAGAGCTCTTCTCCCAGGCGCCGGGCCAAAGCGGCGCCGCCCGCGGCATCGCCATCGGTGACGACGACGATCCGCGTGCCCATTTCGGGGACATCGCCCGCCATAAAGCCGTGGATCACCGAAATCGACAGCACCCCATCCTGCCCCTGCAGGGCGCGCAACCGGTCAACGAAAGAGCGCATCGGCTCCCGGCTGGTCGGATAGATGGTGATCATCTTGCAGTCAAAGGTCGAGATCACCGGGGCAATCTCGCCGCGCAGGGTGCGCAACGTCAGATCAACCACATGTTCGCCGCGTTCCTCAAAGTCGGTGTGCGGGAATTCGAGGAAGGCGGCGAGGATGTCCAGATTGGCGACCCGCAAGGGCGTCAGGTGGCTGTGCGGGTCGAATTCGGCCGAGACCAGCACCTTCGGCCCGACAAGCGCGCGCACCTGTGCCAGCAGATCGCCCTCGGGGTCCTGATACCCCTGCGCGACCATCGCCCCATGCAGCCCCAGCACGACCGCATCGACCGGCATCGCGGCGGCAAGCTGCCCGAGGATCTCATCGCGCAATGTCTCATAGGTTTCGCGCTGGATTAGCCCGGCGGGCTCGGCCCAGCAGGCGGTGCCTTCAATGACGGTGAAACCCTCGTTTTGCCCCAGACGGCGCAGGATGGGCACCACCGACGAGCACAGGGTCGGCGTGTCAGGGTGATCGCCCGGTCCGGCGTAAAAGGCCGCATGGAACGCCGCCAGGTCGGTTGGCACCGGAGAGAAGGTGTTGGTTTCGGTGGCCAGGGAAGCGGTGAAGATGCGCATGTGGTTTTTTGATCCGAGCCGCCGGGCGGTCAGCGACCGAACCGGCTTAGAGAAAATTATTTTCCTAATATCCACAGATGCGGACGTTTCTGTCAATAAAACGCTGCCATATCGCCATTGAAAGAAAGGGAATTTCAGAATAGGTGAAAATCGGCCAGGGCAGGGTCCGGGAGATTTTCATGCTGCGGCGGCCAGGGCCCGGAAGCGTGAAAATCACCGCGGCAAAGGGCTGCCTCTTTTTCCAGCACTTTTTTCGGGATTTTCGGCCTTCCTGCGGGGCCGCGCGCAAAGAGGGCTGTTTTGCGGCCGCAGATCGGCATTCTTGAACAAGATTTTCCAAAATACACCGAATCAGCCCATTGTTGCGCAGCTTCTGGCGTTTCATGCGCCGAAATGAGAAAAGGTATTTCAGTTCGATGGCAGAGTGAGATCCCGATGGATATTTTCCAGATCCTTTCCGACAGCGACGGCAAGCTTGGCAAATTGAACGCACAACTGGCGCAGGTGGTGCTGGATGATGTCGATTTCGCACTCGCCGCCTCGATCAGCGAGCTGGCCGAGCGGGCGGGGGTTTCGGCGCCGACGGTGACGCGCTTTTGCCGCCATATCGGCTGCACAGGCTATGCGGATTTCAAGGTCAAGCTGGCGCGCGTCACCTATGTCGGGCTGCGCTACCTCAAGCCCGAGGTCGCTGCGGCCACCTCGGCCGAGGTGGCAAAAGACATTGTGACCAAGGCGCAGGAGGCCTTGTTTCGCTGTTTCCAGCAGCTGGACACAGAGGCGCTGGAGAAGGCGGCGGGATTGCTGCGCGGGGCAGAATTCATTCAGGCCTTCGGCTCGGGCGGCAATTCGACGATGATTGCCAACGAGTTGCACAACCGGCTGTTCCGGCTGGGCTGCCGGATCAACAGCTCAAACGATCTGCAGATGAACCTGATGCTGGCGGCCTCGGCCTTGCCGGGCACGGTTGCGATCGTCTCGTCGATGACCGGGCGCGATCCGTCGATGGTGCGCTGTCTCGATCTTTTCCGCAGCCACGGCGTGCCGACGATTGCGCTGACCCAGAGTGGCACGCCCCTGGCCGAAGCGGCCACGGTGCTGATCGGGATTGACCTGCCCGAGGGACGCAACATTTTCCGGCCCACCTCGACGCGCTATGCCTATCTGGCGGCCATCGACATCCTTGCCAATCTGGTGGCCTATGCCGACCGCGAAATCGCCCGGACCATGCTGCGCCGCGTCAAGGAAGAGCTGGTGCGCAGCCGCGATGGCGATGACCGTCAGCTGTTGGGCGACTGACGGCCTTCAGCGGTCCTCCGGCGGCAGGATCGCGCCCCGGTGGCAGATCACCCGCGCCGCCAGACGGTGCCCGGCCAAGGCGGCGGCCTCGGGGCTGGCACCCTGCAGCCAGGCCGCGAGATAGCCGGCGTTGAAGCTGTCGCCTGCGGCGGTCGTGTCCAGCGGGGTGACGGCTTCGGGGATGGCGATGCGCCGTGGCGGCTGGGTTCCGTCCGCGATCAGGCATCCCTCCGCGCCCTGTTTCAGCACGATCTGCGCCGGGCCAAGCCCGTGCAGCCGGGCCAGTGTTGCTTCCGGGCTGGCATCTCCCCAGAGCATCTGCTCATCCTCAAACGTCGGCAGGATCAGGTCGGCCCGCGCCATAGTCTCGGCGAAGAGGGCGCGCGCGGTGGCGGTTTCGGTTCCCCAGAGCCGGGGGCGGTAATTGCCGTCAAAGGCAATCCGGCCGCCCCGGGCCTTCACCGCATCCAGCACGGCAATCAGCCTGTCCGCATCGGCCTGAAGCACCCAGAGGGTGATCCCCGAGAGGTAGAGCCATGCGGCCGAGAGAAGGGCCTCCGTCCAGTCCGCAGGCGCATCCTGCAGGCACTGACGCGCGGCAGAACTGTCGCGCCAGTACTGAAAACTGCGCTCTCCCGACGCATCCGTGGTGATCGCATAAAGCCCGGTCGCATGGCTGTCGATCTGGCGCAATTGCCCTGTATCGACACCATTTTCCATGCAGACTGCGCGGATGCGGTCCCCGAACGGATCGCGGCCGAGGGCTGAGGCAAAGCCGCAGCGCACCCCCGCGCGCGCCAGATAGACGGCGGTGTTGAGCGTGTCCCCGCCCACGCCCACCGCGACGGTCCCGTCGGGCGCGAAGGCCAGCTCTCCCATTGCCTCGCCGAGGCAGATCACCTTGACCATTCTGCGGCCCTCAGCGCAGCTTGCCGCGCGCGGGGATCGCCACTTCCTCGTAGCTCCCGTCGGCATGGCGCAGATAAAGCGTGTCGAACAGGTTGGTCACCACGCAGATATGATTGGGCACAATGATCACGCGGTCACCGACCCGGGGGTGCCAGCCGCTGTCACCGAGCTCGACGATGGCATGCTCCTCGGACAAGGCCGCGATCATGGCGTCGGGCGCTTCGCGGATCAGCCCGTAACCGGCAAGGCCCAGCTGATCCGAGCTGAGCGTTTTCGACCCGGAATCGAGGATCGCACGGCCGGGCGTCGGGCGTGAGACGACGGTCGCATGCACCAATCCCGCGCAATCCGCCACGCTGCAGGCCCCGCGCGCGATCAGCGATTTGTCGTTGTAGACATAGGTGCCCGCGCGGTGCTCGGTCGCCTGCGCGAAAGAGGTCAGATCGCCGAGGTTCGGCGTGCCGCCGGTGGAGATGACGTCGCAGGTCAGGCCCTGTGCGGCGACCGCCTCCACGGCCTTGGCGAGCCAGTTTGCGACGGGTTCGGGCGCGTTCATCGGCGGGTAGGTCATCAGCCCGGCAAAGCGCAGCCCCGGCAGATCGGCGATGTGCCGGGCCAGCGCCGCCGCTGCCGCCGGATCCTGCACGCCGCAGCGCCCCGCGCCGGTGTCACATTCGACCAGCACGTCGAGGCTGGCACCACGGGCCGCAAAAGCCGCCGACAGCCCCTGCGCAACGGTCAGGCTGTCGCAGGTGACCGAGAGGCGGCAGCGCCCCGCCAAAGCGACCAGCCGGGCGAGCTTGCTCTCCCCGAGGATGTTGTAGGTGATCAGGATGTCGTCAAAACCGGCATCGGCCATCACCTCGGCCTCCCCGATTTTCTGGCAGGTCAGCCCGATGGCACCGGCCTCTATCTGCATCCGGGCAATCTGGGGCAGTTTGTGGGTCTTGATGTGAGGCCGCGCTTTCAGCCCTGCAGCGGTCGCGAGGGTCTGAAACCGCCGGATGTTTTCCGCGACCACATTCAGATCGACAATCAGGCAAGGCGTGTCGGGCAGGGGGGTGACGTCGGTCATCTGCAACCTCTTGAAGTGGCCATAAAGTGAATCTTCGCTTTCCTAATTGACACGTGTTCGGGCTCTGCGCTAGCTACATTCCGGTAAAAAAGAATTACTTCCGTTATAACGGAATTTTAAGATCAGACTACACGCCTGATCGGGCTGCCACGCGGCGCGGCGTTCTGGACCCGCCCTTCCCGCGTCTGGCCCGGCCACCGCGGCAGGTTGAACTTCACACGAAACCCAAGAGGATATGTCATGACCATCACAAGACACGGCGTCGGCGCAGCCAAGGGCAACGGCCAAAAAGCATTGCCCTTTGCCAAGGCCACCGAAGCGAATGGCTGGCTGTATGTGTCGGGTCAGACGCCGATGCAGAACGGGGAAGTCGTTGGGCACGGCATCGTCGAGCAGGCGCATATTGCGATCCGGAACATGCTCGCCATTGTCGAAGAGGCGGGATACGGTCCGCAAGACATCATGCGTGTGGGCGTCTGGCTGGATGACCCGCGCGATTTCTGGAGCTTCAACGGCGTGTTCGAGACCTATTTCGCAGATCACCCCCCGGCGCGTGCCTGTGTGCAATCGGCCATGGTCGTGGATTGCAAGGTCGAGGTCGATTGCATCGCGTATCGCGCGCCCGACGCGCGCACGTAAACAAGAGGGCGGGCTGCGCGTGAAAGACGGACAGGAACGGAAGCGGGCGCGCGGGCTTGACCGTGCTTTTGACATTCTTGACCACCTGCGCGCGGTCCGACGCCCGATGCGGCCCGCCGATATTGCCCAGACCTTGGGGGCGCCGAAATCGACGGTTTACGACCTTGTCGGGACTTTGACGGAACACGGCATGCTGGAACCTGCGGGCCGGGATGGCGAGGTCTATCTGGGGCGCAGGCTGTACTTTCTCGGGCTGGCCTATCTGGATCAGTTCGACCTGGCCCGGGAAGCCGGCGCGATTCTGTCCGAGATCACGCAAGCCACGCAAGAAACCTCGCAGTTCTGCATGCTGGATGGGGACAAATACACTGTCGCGCTGATGCACGAAGGCCAGCGTCCGTTCCGGATCAGCGCCGATCTGGGCGACCGCACGGCCATTCCCTGGACCGCCTCGGGGCGGGTGCTGCTGGGGCATCTGAGCGATGCCGAGATACTGGATCTGATCCCGCCGGGCGATTTCATCCTCCCCGATGGCAGCACACTGGCGCCCGCCGTTTTCATTGGCGAAGTGCGCGAGGCCCATGCCGGGGGCTTTTTCTCCTTCGACAGTGTGGTGGATTCCTTCACCCATTGCTTTGCCGCCGCCGTGCGCGACCGGCAGGCGCGCCCGGTGGCCGCGCTGTGCATCGTTGCACCAAAAGCCGATGCGATGGCGCATCATGCGCAGTACCGGGAGGTTTTGCTGCGCGCTGCCGAGAAACTGTCGCTGTTGGTGTGACACAGCCCCGCGGGTTCCCCTGCCAGAGAGCCGGGTGCCCCCCACGGCCGCCGCCTCTGGCCGCCCCCGGTTGCCCGGCCGGAGGCCAGAGGCCCGTGCCCGGGCAACCCCAGAGGCTTTGGACCGTTTGCGCTAGAGTGCGGGCTGGCGATGCGGGCCGGTTTGCTCATAGGCATAGGCCATGCGAATGATGGCAGCATCACTCCAAAGCTTGCCGAGGAAGATCAGCTCAAAAGGGGCGCCCGAGGCGTAGTAGCCCGCGGGCACGGTGATCCCCGGCATGCCAGAGATGTTCAGCTCGCCCACTGTGGTTTCCAGAATGGCCTTGCCCGAATGCAGCCCCGGCAGTTCGCACAGCATTTGCGGATAGACCAGCCCGTCAAGGTCATGCCGGGCAAAGACCTCATCCACATGGCGCAGATATGCCTCTTTCAGCACCATGAAGGCGGGCATGGCGGGCGGGGTCTCGGGCGATTTCAGCGCCTCAACAAAATCGGGCAATTCGTGCAGATAGCCCAGAATCGCGCCTTTCGCGAAGGGATCTTGCGATTTTGTCGCCTCGACCAAGGCATCCCAGCTCTGGATCGCCGCATCCGGCCCCAGACGGCGCAGATAGCAGGTCATGTCATAGGCGATGGATTCCAGCCCCCTTCCGTCAAAGAAGGGCGTGCCGGGCGTGATCTGCCGCAGACTGCTGAAATCCGTCCCGGCAAAGGGGTCTTCGATCAGGATCGCCCCGGCGCGGGTCAGATCGGCCTTGGCCTTTTCATAGAGCGCGGCGGTCTCGGGCGAGAGTTCATTCTTGCGCCAGCCCGGGCCGTAAAGACCAAGACGCTTGCCCTGCAGCCCATCGCGTGAGAGCGCCGCGGCAAAGCCACCCCGGGGGATATGGCCGACCGAGGCGAGGGTTTTCGGATCTTCCGGGGTGAAACCGGCGATGGCATCGAGACAGAGGGCGGCATCGGTCACGTTGCGCGCGATGGGGCCCACCACGTCGCGGTTGCCCGCCAGCGGCACCACGCCCGCATTCGGCACCAGCCCGATCGTGGGTTTGATCCCGACCAGCCCCTGCGCCGAGGCGGGGTTCTGGATCGAGCCGCCGGTCTCTTCGGCCAGCCCCACCACGCACATATGGGCGGCCACGGCACTGGCCGTGCCCGCGCTCGAGCCGCCGGGGGCGCGGTCTTCGGCCACGACGTTCAGCGTGGGGCCGGCCCAGCTGTCATTGGCATGGGTGCCGGTCCAGCTGAGGATCGGCACGTTGGTCTTGCCCAGAATGACGGCATCGGCCGCCTTCATCCGGGCGGCCACCGGCGCATCCCGCGCGGGCATCAGATCGGTGCCGCCGGTGCCGGAATAGAGCAGCGACCAGCCCGCCGTGGTGGGAAAGCCGACCATATCGACCGTGTCCTTGATCACCACCGGAATCCCGGCCAAGGCGCCCAAAGCCTCGCCTGCGGCGCGGCGGCGGTCCACCGAACGCGCGGTTTCCAGCGCGGAATCATCCATGAAAATGATGGCATTATACTTCTTGTTCAGCAGCTTGATCTGCTCAAGGCAGGCCAGTGTCAGCTCTTCCGCCGTGAAGGCTCCGGCGGCAAAAGCCGCACGGATCGAGTGGATCGTCAGGCTGCCAAGATCGTCAAGGCGCGCCATTTCGGGCTGGGGAAGGGTCATCAGGGGTCCTTTCTGCGCCGGGCAGGGCGCATCGCAAATCCGGGCGGGCCCGGACGGAAATCGGATTGCAGAACAAAGCGTGCGGATTGCGCCCAAAACGGCGGCACGCGGCTTGTCCGGGGTGAAAGCGATCTGACATCCTTGTCAGGCGGGGAGGGCGCCCCGAGGCCGGATCTCCTGCGGATCACCGGCCGGTCCGTGGCCTGGGCCGCCAGCGGCGGTGAGGGGACGGACATGGCGAAAATCTGCGCCGGGTCAGCCCGCCGCGTCAAGGCTGAATTTTTCATCACTTGCCTGCTTCTTGCGGCCCCGCATGGGGACAGCGTTTGACAAGGCCCCGCAGTTCGGTCTTGATGGGCCCATCCTTGAGCAGGGCAGCTCTCTCCCGATTGATTTCGGGCGGGGGCTTTTTTTGTTTGCAGCAACGGGTGGCGGAATGACGATGGATGCTTGGACGATCGGTGTGATCATGTCGGAGAGCGGCGTGACGGGGGCGATCGAGCGCAACCAGCTGGCAGCGACGCGTCTGGCCATCGCGGAGATCAACGCGATGGGGGGCATTCTGGGGCGCAGGCTGCAGGCGGTCTACCGCGACCCGAAATCGACGCCCGCGCTCTACCGCAGCCACACGCTGGAGCTGTGCCGTGACGAGCGGATCAAGGTCATCTTTGGCGGCCATATGTCCAGCACCCGCAAGGCGATGTTGCCCGAGATTGAGGCGCATAACGCGCTGCTGTTCTACCCGACGCTCTATGAAGGCTTTGAATATTCACGCCATTGCGTCTACACCGGCGCCGCGCCGAACCAGAATTCGGTGCCGCTGGTGGAATATTTGCAGGCCAATTTCGGTCAGCGTCTGTTCATCGTCGGCTCGGACTACGTCTACCCCTACGAATCCAACCGCATCGTCGCTGATCTGCACCGCAGCAAAGGCGGCACGGTCTTGGATGAGACCTATGTGCCGCTGGATCTGCGCCCCCGTCATATCGCCCATATCATCGACCGGATCCGGGCTTTGAAGCCCGATATGATCTATTCCACCGTGGTCGGCGATGGAATCGTGCCCTTCTACACCGCTTTTCGCGAGGCGGGGTTTGATCCCCAAACCCTGCCCATCGCCAGCCAATCCACCTCCGAGGTGGATGTGGCGCGCATGCCGCCGGGCGTCGCCGATGGCCATGTGATCGCCGCGCCCTTCTTTGACACGCTGAGCACACCCGGCGCATTGGCCTTTGCCCGCGCCTTCCGGCTGGCCTCGGGCGGGCCGTTTCCCGCCACCGCCCCGGCGGAGGCTGCCTATTTCTCGGTGCATCTCTATGCCGCCGCATTGGCGCTCGCGGGTGAGGACGGCATCGACCGTCTGCTGCCCGCGCTATACGAGGTGGAGGTGGATGCGCCGCAGGGGGCGGTGCGGGTCGACCGGCTGACGAATCACACGCATCTGTGGCCGCGCGTGGCGCGCATCCGCGAGAAGGGCCGCTACGAGATTGTCAGCAGCCCGCCCCAGCGCGTGGCCCCCGATCCCTATCTGGTCGAGATTTCCGGCATGAACGAAACCGCCAGCCCATCCGATTTCCGCTTCGGCGTGATGAACTTCTGAGGTCAATGATGTCCTATGCCTTTCTGAAGGAACTGCGGAACCTGTCGGTGGTGGTCTTGCACCCGATGGATGAAGAGGGGATCGCGCTGACCGATCACCTGCGCCGCATCGGCTGTATGCCGCAACTGGTCTGGCCGGTGCCCGAGCAGTTGCCGCGCCACACCAATATCGTGCTGGTCGCCATCGTCGATGATCAGCGCGAGGCGTTGCGGAACCTCTTTCGCAATATGGGCAATCCTGCGCCCACCATTCTGGCGATTGTCAGCTATGAGAACCCCGCGACCCTGCAACTGGTGCTGGAAAGCGGGGCGCTGGCGGTGATCGGGCGGCCGATCAAGCCCTTTGGCCTGCTGACCAATCTGGCGATCGCGCGCAACATCTGGTGTCAGACGCAGAATCTGGCGCGCGATGCGCGGCGTTACAAGCGCAAGGTGATGGGTGAACAGGCGGTGATGCGGGCCAAGACCATCCTGATGGCCGAGCGCAATTTCGACGAGGATCGCGCCCATAAGGAGCTGCGGGCACAGGCGATGCAGCGCCGTCTGGCCATTGAGGCGATGGCGGCCGAGATCATTTCCGGGCATGCGGCACGCTTTCCGGCGGCCGGTGAAAATCGTGCAGAAAATTTCTTGTCGGATGAAACGGAATCTGATTAGGATGTGCTCGCAGGGTCCCCAGACGACATGGCCACCCTGCTAAAGCCTGCCGTTTGCAGGCTGACCCATAGGCGAAGGTGCCCGCGGACGTTCTCACAGAACGGCGCGGGCTTTTTTGTGTTTCGACAGCGACGTCGAGTCCGGTTTTCAAAAAACAACCTCAGGTCGAGCCGCGCCAGCGCGCGGGAATTGCGGCCTTTGATCCAACAACAGGGATGATCCGATGACCATGAAACGACGCCAGTTCCTGACCACTGCGGCCCTCTCGACGGGTGCGCTGGCGATGCCGGGATTTCTGAAATACGCCCATTCTGCCGAGACCGTGCAGGTGGGCGCGCTGTTCTCGCAAACGGGCGGGCTCTCCGTTGTCGAGAAGATGCTGGCCGATGCGGTGCAGATGGCCGCGGCCGAAATCAATGCCGCCGGCGGGGTGCTGGGCAAGCAGATCGCCGTGACGGTCGAGGACGGCGCCTCTGATCCCAAGACCTTTGCCGAAAAGGCGCAAAAGCTGGTGATCAAGGACAAGGTGCAGACGGTCTTTGGCTGCCACACCTCGGCCAGCCGCAAGGCAGTGCTGCCGATCTTTGAACGCCGCAACGCGATGCTCTTTTATCAAACCCATTACGAGGGCTTCGAATGCTCGCGCAATGTCGTCTATCTGGGGGCGGTGCCGAACCAGCAGCTGGGCAATTACATCCCCTGGATCATCGAGACGCTGGGCAAGAAGAAATTCTTCATCGTCGGCTCGAACTATGTCTACCCGCGCGAGATGGCCAAAGTCTCGAAGAGCCTGATCGAGGCGCATGGCGGCGAATGGGTGGCGGATGAATATCTGGAGCTGGGCCATTCGGAATGGGCGGTGACGGTCAACAAGATCAAGGAATCCGGCGCCGATGTCGTCTTGTCCAACGTGGTGGGCGACTCGATCATTTCCTTCTACCGCGAGTTCAAGAACCAGGGGCTGAGCCAGGAGCAGATCCCGATCTGCGCCACGGTCACCTCCGAGATCGAGATCGCGGCGATGGGGCCGGAATATGCGGCGGGCAGCTACACCTCTTTCCCCTATTTCATGTCGCTGGATCTGCCCTCGAACACCTCGTTCATCGAGCGTTACCGCGCCTATGTGAATGACCCCAAGGCGATCACCTACCACTCGCTGGAGGCGGCCTATTTCCAGGTCTATCTGTGGAAACAGGCGGTCGAGAAGGCGGGGGATTTCACCGCCGATGCAATCCGCGAAGGCGTGCGCGGCCAGACCTTCGATGCGCCGGGCGGCCCGGTGAAGGTGGACCCCGACAACCTGCACACCTGGCTGACGCCGCGCATCGGCCAATGGCAGGCGGATGGTCAAAGCAAGGTGGTCAATGAATACCCCGAGCCGATCAAGCCCTTGCCCTATTCGGCCTATGGCGAAACCGCCGACAACCTGTTCTGCACCGCCAAAGGGCTGGACAGCAGCAAGCTTTGACCGACGCGGGCCGGGCGTTCGCGCGCCCGGCCCTTGTTGCCCAATCCCGGAGGCCGGAATCCCGTGTTCGACATCATTTTCATCGGATTGAGCCTCAGCTCAATCCTCCTCCTCGTGGCGCTTGGCCTGGCGGTCACCTATGGCGCGATGGGGATCATCAATATGGCGCATGGCGAGATGGTCATGCTCGGCGCTTATGTCGCCGTGCTGGCCAATATCTGGCTGGGGTCCAATCTCTTCGTGGCGATCCCGATTGCCTTTATCGTCACCGCGCTGGTCGGCTATGCGGTAGAGCGGCTGGTGGTGCGGCGCCTTTATGGCCGCCTGCTCGACACATTGCTGGCCACCTGGGGCATTGCCATCCTGTTGCAACAGGCGATCCGGCTGGAATTTGGCCTGACCTTCTTTGGCATTCACATCGAGGGGCTGGGCTCGGGTCTGCAAAACGTGCCGGTGCCCGCGGCGCTGCAAGGGACGCTGGCGCTGTTTGGCGTGCAGCTGAACAGCTACCGGCTGTTCATCGTGCTGGTCACGCTGGTTCTGGCGGGGCTGACCTGGGCCGTGCTCTACCGCACGCCGCTGGGCATGAAGGTGCGCGCGATCATCCGCAACCCGCAGATGGCCGCCGCCTGTGGCATTGATGTGCGGCAGACCAATGCGATCACCTTTGCGCTGGGGTCAGGTCTCGCGGGTGTTGCGGGCGTGCTGATGGCCGGGTTTCGCAGCGTCTCGCCCGATATGGGGGCGACGATGGTGGTCGATGGCTTCATGGTCGTGGTCACCGGCGGCGTGGGCAGCCTTCTGGGCACGGCCGCCGCGGCGGGCCTGCTGGGCGAGATCAATGCGCTCGTCGCCATCTTTGCCAATGAAATCGCAGGCCGCGCGGCGGTCTTGCTGGTGGTCATTGTCGTCATCCTTCTCAAGCCCGCCGGGCTGTTCAGCTTCAAGGGGCGCTAAGGCATGACCTCGGTTTTCAATTATCGGAGCGCGACCTATCTGGTCTTTTTCGCGGCCATCCTGCTCCTGCCGCTGGTGGGCGATGAGTTCTGGCTGAACCGCGCGGCGAAATATCTCTGCTTTGGCATGCTCGGCTCGGCCATTGCGCTGACCTGGGGCTATGCGGGCATTCTCAACCTCGGACAGGGGCTGTTTTTTGGCATCGGCGCCTATGCGATGGCGATGTCGCTGAAGCTGGCCAGCTACACCAGCCTGCAACAAGGCTCGGCCACGCCTGTGCCCGATTTCATGCTGTGGAACGCGCAGCCCGGCGCCTCGACCGATCTGTGCTGCATCACGCCGGGGTCCTGGGTCTGGCTGCCGTTTCAGTCGCAATGGTTTGGCGTGGCGATGGCGGTGGTGGTGCCGGTGATCCTGGCCGGGCTTTTGGGCCGCCTGATCTTTGGTCAGCGCATTTCGGGGGTTTTCGTCTCGATCGTGACGCTGGCGCTGGTGCTTTTGGCGCGGCTGGTTCTGGTCGATGCGCAGCCGATGACCAACGGTTTCAACGGGCTGACGGATCTGGGCTATTTCACCGTCTTTGGCGTTGAGCTCGATCCCTATTCGCATCTGACCTATTATGTGATCGCGGTGGCGCTGATTGTGGTGCTCGTGCTGGCGCGGTTGCTGGTGGCCACCCGGGCGGGCACCGTCCTGCAGGCCACGCGCGACAGTCAGACCCGTGCGCTCTACCTCGGCTATGATGTGCCCGCCTATCAGACCTTCTTCTTTGCGGTCTCGGCGGCGATCTCGGGGCTGGCGGGCATGCTCTATGTGCTGGTGGCGGAGTTTGCCTCGCCCTCGTTTCTCGATCTCAGCTTTTCGGTGGCGATGGTGGTCTGGGCGGCGGTGGGGGGCCGGGGGTCGATCCTCGGGGCCTGCATCGGCGCAATCCTGATCAACATGGTTGAGGCCCGCGTCTCGGAAACCGAAGCCCTGGTCGAGGCATGGAAGGCCATTCTGGGGCTGATCTTTGTGCTGGCGGTGATCTATTTGCCCAATGGTCTGGCCGGATTCTTTCACGACCGTCTGCGCCGTCTGTGCCGCATTGACACCAGCCCTCTCAAACAGGAGGCGAAACAATGAGTGCCTATGCACTGGAGGTCGAAGACCTCGCCGTCAGTTTCTCGGGGTTTCGGGCGGTTGATGGCGTCTCCTTGCGGGTGGCGAAGGGCGAGTTGCGGGTGTTGCTGGGGGCGAATGGCGCGGGCAAGACCACGCTGATGGACCTGATCAGCGGTCGCACCCGCGCGACCGAGGGCCGGGTGCGGCTGAATGGCCGCGATGTGACCAATCTGCGCGAATACCGCATTGCCCGCGCAGGCATTGGCCGCAAGTTCCAGATCCCGTCGGTGTTCGGCGGGCTGACCGTGCGCCAGAACATCGAGGTTGCGCAATCGAAGCATCCCGGCGTCTTTGCCAATCTGCGGCTGGGGCGCAGCCGCGAAGATCATGCGGCGGTGGATGAGGCGCTGGATCTGGTGGGTCTGGCCCCGGTGGCGGCGGTCGAGGCGGGCACGCTCAGCCATGGGCAGACGCAATGGCTCGAACTGGGGATGCTGATGATGCAAAACCCGCCGGTGATTTTGCTGGATGAGCCGACGGCAGGCATGACGCAGGCGGAAACCGGCAAGACCGCCGCGATCATCAACCGGCTGAAGGGGCGGCACACGCTCCTCGTGGTGGAGCATGACATGGCCTTTGTCCGCGACATTGCCGAGCGGATCACGGTGCTGCATCTGGGCCGGGTTCTGGCCGAGGGCAGCGTGGCCGAGATCGAGGGCAATGCCGAGGTGCGGGCCGCCTATCTGGGAACACAAGGAATTTCGGCATGCTGAGTCTGAGCAATCTGGAAAGCTATTACGGCCGCTCGCGCGCGCTCAGCGGCATCAGCCTTGAGATCCCGGCGGGGCAGATCACCGGCATTGCCGGGCGCAACGGCACCGGCAAGACGACGCTGCTGAAGTCGATCATGGGGCTGACGGATTCCGCGCGCGGCTCTATCCGGCTGCGCGGCGAGGAGATTTCCGCCGCCCCCACCCATCAGCGCGCCCGCGCAGGCATTGCCTATGTGCCGCAGGGGCGCGGGATCATTCCCGATTTCACCATCCGCGAGAACATCGTGATGGGGGCCTTTGCGAACCGGCAGGGCCGTCGGGGCATTCCCGATCTGGTGCCGGAGCTCTTCCCCTATCTCGTGGCGCATCTCGACCGACCGGGCGGGGTGCTGTCGGGCGGGCAGCAGCAGCAACTGGCCATCGCCCGCGCCCTTGCGGCAGAGCCGGATGTGGTGCTGCTCGATGAGCCGAACGAGGGCATCCAGCCCTCCATCGTCGAAGAGATAGAGCGGGTGATCCTGCGGATGAGTCAGGAGTTCGGTCTGACCGTGGTGCTGGTCGAGCAGAACATCGGCTTTTTGCGCCGCGCGGCGGGCAGTTTTGCCATGCTGGAAAAGGGCAGTGTGGTCGAAGCGGGCCCCATCGAGCTGCTCACCGATGCGGTGGTGGACCGCCATATGACCATCTGATGCCCCGGCGATCAGGTTCATTCACCCTTTGACCGGGTCACCTTTCCCGCCCACGCACCCCGCAGTTCGCATCTGTTGGCACGCGGGCGGGAAAGCCAGCATTTCAAGGACGCATTCATGACTGAACATCTGCCGGACTTCGGCTTTGAGGCACCACGCCGTTTGGTGGTGGAATGGGGCAGCGCGCGGCGGATCGCCGAAATTCTGGCCAGCCATCTGCCGGTGACGCGGGTGCTGGTGGTGACGGATGCCGTGCTGCACGGTACCGGCCTGCTCGATCCCGCCAAGGCTGCGCTGCAGGCCGCAGGTATTGCGGTCACCGTCTTTGACGGGGTGGTCGCAGACCCTTCGGAAGAGATTTTGCACGATTGTGTGGCGCAGGGTCGTGCGGGCGGGGTGGAGGCGGTGATCGGCTTTGGCGGCGGCTCCTCGCTCGACATTGCCAAGCTCGCGGCGGTGCTGCTGCATTCGCCGCAAGAGCTTTCCGCGCTCTATGGCATCGGCAAGGTGCAGGGCGGGCGGCTGCCGCTGATGCAGGTGCCGACGACCGCGGGCACCGGCTCGGAGGTGACGAATATCACCATTCTCACCACCGGCGCCGCGACCAAAATGGGGGTGGTGGCCCGGCAGCTCTATGCCGATCTGGTGCTGCTGGATGCCGAGCTGACGCTGGGCCTGCCGCCGGGGCAGACCGCGGCCACCGGGATCGACGCGATGGTGCATGCGATCGAGGCCTATACGAGCCGCCATCTGAAAAATCCGATGTCGGATCTCTACGCCCGCGAAGCGCTGCGTCTTCTCGCGCCCAATCTGGTGGCGGCCTGCCGGGATGGCAGCAACCGCCCCGCGCGCGAGGCGATGCTGCTCGGGGCCTGTCTGGCGGGCATGGCCTTTGCCAACAGCCCGGTGGCGGCGGTGCATGCCCTGGCCTATCCTTTGGGCGGCCGCTATCACCTGCCGCATGGCCTGACGAATGCGCTGATGCTGGGGCCGGTGCTGCGGCACAATCTGTGCGCAGCGGCACCGCTCTATGCGGAGCTGGGGGATCTGCTGGCGCAAGAAGGGTCTGCGCACACGGCATGTCAGGAGATCAGGGCGGAAGGCTTCATCCGGCATATGGAGGCGTTGATGGATGCCTCGGGCGCGCCACGTCGCCTGCGCGATGCCGGGGTCTCGCGCGAGATGCTGCCGCAGCTGGCGGCGGATGCGATGCTGCAAACCCGGCTTTTGGGCAATAACCCTGTGCCCGTCACCGAAGCAGATGCGCTCGCGCTCTATCAAGCGGCTTACTGAGCGGGGAAGAGGCAGGCTGCTCGACAGCGGTTCCCCGTGACCCCCGGCTTTGCTTTCTGGGCTGCGCAGAGGGGGGCTTTCCCCGCCCGGGTGCGCGCTGCCCGGCACGGCCCTGATCACAGGGGATGACGCCCGGCCCCCGTTTCACGGGCACCGGTGCCCCGGACAGGGCCATCGGTGCGGCTTACCACACGAAAAATACTTTGTGTGGTGCGGCCCTGTGTGGTACATCTTGCCACACAAAGAATTTGTCGTGTGGTATGCATGTCACCGTTGTCCTACAAACATCACACCCTGACCGGACAATCCGGCTGGCAGGACCTGCTGCGCCTGCTGAAAGAGGTGGCGGTGTCCGATATCCGGGGCAAACCCACCCTTCGGCTGCGCGACGCCCGGGGCTATTGGTATGATCGCTACCGTCTGGGGGAGCAGATCGTTGAGCGCTACATTGGCGAAGATACCGAAGAGCTGCGCCAACATCTCGCGCGTCATGAAACGCTGCGCGAGACTGCCCGGGATCGCCGCGCCGAAACCTCGCGGCTGGTCCGGTTGCTGCGCAGCGAAGGCTATTTGACACCCGACCTTGCGACGGGCCAGATCCTGATGGCGATGGCGCGCTCCGGGGTGTTCCGGCTGGGCGGCACGGTGGTCGGCACCCATGCCTTTCGGCAGTATGAAGGCGTGCTGGGGGTGCGGATCGGTGCCGATCAGGCCGCGCAGACCAATGACATCGACATTGCCAGCTTTGAGCGTCTGTCGCTGGCATTGGGGGATCAGGTTGACCCCGATCTCGCCCAGGTGTTCAGCGCGCTTGATTTTGAGGCCTTGCCGGCCATCGGCGACCGCAAAGTCTGGCGCTGGCGGCAGACCCGGCAGCAAACGCTGATTGAATTTCTGACACCGTCCTTTCAGCAGGACGAGGGGCTGCGCGACCTTCCAGCGTTGGGGGTCAGCGCGCAATCCCTGCATTTTCTGAACTATCTGATCGCCGAGCCCCTGACGGTGCCGTTGCTGTACCGTGAGGGGGCCCTGATCCAGATACCCCGGCCCGAGCGCTATGCGATCCACAAGCTGATCGTTTCGGAGCGGCGGCGCCGGGGTGATATGGCGGATAAAGCCCGCAAGGATCGCGCTCAGGCCCGGTTCCTGATCGGCGTTCTGGCCGATGAGGACCCCTATGCGCTGGCAGCGGCCTGGCAGGCCGCGCGGGACAAGGGCCGGGCCTGGTGCGAGGCGCTGGACGCGGCGCTGTCCAAACTGCCCGAAACGGCGGCGCAACTTCGGTCGCTTCCGTGAACATGCGGCGGAGCCCCCGGCAGCTCGTGGCCAAAGCGGTATGGATTGCCCGCGCGCATCGGTCATCCTGAAAGCCGCGGTTTGGCCTCCGGGATGCCGGTGGATGTTTGACCGCGCTGCCGGTGAAGGTGCTGCCGCAGGGCACAGTCTGACATCGACCTGCCTCACTTCGACCGTTCGGCGCGCGCCTTCAAAGCCTTCCGCCGCACCGCAAGGGCGGCCAGCTTTGAGGCTGGCCGACGACCGATGGTGTCAGGGCATGATCCGCCACGCCCTGCACATCCGCTACCGCCGGGCATCAGGCGGTTTTTTACGCCGCAAGCGCCGCGATCAGGCGGGTGGCCGTTTCTGCAGATGAGCCGGGATTCTGGCCGGTGATCAACTGGCCGTCCTGCACGGTGAACGCGCCCCAATCCGGCCCGGAGGTGAAGTTGGCCCCCTTGGCTTTCAGCGCATCCTCGACGAGGTAGGGAACAATATCGGTCAGGCCAACGCCGTCTTCCTCGGAATTGGTAAAGCCGGTGACGGTGCGCCCCTTGACCAGCGGCGCGCCGTCCGTGCCCTTCACATCGCGCAAAACGCCCGGTGCGTGGCAGACCAGCGCCAAGGGTTTGCCCGCCGCATTGAACGCCTCAAGCAGGGCAATGGAATCCGCGTCAGCGGTCAGATCCCACAGCGGACCATGGCCGCCGGGGTAAAAGACGGCGTCATAATCCGCCTCGGTCACATCGGCCAGTTTGCGCGTGGTGGCCAGCGCCGCTGTCGCCTCTCGGTCGGCCTCAAAGCGGCGGGTCTGTTCGGTCTGGGAATCGGCGGCATTGCTGACCGGATCAAGCGGCGGTTTGCCGCCCTTCGGCGAGGCGAGTGTGATCTCGGCGCCTGCATCCTTGAAAACATAGTAGGGTGCCGCAAGCTCTTCCAGCCAGAAGCCGGTGTCGCGGCCCGTGTCGCCGAGTTTGTCATGCGAGGTCAGGACCATCAGGATTCTCATGTCGTTCTTCCTTTTGCCGTGTTCAGTCGGGATCAAGGGGTTTGACCCCCGTTTGGGTTCCGAGATTTCTGGGCGCCGGATGCGCGACAGGCAGGGTCAGGCGCCGGTTGCACCGCCTGCAGCAGACCGGCCGTCTGGTTTTGGGGCGTCAACATGCGCTGATGGCACCCCGTATGGCGTCCCGCCGCTGCCTGGCCCAGCCGGTGTCGCCTTGCCATCAGTGCTACCTGCAATGGCGCATTATCTTTGGTGATCTGTGCCAACAGGCTCGCCCCAAGCCGCGCCTGACAGAGGGGGTCGCGATCGCATGCGGGGGGCTGGCACCCGACAACGGGTCATGGGCACGGCCAGCCTCAACCGTATCGGTCAGGTGTTGCCTGATCTTGCGCGTTCCCCCGGGGGCAACACACCCCCGCATCGCTTCAGACAGGTTCGGGCCCCCGTCCGCCAGCCGGACCACCCGGCATTTGCGCTGCGGAGCGTCCGGCGTTTGTACCCGCAGCCACTGTGGCCATTGCAGCCAATCGGTCGCCAGTTGCTCGGGCCGGTGAGGTCCGGCCGGGAAAACATCTCTGCCATGTGCGGCCAGATAGGTCTCGAAATGTCGCGGGAGCAGCGCTTTGCCAAACGCTTCTCTTGAGCGGAAGCGGCGGCAGAATGACCTTTTTGCCTTCAGCTGGCCAGATTGTCACATTTGCCTGCAAGGGCTGATGGTCGGTGCACCGGAAACGGCGCTTCCTCTGACATCCTCAGGTCCGAGGTCCGGCCGCCCTGGGCAGCCATGCGGTTGCCTGCATCTGACACGGCGCGGGATGGTAGGAGCGGGGGCCAAGATCACACGGGCTTGCGCTCTCGGTTTCTGAGCCGCATCCTTTGCCCTGCTGCGCCGTCGCCGGCCGCGCGGTGCCGCTGAACTGCGCCCGACTGCGGCATCTTGATGCGCCTCGGGCAACGCTTCCAGCCCCGTTTCACGATCTGACCTTAGCAAAAGGCTCACCTTGATGACCGATCTTTCCATACTCGCCCGCCGCCGCATCGAAGCGATGATCCTGAAACATGCCTTTGAGGTGATCACGGCCCGCTCCGGCCGCGCCGAGGCCGAGGCGGTGATCGGCGAGACCTGCTCGCGCTCGGCCATTGAGCAGGGGCAGGCGATGGCGGCTGCATTGGATCATGCGCCGGACCTGCTCGATTATGCGGCGATTTTGCCGAACTGGACCAGGGAGGGTGCCTTGGAGATTGAAGTGCTGCGCAGCGATGCGGAAGCGATGGAATTCAACGTCACCCGCTGCCGCTATGCCGAGATGTATCGGGAGATGGGGCTTGGCGACATCGGGCATCTGCTCTCGTGCAACCGCGACAGCGACTTTTGCGTCGGCTACAATCCCGAGATTGAATTGACGCGGACGCAAACGATTATGAAGGGCGCCAGCCATTGTGATTTTCGCTACAAAATAAAGACAGGCTGAGGTTCGTGCCGCACCTGCGGGTTCTGTCGGCCGCGCGGGCCTGTGCCGGTGATGCGCCGGGTCTGCTGATCTGCGGGATATGTGGGCTGGCGCGTATCAGCTTCAGCGCGGGTCCCCGCCGCAGCACGCCATATCAGGCGGCAGGGCGGCCAATGCCGCCCCCCTGCCAAACGGGTCCGCAGCATCGGGTCTGCTGCGAACCGACAGGGAACGTGTCGCGGGCAATCTTCGTTGCCCGCTCTTCAAAATCTGACCCTGACGGCATATCGGCGGAGCTCTTTCGGGGAATGGGCGGTCTTCCGCCTTCGGGGCCAGTTCATCGCGGCAACCCGCTGGGCCAGCCAGCCGCCGTGGCCGGGCCCGACCACGGCATGGGCACTGCCGGTCTTCTCGCCTCTGGCGATACGGAGTTGGCGGCGCCGGTGATCTGTCCCGGCGCCGGTTGCATTATTTCTTCGGCAGCGTTTCGGCCCAATCCGCAATCGCATCCGCCGTTTCAACCGGTTTTGCGGCGGGCAGCGCATGGCTTGCGCCCTCGATGACAGCGACCGTCACACGATCCGCGCCCAGTTCATCGCGCACCTCCTGGCGGGAGCTTGCGGGGCGGAACGGATCAGACCCTGCCTGAAGGTCAAGGATGGGGGCGGTGCCACCGGCCCAGTAGCTGTCGCGTTCGGTCACTTTGCGCGCCGCGCGCTGGCTTTGGGTCACCTCCTGGTTCCAGCCATCCAACCATGGCCTGGCGGTTTCTTCATCCGTGAAGAAGGCCAGCATCAGCCCGGCCATGCGCTGTTCGTCGGTCGACGCAGGATCGTTGATCATCGTGATGGCATCGGACAATTCCGGCGGCCAGGTCTTGGCGCCACCGGCAATCAGCGCCACCCCGCGCACCATCTCGGGGTGGTCAGAGGCGATGGTCTTGGCAATCCACTGACCATAGGCATGGCCCGCCACGATGGCCTCACCGCCTTCCTGCCGGATCACGGCGGCGAAGTCATCGCCAAAGTCGTGGAAGCTGACATCCGAGAGTTTGCCGGTGCTCTGTCCGATCCCCCGGGGCTCGGGCAGGGCAACCCTGTAGCCGCGTTCGGCCAAACGGTCTGCCAGCGGTCCAAGCTCTCCGGCGCTGCGCCCGGTCGAGGCGATCACCACCACCAAGGGCCCGTTTCCGCGGACCGAATACCCGACCTGCGCATCGCCGTTCATCACGGTTTTTTCCTCGACAGGCGTTGCCAGGGCAGCCGTCGTCAGCGCGAGGGACAGGCCCATCGCCGCAATCATTGTTTTCATCATCGTTCTCCTCCACTGAACGTCCCGCATCGGTGTCTGGGCCGGATGGCGGGCGGAACGGCCGTCGGCAATCCCGGGGTTCAGATTAGGATCATAAATATGATTCTACAACTTATATACGCTTGTGCGGTGATTTCAGCTGGCCGGGGGCTGGTGTTGCACGGCAGCTCCGTCCCGGATCAGCTGGTCAATATGGGCTGCGCTGTATCCCGCCTCGGCCAGCACGGCGCGCGTATGTTCACCCACCCGTGGTGCCGGACGGTCGAGATGGGGGCTGCCATCTGACATCAGAAAGGGCGCCACAGGAACGAGATAGGTCCCTGCGCGGCCCAGCGGTTTTGGCGCGGGCTGCAACACGCCCCGAAAGGCCAGTTGCGGATCCTCCAGCGCCTCATGCAACGGACGCACTTTGCCCGCGGGCACGCCATGGTCGCGCAGGAACCCTTCCCATTCCGTGGCGGTTCTTGTCCGCATCTCGGCGCGCAGGATCGCGGCCTCTTCTGCATGGGCCGCAATCCGCGCCGCATGCGTGGATTTGACCATCTCGGGCCGCCCGAGTGCCTCCCACAACCTCTTTTGCTGGCGCATGTTCGCCGCGCCCAGCATCAGCAAACCATCGGCCGTCTCATAGGCGCCAACGCCCGCAACATTGAATGTGTTGCCCTCGGGGTGGGGTTTTTTGCCAGCGGCGGTCAGGGCGGTGACATGCGTGCTCATCAGCATCAGCGTGGCGTCGAACATGGCGAGGTCGATGTGTTGGCCGCGCTGCGTGCGTTCGCGCAGGAACAGCGCCGAGGCGATCGCGAAGGCCGTCATGTAGCCGGTGGCGTAATCGACCACCGGCGCGCCGGTCTTCAGCGGTCCTGTCGCGTCGGTCCCGGTCAGTGCCATCAGCCCGGCGACGGCCTGAAACACGAAATCATAGCCGGTCTCCGTGCCACGGGGGCCGTGCTGCCCAAAGGCCGAGACCGAGCAATAGACGATGCGCGGATTGATCTGTGAGACCGCGTCATACCCTAGGCCGAGCGCCGCCAGCGCCCCGGGGCGGTAGTTTTCCACGAAGACATCGGCGTCTTTCAGCAACGCTTTCAGGGCTTCCTGTCCGCCTTTGGTCTTCAGATCCAGCGCGACCGAGCGTTTGTTCGCTCCCTGTGCGAGATAGGTCGTGCCCATTTCCGCCGCGCCAAGCTCTCGGTCCGGGCCCTGAAGGCGCACCTGATCGGGATCGCCGGGGCGGTCGATTTTGATCACGTCAGCACCCATCACCGCCATTTGGTAGGCGGCAAAAGGCCCTGCCAGCACATGGGTCGCGTCGATCACGCGAAGGGTCTCGAAAGGGCGCATCGGGTTTTCTCTCCTGTTGGCGATTGAGGGGGGGGCGTCGGGGCGGCGCGCACTCTCACATTCAGACCTTGAGAGGCATGTCACCACCGGTACGGGCTGGGGCGGCAGGCGCCGATTTCGGCTCCGCGGCGTCGCAGAAGTTGAGGGTGCGCCGGTGCCGCCCTCCCGAAGGACGTGTTTAGCGGCGGTGGCGTGGCGGGGCAGCAGCAGGATGATTCATTAAGAACTATACATATAGCTTTTAGGATATTATACAACGACGAAGGCGGCGCCGGTCCTGCGCCGCGCGGACGTGCTGAAGGAGGAGCCCCCATGCAAAGCCAAACCACCCCCGTCGCCACCGGCCGTGTCGGCTTTGAGATGCGGGGCGAGGTCGCCGTGCTCTGCATCGACAATCCGCCGGTCAATGCGGGCGCGCATGCGGTACGTGACGGGCTGGTGTCGGGGATCGCGCAGGCCGTGGCGGCGGGCGCAACCGCGGCGGTGGTGATGGGCGCTGGCCGTTGCTTCATCGCAGGCTCTGATCTGCGCGAATTTGGCAAGCCGCTGCAGGCGCCGGAATTGCCGGATGTGATTGCCGCGATCGAGGCCGCTGCCTTCCCGGTGGTGGCCGCGCTGCATGGTGTGGCCTTGGGGGGCGGTCTGGAACTGGCTTTGGGCTGCGATTACCGTCTCGCCGCGCCGGGCACGATGCTGGGCCTGCCCGAAGTTTCATTGGGTTTCGTGCCGGGGGCTGGGGGCACCCAGCGCCTGCCGCGTCTGACCGGCGTCAGCCGTGCGATTGCGTTGATCTGTGATGCCGCCCGCATCCCCGCCGAGACCGCGTTGGCCGATGGCCTGATCGATGCCGTGGTCGAGGGGGATCTGTTGCAGGGCGCCCTGGATTTTCTGGCGGTGCAGGGCCGGCCCAAACGGCACATCATCCAGAGGGACCCGCCCCCCGAAGCGCCGGCGGTGATCGACGCCGCCGCCGCCCGCGCCCTGCGCCGGGGCAAGAGGCGGCCCAATGTCGCTGAAGCGATCCGGCTGATCCGGGCTGCCGGTGCGGGCGATGGCGCAGAAGCGCTGCGCGATGAGCGCGCGGTCTTTCAGGATCTGCGTCTGGGCGAAGATGCGCTGGCGCTGCGCTATCTGTTCTTTGCCGAGCGCCGCGCGGCGTCGGTCGCGGGCATCGACGGGGCCTCTGCCACGAAAATTGCCTCCGTGGGCGTTGTCGGCGGTGGCACCATGGGGCAGGGGATCGTCCGCGCCCTTCTTGCGGCGGGTTTGCGGGTGACTTTGGTCGAGCGCGATGCGGTGATGCTGGAGAAGGCGATGACCTCCCTCACCGCCAGCCTTGAGGCGCAGGTTGGCAAGGGACGCCTGTCGCCGGAGGCCGCCCGTGCGCAGCAAGCCGCTCTCACCGGTGCGGTGCGCTATGGGGCGCTGACCGAATGTGATCTGGTGATCGAGGCGGTTTTCGAAGAGATGGCGGTGAAACGCATTGTCCTGTCCGGCCTCGATGCGGCGCTGAAACCGCAGGCGATCATCGCCACCAACACCTCCTATCTTGACATCGAGGAGATGGTCGCAGGGCTGGCACATCCGGCGCGCGTGGTGGGGCTGCATTTCTTCAGCCCGGCAGACATCATGCCTTTGCTGGAAGTGGTGCGAGCGGCGCAGACCTCGGCGCCGGTTCTGGCCTCGGCACTGTCCTTCGCGCGCAAGCTTGGCAAACAGCCGGTGGTCGCGCGCGTGGCCGAGGGGTTCATCGGCAACCGCATCTACGCCGCCTACCGCCGCCGGGCCGAGCTGTTCGTGCTGGATGGTGCCGCGCCGGAGGAGGTGGATGCGGCCATTCAGGCCTTTGGCTTTGCGATGGGGCCCTTCGCGGTGGCCGATATGTCTGGCCTGGACATTGCCTGGGCGATGCGCAAACGGCAGGCCGCCACGCGCGACCCTCAGGCGCGCTATGTCACCATCCCTGACAGCCTCTGCGCGGCGGGTCGTTTTGGCCGCAAGACCGGCAAAGGCTGGTACAGTTACGGCACCGGCAAGCCGATGCCGGACCCGGAGGTTGCCGAGGTGATCGCCAAGGCGCGGACGGCTGCCGGGGTCGCCCCGGTGACCTATGATGCGCTGACGATCCAGCGGCAGCTGATGGCCGCCATTGTGAATGAGGCGGCGCTTTTGCTGGCGGAGGGCGTTGCGCAGCGGCCTTCGGATGTGGATGTGGTCCTGACCAACGGCTATGGGTTTCCGCGGTGGCGGGGCGGGCCGCTCTATTGGGCGGCGCGGCAGGATCAGGGCGCCCTCGCCGCAGATATGGCGGCGCTGGCGGAGGCGGTCGGCCATGGGTTCCGTGCCGGTCCCGTGGAGGAGTTCCTCGCGCAACTCACCGCTGGATCGGAGGATTGAGCGATGCAAAAGATGTTCACTTGTGACCAAAATCGCACCCGGGCGGGGCATTCCGGTACCGCCGGGCCTGAAAAAACGATCACGTCGGAGGGGTTTTGATGGTCATGAAGCTGCACTGGTCACCGCGCTCTCCCTTTGTGCGCAAAGTGATGATCGCCCTGCATGAGACGCAACTCTTGGCCGAGGTCGAGCAGGTGCGCTCGGTCGTTGCCCTGCATCTGCCGCCAAACCCGGCGGTGCTGGCCGACAACCCTTTGGGCAAAATTCCGGCGCTGGTGACCGAAGAGGGTTTGGTGCTGTTCGACAGCCGCGTGATCTGCGCCTATCTGAGCCTGCGGGCGGGCGGCGCGCTGGTTCCTGCGGATCCCGAAGCGCAGATCCGGCAGCTGCGCTGGGAGGCGCTCGGCGACGGGCTGACCGATATTCTCCTGCTCTGGCGGACCGAACTGACGCGTGACACCGGGCCGTGGCAGGCGGTCACGGAGGGCTGGCAAACCAAGGTGCGCGCCGTCATCGCGCAGCTGGAAGCCGAGGCGGATGCCTTGCGTGCGGCCCCCTTCGGGGTCGGGCAGATCGCCGTCATCTGTGCCTTGGGTCAGCTGGATTTTCGCTGGGCAGACTGTGGCTGGCGGCAGCATGCGCCGCGTCTTGCGGCAACCGAGGCGCTCTGGGCTGCGCGCGCATCGGTTGCAGCGACCACCGTGTCCGACGACCTGCCGCAGGGCAATGATGTGACGCAGGGAAAGCTCCGCTTTGCCAAATGAAAGCCGTGCCGGGTCTTTGTTTGTGGTGTAAAACTAGATTTAGTCTTTGTATATGCCGAAGACACATGTCAACTGGTGGCGCACGACAAGCGAGGGATAAGGAATGCCGGAGGGCAAAGTCGAGAACGCGACGGCAAAGGCGCTCCAAAAGAGCAATGTCTCGCGCTATATTCAGCTGGCCAGCCTGTTTCGCCAGCGCATTGAGGTGGGTGAATGGGCCATCGGGACCCAGATCCCCACGGTCAAGGAACTCGCCGAGCAATGCGGCGTGGCGACGATGACGATCCGGCAGGCGCTGAACATCCTTGAGGGCGAAGGGCTGATCGAGCGCCTGCGCGCCAAGGGCACCTTTGTGATCGAGCGGCCGAAGCGGGACCTGTGGTGCGAGGTCAAGACCGACTGGTCTGGGATGCTGATCGCGCGGGACAATGCCACGATCGAGATCAAGGGCGACGAGCGCGGCGTGCAGCTGCCCCGCCGCGAGAGCGAGATCGGCACGCCCGCAGCGTCCTATCGCCATCTGCGTCGGCGGCACAGCCGCGATGGCGTGGCTTTTCTGCTCGGGGATATCTACGTGGACGAACGGCTGTTGTCGGCGATCCCCGAGGATGCCTATGCCCGGGTGACGGCGATGCGGCTGATCGCGGATCTGCCCGGCCAGTCCATTGAGGATGCCGTGCAGATCGTCACCATCAGCTCGGCCGATCTGGAGACGGCGAGCGAGCTGAACATCTCGCTCGGCGACCCGGTGGCCAAGGTGCAGCGGATCGCGGTCAATCAGGATGGTGACATCATCTTGCTGGCTGATGGCACCTACCGGGGCGACATGATGAAGATTTCGGTCAAGCTGCGCTGACGCCGCGCCCGGCGCGACGTCAGGGCTTCATCCTTGCAACGCCGGATCAGTCTTTGAACACAGGTGGGCGCTTTTCCCGGAAAGCGGCCATCGCCTCGGCACTATCCTCTGAGGTCGAGAGCGCCTTGGTCTGGCCCTGTTCAAAGCGGTAGGCGTCATAGATCGACATGCCTTCGGTCACCTGAAATGACTTTTTGGCGGCGGCCACGGCCGAGGGGCTGGCCTTGGCAATCTCGGCGGCGATGCCCTGCGCGGTCGGCAGCAGATCCTCGGGCGATGTGCAGGCCGAGGCCACGTTCATCCGCAACAGCTCGGGCCCATAGATGCGGCGCGCGGTCAGGATCAGAAGCCGGGCATCGGACTCGCCGAAATGCCGCCGCACATGGGCGACACCGCCCGCCAAGCCAACATTGACCTCGGTCATCTGCAAAAAGCCCTTGTCCGAGGTCACGATGATGTCACAGCAGAGCGCCGTCACGCAGCCGGCACCAATGGCGGCACCGTTCACCGCGGCAATGATCGGCTTGGGGCATTCCAGCAGGCAGTCAAAACTGGCGCGCACACGGCGGTTATGGGCGGTGTAGTGTCCGGGATCCTGCGTCGGGCGCTCGGACAGGTCGGCCCCGGCCGAGAAGGCCTTGCCCGCGCCGGTCAGCACGATGGCGCGCACGTCCCGCCGGTCGCCCAGCATGTCGATGACCTGCGCCAACTCTTCGCGCAAGCGGTTGTTTTGCGCATTCACCGGCGGGCGGGAAAGGGTGAGTGTCGCGACGTGGTCCTGCACCTCAAGGGTCAGTGTGTCGTACTGGCTCATGTCGGGGTTCAATCCTGCTGGGCAGCGGCTGTGTCCAGAACCGGCCGCGTCATGGTGAAAGAGCGGGGGGGCACGGTGTATTCCATATACCCCATGCGCCCCAAGGGCTGCAAAAGCTCGACATCGACGAGTCCGTCCGAAAGCACGCTCTCGTCGATGTGGATGCCCACAACCTCGCCGATGGCGACGCGGTTCAGGCAGGGCGTGCCGTTGGACGGCGTCAGCGTGAGGATCTGCGACAACCGGCATTCGATGGACACCGGAGACTCGCCGACCCGGGGGCAGGGGATGTTTTCGCAGGCGACGGCGGTCAGGCCGGTCTGGGCGAATTCATCGGTGCCCGGGGGCCATGCCGCCCCCGACCGGTTCATCTGTTCGCGCAGCGGAAAGGTCGCGATATTGACGCAGAAATACCCGGTCTCTTCGGCATTGGTGACGCTGTCCTTGGGGCTGTCAGAGGAAAACACCACAAAGGGTGGCTTGCCTGAAATTGCGTTGAAGCAAGAATAGGGTGCAAGGTTCGGCACCCCGTCGCGCGACAGGGTGGAGATCCAGCCGATAGGACGCGGCACGATCAGGGCCAGCCAGGGATTGTGCGGCAGACCATGGGCCTCGGTTCTGGGGTCGTAAAACATCTGGTCTCAGGCTCCGTTTGCGGCAGGCATGCGGCTGAGATCGCCTTGCCTGTGCTGAAGGGAGGCATCAAATTCCTCGGGCAGGGGGATGCGGTGCACATTCAGCGTCATCGCCACCATCGAGTAATAGCCCACCACCGCTGTGAGTTCGACCGCGCCCACTTCCCCCCAACGGGTCACCACGGCGCTGTAGGTCCGCGGGTCGACATCGCCCGTCTCGAGGATCTGGCGCGCGAATTCATAGACTTCGCATGCCGCAGCATCGGTGCCGAAATCCGGCAGTGCACAGAGGCGGATGGCGTCGGTGATCGCGGTCTCGAGCCCGGCGCGCTCTGCGTCGCGGGCATGGATCGCCCATTCCAGATCGCTGTTCCAGCGCCGGGCTGTCACCAGAATAGCCAGCTCATTCAGCCGCGTCGGGATCGAGGTTTCAAACCGCAACACCTGCCCCAGCCTTTGCCAGCGGTCCGCCAGCACCGGATTGTGCAGGGCCGCCCGCAGCGGGCCGACCAAGGTGCCACGCGGGCCGGAGACGATCTGCTCATAGACCGCGAGCTGCGCGGGCGTCATCGTGTCGGGGGTCGGAAAGCTGATGCGTCCGGCATCGCGGGGCCTGTCCACGCGGGTGTTCATGCGCATGCCCTCCCCAGTCCGAGGGCCTCGAGAACCTCTTGCGTGTGCTGGCCGAGCAGCGGCGGCGCGGTCTCATAGCGCAGCGGCGCATTGGCGAAGTTCAGCGGGCTCACCACCTGTTTCAGCGCGCCACCAAGCGGATGCGGAATCTCGCGCAACATCTGACGGTGTTTGACCTGCGGTTCCTCAAAAACCCGGTCCACGGTGTTGATCGGGCCGGAGGGGACGCCGGCCTTGGCAAAGGTGGCGACCCAATGGTCGACCGTCCCCGATGCAAGGGCGGCGATCAGCAGCGCCTCAAGGGCGGGCAGGTTTTCGACCCGCGCGGCATTGGTGGCATAATCCGGATCGTCAGCCAGTTCAGCGCGCCCGATGGCCGTGGCAAATTTGCGGAACTGTCCGTCATTACCCACCGCCAGCACGATATGGCCATCGGCGACAGGATAGACATTCTGCGGCTGGATATTGGGGTGCCGGTTGCCGCGCCGTACCGGCGGCTGGCCCGAGACGAGGTAGTTCATCGCCTGATTTGCCAGCATCGCGACCGAGACATCCAGCATCGCCAGATCAATGTGGTCGCCCTTGCCGGTCTGATCCCGGTTCGCCAGCGCCGCGAGCACCCCGATGGTGGCATACATGCCGGTCATGATGTCCACGATCGGCACGCCCACCTTTTGCGGCCCGCCGCCCGGCGTGTCATCGGCGCCGCCGGTCACGCTCATCAACCCGCCCATGCCCTGGATCATGAAGTCATAGGCCGCGTCCCCCGCCATCGGCCCGGTCAGCCCGAAACCGGTGATCGAACAATAGATCAGCCGGGGATTGACCGCTTTCAGATCGGCATAGCCAAGGCCCATCTGATCCAGCGTCCCGGTCTTGAAATTCTCCAGCACGATGTCGCTCTCTGCCGCCAGCGCGCGCACGGCGGCGCGGCCCTCGGCGGATTTCAGATCCAGCTCGACCGAGCGTTTGCCGCGGTTGACCGAGAGGTAGTAGCCCGCCTCCTGCGTGGGGTTTCCCGCCTGATCCTGAAGGAAGGGCGGCCCCCAGCGGCGCGTGTCATCGCCCTCACCGGTCCGCTCGATCTTGATGACGTCTGCGCCCAGATCGGCGAGGATCTGGCCGCTCCAGGGACCGGCCATGATCCGGCTGAGGTCGAGGACACGGATGTGGGAAAGCGGACCTGACATTATGCGGTCTCCTTGTCGTTCGCAAAGGCATTCGCGTCGAGAAACCCGACGAGCGTGGTGTTGAAAGCATCGGGATTTTGCAGGTTCGGCAGATGGCCCGCGCCGGGAATGATCGCGATCCGGGCATCCGGGAAGGCGCCGAATTGCCCCCGCATCGTTCCCGGCATGGCACCGTCGTTTTCACCCGCGATGGCGAGGACGGGGCAGGTCAAGGGAACCGCGGGCGATTGATCATAAGCGGCCAGCGCATGGGTGGCGGCGGCAAAGCCCTCGACCGGGGTGGCCGCAATCATCCGGCTCAGGCGTTGTGCCCGGGGGTCGGCGTTGTCCACGCCCGGCAGCCAGCGTGTGGTGGTGGCGGTTGCGAGGCTCTGCATGCCCTGCGTGCGGGCGCTCTCGCGCTGCGCGGCCCAGAAGGCCTCGCGGCCCGCCGCGCTTTTGACGACACCATCGACCGCCACGAAAGCCGTGATGCGGGACGGTGCCGCGGCCGCGGCGGCAAGCGCCGTCGGGCAGCCCATCGACAGCCCCACCAGCGTGGCGCGCGCGGCCCCGGCGGCGTCCATCACCGCGATCAGATCGCCACCATAGACCGTGAAATCCAGCGGCCGCGCGGTGACCTCGGAGGCGCCGTGGCCGCGCTGGTCATAGCGCAGGATGCGGTAGCGGTCCGTCAGGGCCGCGATCTGATCATCCCAGACCGAGAGATCGGTCAGCACGGAGTTCGAAAAGACCACCCAGGGAGCTGCCTCCGGCCCGTCGATCCGGGCGTTCAGCCTTGTGCCGTCCTGCGTGGTGACGCTCAGCGCGCGGCTCATTCTGTGGCCTCCTTGCTCAGGGCGGCGCGGGGGCGGGTGACATAGCCCGCACCCATCACGATGGCGAGCGCCACGAGGCCCAGAAGATCGGTGATCCGCTCGGGGATCAGCAGGCAGAGACCGCCGACCAGCAGCACCGCCGCCTCCCAGCCCTTCGCCCGGCGCGCCAAAAGGTAGATCCAGCGCTCCGAGGCGGCAGCCAGCATCAGGATCGACAGGATCGCCGTGGAGACCGCCAGCATGATATGGGGCACATCGCCCTCGAGAATGAGGCTGGGGTTCAGCACAAAGAGGAAGGGCAGCACAAAGAGGATCGCCCCCAGCCGCATCGCCGTCAGGCCCGTCTTCATCGCCGGGGCCTGCGCAATCGAGGCCGCCGCCACCGCCGCCATCGCCACCGGGGGTGTGATGTAGGACAGCATCGCCCAGTAGAGAATGAAAAGATGCGAGGCCATCTGGCTGAACCCGGCATCCACGAGGGCAGGGGCCAGCACAACCGCCAGAAAGATGTAGCAGGCCGACACGGTCATCCCCATGCCGAGGATGAAGCTGGTGAGCGCGCCGAACAGCAACAGCAGATAGGGATTGCCGCCCGCATATTGCACCAGCTCGCGGCTGAACGCATTGCCCACCCCGGTGATCGCCAAAGCGCCAACGACCATGCCGACCCCGGCGAGCACACCGACCAGCATGCCGATGGTGGCGCCCGCCTCCATGATCACCCCGACCACGGGGGTCAGGATCCCGCTCTTGCGCTCGCGGATCATCGCGGCGATGACCAGAAGGACGGTGATGTAGAAAGGCGCCTTTGCCTCGGCGTTGGTGGCCAGGAGGAGCCAGACCAGGGCGGCAAGGCTGAGCAGGTAAATCCAGCCCGAGCGCAACACCAGCCACAGCTTGGGCAGCTGGTCCTTGGGCAGGCCCTTGAGGCCATTGCGCGCGGCGTAAAAGTCCGTCTGGATCAGCAGCACGAGGTAAAAGAGCAGCGCGGGCACCGTCGCCGCCACCATGATGTCGGCATACGGAACGTTCATGAACGAGGCCATCACGAAGGCGACCGACCCCATGACCGGCGGCATCAGCGCCCCGCCCGTCGAGGCGCAGGCCTCCACCGCCGCGGCATAAGAGGCGGGGTAGCCGCATCTTTTCATGGTGGGGATCGTCATCGACCCGGTCGAGATGACATTTGAGATGACGCTGCCCGAAAGCGAGCCGAAGAAGCCCGACGACAGGATGGCGACCTTGGCCGGGCCGCCCCGGCTGTGCCCCATCAGCGCGCTGGCGAAATCCATGAAGAAGACACCACCGCCGGAGACGGTCAGCGCGACGCCAAAGACGATAAAGCCAATCAGCAGGTCGGCGATCACCCGGATCGGAATGCCGATGATGCTCTCGACACCCAGCGAATGGCTGAGCATCGTTTCGCTGAACGACATCTGCACACCCCAGAGGAAACCGGGCATCGAGCCTGCAAAGAGCGGGAACACCGCAAAGACGGCGCAGATGACAAACAGCGGGAAACCCGCGCAGCGGCGCACGGCCTCCAGCGAGAACAGCACCAGAAGCGTGGCGAGGCCAATCACCGGCAGCGGCGCTTCGAATTCCCAGCCACTGTAAAGGATTTCATTGGTGTGGTTGGCAAAATAGAGGCAGGTGCCAAAGGCGCCCGCGGCCAGAATCCAGTCATACCAGCGCACCGAAGCACGATCCGCCGGGCGGGCGGGCGTGCACAAAAAGGCCACCGGCAGGAACAGGCCGAGGACGATGTAGTAATACCCGGTGCTGATCGGGCGGAAACCCAGAACCTGCAGGTTGAAGACCTGGTTGGTGATGATCGCCAGGCCCACCAGCGACAGACCAAAGACGACGAACCAGGCGATGCCGGAGATGCGCTGGCCTTGCACACGCCAGAAGCGGGCGAGGGCAGGGGCTTCCGGGGAGATTTCGGATGACATGGAACTGACCTTTCAACGAAGGACGACAGCTGAGGCGTGGGGGGCCAGGGAAAGCGTGCCCCCGCGCCAAACCGCGGGGGAGGGTGTCTCTATGCCGTGCGGCGCGGGGCCGGATTACTCGGTGGCCGAGGTGCGGTAGGCTTCCCAATAGGCGGGCCAATCCGCATCCGAGACGCCTTCGGCATCCGCCTTGGCCAGCGCATCGGCCCATTTCTTCTTGGAAACGTCGATCTCGGCGAGGCGCTGCTCGTTCCAGGCGCTGTCCGCGTCGGTCCAGATCCCGCGCTCTTTCAGGTATTTGATCGCGCCGGGGTGGAAGGGCGCGCTCGCCGGCGTGGTGCCCGCGATGTCGAGTTTCCACAGCGGCATCACCGTGCTGGCGCTTTCATAGGCCGAGAAGGTCAGGTCGATGGCCTTGAGCAGGTTATAGACCTCTTCATCATCGGTGCTGGCCACGGTCGTCAGCTGCGGGTAGCGGTAGCCCAGCAGTTCAGCCGGGTTTTCCTTCGAAATCCCCGCGCCTTGCGTGATCTCAATCGGCGAAAACAGCGAGGCGCTCGCGGCGACGCGTTTCCAGCCTTCGGTGTCCGAAGCGGGCATGTCGAGCCAGCGGAACCCGCGGCCGCCCTCTGCTTCGCGCAGCGCGGCGACGGTGGTGGTGACCGGGACCACATCCACCTCACCGGCCACAAAGGCCGAGAGCATGGCGCCGTAGCCGGGGAACATGACAACCTTGACGTCCTTGGGGGTCAGCCTGGCGAAGGCCAGCGCGGCTTCGGTGTTCATCGTGGTCGAGGGGCTGGCCTCGACGAAGCCAACCGAGGCGCCGGCAAGATCCGCGGTGCTCTGGATCTCCGTATCTCCGCCCGCCACAAGCCCAACCGCTGCCGAGCGGCCCATCAGCACGCGCAGATCCTGTGGTCCCCAATCCTTGGCGGCAAATTCAAAGGTGCCATCGGAGGCAAACAGGATCTCATTGCCCATGAAGCCAAAGGTGGCGCGCCCGCGCACGAGGGGCAGCAGCCGCCCGATGGCGGTGCCCGACGGCGTCAGGCGCACGGTTGTGCCATAGGCCTTGTCAAGGGCGTCCGCCATGGCCGAGGCCTCGACATAGCCGGTTGAGCCGAGATCGTAGGACGTCCAGACCATGGTGCGCGGCAGGGTGACCTCCTGCGCGATGGCGGTCTGGCCGGCGATCATGGCAACGGCCACCACCGCGCCTCTCAGTATAGCCGAATGAAACATCTGTTCTCCTCCCTAACGCGTTCTTTGTGCTGAACGCTCACGGCCTCCTCAGACCGCCTGACGCTTACGGTACAATATCGAACCATAAGAATCAATGATATAGTTTTTAGTATTTAAAAGCGCTTGCGGGCGATCAGCCCGGCAGCCACAGCACGGCCTTGGACAGGACATTGCGCAGGATCTCGGTTGAGCCGCCAAAGATCGTGGTGGGCCGGGCGGACAAATAGGTGGCGGTTGCATGCAGCCGCCGATCCCCGTCCGGCGGCGCGGCCAGGCCAGATTCCTCGGCCGCCACCTCCATCATCAGCTCTGAGATTCGCTGGTAAAGTTCGGACTGAAAGATCTTCAGCATGGAGACATCGGCGCCAATCGGCGCGCCACCGTTCAGCTTGTCCATATAGGTCTCGAACAGATCACTCAGATCCAGCACGTCGCAATGCAGGGCGACGAAACGGTCGCGGAACACCGGATCGTCCCAGAGACCCGCGCGACGCGCCAGGCGCTCCAGACGTGCCAGGGCGCTGGCCGAGAGGCGGGGTGCGCCGATGAACACCCGCTCATGGCCAAGAAGCGCCTTGGCGGCCGCCCATCCCTCGTTCACGCCGCCGACAATATGGTCCAGGGGAACGCGGACATCGTCAAAGAAGACTTCGCAAAACTCATCCTCGTCGCCAAGGTTGCGAATGTTCCGCGTGCTCACCCCCGGGGCGTCCATCGGCACCAGAAGAAAGCTGATCCCGGCCTGCTTTTTCACCGTCTTGTCGGTGCGGGCCAGGATGAAGATCCAATTGGCATCCATGCCCAAAGTGGTCCAGGTCTTTTGACCGTTGATGACCCAATCCGCGCCATCCTGCACCGCTTCGCAGCGCACCGCCGCGAGGTCTGACCCGGCACCCGGTTCGGAATAGCCCTGCGCCCAGATGTCCTCACCCGACAGGATGCGCGGCAGGAAATGCGCCTTCTGCGCCGCGGTTCCGTATTTCAGCAACAGCGGTCCCAGCATCACCGGCCCGATGTCATGGACGCGGGCGGCACCATAGCGCTCCAGCTCTTCGATCATGATCAGATGCTTGCCTGCGCCAAGGCCCATGCCGCCCTGCGCGACGGGCCAGGTCGGGCAAAGCCAGCCACGCCGGGCCAACGCCATGTACCAGGGCTTCACGACATCCCAATGCAGCCGTTCCAGCGGATAGCGGGGTATGTCGGGATATTCCGCCTCGACAAAGCCGCGGACAAGGGCGCGGAAATCATCATCGCGCAACGCGTTATAGTCGGTGGTCCGGGTCATGCCGCGTCCTCCTCCAAGGCAGTTGACAGTCGCGCGCGCACCGCATGGGGTGCGCCAAACAGGTTCGACACCGTCATCGCTTTGCGCACATAAAGGCCAATGTCAGCCTCATCCGTGATGCCCATCGCGCCATGCATCTGGACCGCTTCGCGCAGGATCAGCAGGGTTGTCTCCGCCGCGCGCAGCTTGCAGCGGTTGGCATCCCGGGCGCGGATCACCGCTGTGGCCCCGGTGTCAAAGCGCCGCGCAGTTGCGGCAACCGCGGCGCGCAGCAGTTCCAGCCGGATCTTCATCTCGGTCGCCCGGTGCTGCAGCGCCTGAAAGCTGCCGATGGGCCGTCCGAACTGCTCGCGCACCTTGAGGTAGTCGAGGGTGATCTCAAAGGCGCGTTCCGCGAGGCCAAGGAGATAGGCTGAATGCGCCAGCACCGCGTCTTCGATCACCGCGCCTGCGGTGGGGCAGGGCAGCAGGGGGGCGTCGACCGCATCCATCCGCAGCACGCCGATCTGGCCGCCGTCCAGCGTCGCGGCACTCTCCACCGTCAGGCCCTTGGCATCGCGGGGCACAATCGCCACCCCGGCGCCGGTCAGCACCGCAAAAAGGTCTGCGCCTGCCGCGCCGGGCACCGCGATCTTTGTGCCGGACAAACGCCCCGACGCCGCACCACCGTGCCAGTCCAGCGTGCCGGGGCGGTCCTGCCAGGCGGTCACCATCACCGCCGCGCCGGTTGCGGCCGCTTCGGGGAAGGCCGCGCCCAGCAAGGCGCCCGCCATGATCGTTGCGCCGATGGGCTCGGGCACCAGCCCGCGGCCCAGCACCTGCATCAGCGCGCAGGTCTCGCGCATCCCGAGGCCAAGGCCGTCAGCCGCCTCGGGGACCCGCATCAGGAAAAGCCCCAGCGCACCGGCCTCGGCCACCACGGCGCGGTCGAACCCCGGTCCGACACCGCGCAGGCGCCGGATGCGCTCCAGCGCGCCATCGGCGGGCACGATGGCCCGCGCGCTGTCGACGATCATCCGGGCGTTCTCGGCCCAATCTTCGTTCATTGCTCCGTCCATGCCTGTTTCCTCACCTGATCGCGCCGATGGTCCGCAGACCGTCGATCTCGTCCGCATCCAGCCCCAGCTCGCGCAGGACCTCGTCCGTATGCTCGGCAAAAAGTGGCGGATGCCGCCGGGCACCCGTATCGCAGCCCGACATCTGCACCGGATTGCCCACGTAGCGCACGGGCCCCGCGCTGGGGTGATCCAATGTCTTGATGAGGTCGCGGTGCCGCACCTGTGGCATGCGGAACGTGTCATCAAAGGCGTTCAGCGGCCCCGCCGGAATGCTGATCGCCTCCAGCTCGGCATAGACCGTGTCGGCCGAGCGGCGGGCCAATTTCTCTGCGATCATCGGGACCAGCGTTTGCGCATTTTGCACGCGCGCAAGGTTGGTCGCATAGCGCGGATCATCCGCCACGCCGTCCAGCCCCAGATAGGTGGCAAAGCGCCCGAATTGCGCATCATTGCCGATGGCAATCATGATCGGCCGGTCGGCGCAGTCGAACGCCTGCCAGGGGCAGGTGATCTGCGAGGCGGTGCCGTTGCGGTGCGGCAAGGTGCCGGAGGACAGGTAGTTCATCGCCATATGCGAGGCGGCGTGGATCTGAGTGTCCAACAGCGCGATGTCGATGAACTGGCCTTCGCCCGAAACGGCGTCCCGGTGATTGAGCGCGGCCAGAATCGCCGAAACCGCATATTGCCCCGCGGTGATGTCCGAGATCGAATAGCCGACCAGCGCGGGCCCCTCGCCGGGTTGGCCCGCGCCTGTGCCGGTGATGCTCAACAGCCCGCTCATGGCCTGAAAGATCGGGTCATATCCGGGCAAATGCGCCATTGGCCCGGTCTGGCCAAAACCGGTGATCGAACAATAGACCAGCCGGGGATTGATGCGGGCCACGGCCTCGTAATCCAGACCCATCCGTGCCAGCGTGCCGGTCTTGAAATTCTCGATCAGCACGTCGGATGTCTCGATGAGTTTGCGCACCAGCGCCTGTGCCTCGGGTGCTTTCAGATCGAGCGCGACCGATCGCTTGCCGCGGTTCATCGCCAGAAAGCTTGAGGTCTCTCCCGTCGGCTCTCCGTCCGGTCCCAGATGCGGAACCCCCATGCGGCGCACGTCATCACCGCCCTTCACATGCTCCAGTTTGACGACATCTGCACCAAAATCAGCCAGCATCTGGGCGGCCCATGGCCCGGCAAAGACGCGGCTGAGATCCAGAACCCGGATATGGCTAAGGCATCCGACCATCGGTTTCTCCCCCTCTTCATGGGGCGGAGCATCTACCGCCAGCCCGCCTTGCGCAACCTTAAAATTATAATTATGATTCTATCACTTTGAAGGGGGTGGCCCTGCTTCCCGGGGCAGGCACCCGAAACCCGGAGGATTCCGCAGATGATTACTGTACCCGAGCCGATGGGGCTGGCCGCCTATGTCGGTCAAAGCCTTGGCGTGACCGATTGGCATGTGATCACGCAGGATCAGATCACCGGCTTTGCCGAACTGACGGGCGACGACCATTGGATTCATGTGGATGTGGCGCGGGCCGCGCGCGAGCAGCCCGGTGGCAAAACCATTGCGCATGGCCTCTATATTCTGGCGCTGATCCCGAGGCTTCAGCGCCAGATCTTTCACATCGCGCGGCGCGGCGCCGGGCTGAACTATGGCTATGAAAAGGTGCGGTTCACCGCGCCCGTTCCCGTGGGGGCAAGCATCCGGCTGCGACAGAGTCTGGGTGATGTCCGGCCCCATCGTGCGGGCACGCGGATCGAGTTGAACGCGACGGTTGAAATCGCGGGCGCGGACAAGCCGGCGCTGATCGCGCAGGGCATTTTGCTGATCGGCGACCCCCCGTCCGGACAGGCAAGCTGATGCAGCCACCGGGTTCGCCGCGCGACCGCAATCGTTTTCGTCCCCGGCGCCCGTTGCGGTGCAGGCAGGGTCAGAGGATCTCGCCACCATCAATCACCAGCGCGAGGCCGGTCACAAAGCTCGAGCGGGGCGAGGCAAGGTAAACGATGCCATCGGCGATCTCCTCGACGCTTGCCCAACGCCCCATCGGGATGGTCTGCGCGACATAGCCCTCCAGCGCCGCCCGCCCGCCCATTTGGGTTTCAAACCCGGCATTGAAAGGCGTGTCGACAAAGCCCGGGCACAAAGCGTTGAAGCGTATGTTCTCAGATGCGTAATCGGCGGCCATCTGTTTCACCATCGCCACAGCGGCATGTTTGGTGGTGGCATAGGAAATCATGCCCCGGTCGAACTGGCAGCCCGAATTCGAGGCAGTGATGATGACCGAGCCGCCGCCCTGCGCGCGCATTGGCGCGATCACCGCGCGCGACAGCACGAAATGCGCCCGCACGTTCAGCGCCCAGGCGGCATCCATCTGTGCGCCGTTGACCTCTTCGAGCTTGCCCGGGATCTGGATCCCCGCATGGCTGTGCAGGATGTCGATGCGGCCGTGATCGCGCAGGATCCGCGCGATCTCTGCCTCAATCGCGGCATCGTCGCGCACATCAAGGGCAAGAGCTTCGCCTTTGCCCCCCTCGGCTTGCAACAATGCCAATGTCTCCGCCGCCAGCCCGCTGTTGAGATCGCTGACCACCACAAAGGCCCCTTCGCGCGCCATGGCCACGGCGCCTGCGCGCCCGATCCCTGAGCCCGCTGCCGTCACCAGCGCGATACGATCCTTGAGCATGGGTCTCTCCTGACTTGAATTAGTTGCGCGCGCCGCTTCCGCCCCGGCGCAGCAACAACTGCGCGAGGATCAGAGCACCGAGCGAAGCGACCATCACCATCGTGCCGATCGCGTTGATTTCCGGGGTGACACCGCGGCGGATCGACGAAAAGACGTAGATCGGCAGCGTCGTCTCAGACCCCGAGACGAAGAAAGCGATGATGAAATCATCAAAGCTGAAGGTGAAAGCCAGCAGGAAGCCTGCCAAGATCGCCGGGGCGATCAGTGGCAATGTCACCTGCCAGAAGGTGGAAAAGGCGTTGGCGCCCAGATCTCCGGAAGCTTCGATCAATGCCTTGTCGAAGGTTTCCATGCGGCCGCGCACCAGCAAAATCACCAGCGACATGGTGAAGAGCCCATGCGCGCCCACCAGGGAGACGGTGCCGAGGCTGAGCTTCCAGCCGACAGCCGCCTCAAGCCAGGGGTTGATGAGGTCAAACACGGTGACCAGCGCGATCAGCGTGGCAATGCCGATCACAATCCCCGGGATCATCACCGCGATCTGCACCAGAAGGTCAAAGACCTTGCGCAGCCGCCCGCGCATGCCGGTCAGCGCCAGTGCGGCCATGGTGCCAAACACCGCCGCCAGCAGCGCCGACATCAGCGCCACGCGCACCGAAGTCCAAAGCGCCTCCATCACAAAGGGATTGTGCAGCGCCTTGCTGTACCAATTGAGCGAAAAACCCTGCATCGAGGTTGCCGAGCGTCCGGCGGAAAAGGAAAACAGCGCGATGATGCCAATCGGCAGATAGAGGAACAGGTAGACGGCGAAAGCATATAATCTCATGGCATCCTCACATCAGGCCGACATCATCGCGCCCGGTGCCGAACCGGCGCAGCGCGCGCGCATAGATCCCCACGACAATCAGCATGATCACCACCAGTGCCACCGCGACCGCCGATCCAAAGGCCCAGTTGCGCGATTGCAGGAACAGATCGACCAGCGCATTGCCGACGAAAAACACCTTGCCGCCGCCCAGAATCGAGGGGATCAGGAATTCGCCCATCAGCAGGATGAACACCAGCATCGATCCGGTCAGCACCCCGGGCATCGACAGCGGCAGGGTGATTTGCACAAAGGCGCGCCACGGCGGGGTGCCGAGATCGGCGGCGGCCTCCAGCAGGCGCTTGTCCAGCTTTTCCAGCGCCACATAGATCGGGAACACCATCAACGGCAGATATCCGTACACGATGCCCACCAGCACCGCGAAAGGCGTGTTGATCAGCCGCAGATCCTCGAGCCCGAAAGCGGCCAGCAGCGCCGGTATCCCCTTGCCGCCCAGCAAGAATATCCACGCATAAGACCGGATCAGGATCGAGGTCCAGAAGGGCACGATCACCAGCACCAGAAGCAGGGTTTTCCAGCGGGGATCAACCTTCACGGCCAGAAAATAGGCGAGCGGATAGGCGATCAGCAAGGCCGCCATGGTGCCCACGGGCGCCAGGGTCAGCGTGTTGTAAAAGGCCGCAAACCGGGCCGGCAGATTGGCATATTGATCCAGCGAAAAGCCGGGGGCGTAGCCGCCCACGGCAGAGCGTTCCCCGAAGGAAAAGATCAGGACGACGGCCAGAGGCAGCAGCAAAAGCGCCGCATACCAGAGCCCCGCAGGTGTCAGCAGCAGCGCGCGCGCCTTGCTTTGCGTCATAGCCATCGTCCGGTTCCCTTTCCTCAGGCCGATTTGAAGCGGGCCATCAGCTCGGCACGGTTGGGATCGGTCAGTGTGACTGCCGCCCCGAACTCCAGCGCGTTCAGGCTTTCTGCCGCCGGATACAGGATCGGATCGTTCAGCAGCGCCTCGGGCAGCAGCGCGTTCACCCGCGCATCCGCCACCGGATAGCCATGCGCCAGCGCATCACGCGCCGCCACCTCGGGCTTGAGCAGGAAGTTGATCAGCGCATAGGCCGCCTCGCGGTGCGGGCTGTCTTTCGGAATCGCGTAATAATCCGACCAGATCTCGCCGCCTTCCTTGCCAAGGGCAAAGCCGATGTCGGGCATGTCCGCATTCATCTGCTTGCCGTCACCGGTCCAGCACATGGTCAGCCAGGCGTCACCGTTGCGCATCGCTGGTTGGTAATCCGATGAAATCGCGAACAAATGCGGTTTGACGTCGATCAAGAGCCTTTCGGCATCGGCCAGATGCGCCGGGTCGATCGAGTTAAAGCTGTGCCCGAAATAGACCAGCGCATTGCCGATGGTGGTCAGCTGATAGTCATGCACCATCGCCCGGCCCGTCCACTGATCGCGCGCGCCGTCGAAAAAGGCCTTCCAGCTGTTCACGACGCCGCCGGTCTTGCCCGAATTGAAGGCGATGCCCGTCGTGCCCCAGTTCTTTGGCACAGCATAGACTTTGCCGCCGATGGTGCCCGCATCCGCAAAGCGCGGATCATTGGCGGCGGCGTCATAATTGGGCAGTTTCGACAGGTCGAGCGGCTCGATCAGATCGGCGTCAACATAGGTTGAGATTGCGTAGTTGGTGGGCACGAACACGTCCCAGCCCGAGCCGCCGGCCTGAATCTTGGCCAACATTTCCTCGTTCGACCCGAAGACATTGACCTGCGTGTAGACCCCGCTCTCTTCGGCAAAGAGGTCAAAATTGGCCGGATCGTGATAGTTTGGCCAGGTGGCCAGAACGGCGCGGTCGCCCAGACCCTCGGCGCGGGCGCGTCCGGGGATGAAGCCCGGCAGGGCGCCGCCCATCACGGCCATCGCCGTGCCAAGGCCCGTCACCCCCAGAAAATGCCGCCGTGAGACGGAGCCCTTTTCATAGCGGCGCAGTTCTTCGATGAATTTCTGGCGTGAAATCGGCAGGTTATCGTCATTCATTGTAATTTTCCCTGTTTGGACGCGGTGGAGCGGGGCTTAGTCTTGCGCGGCCAGCACAAGACCCGAGCCTGTGGCCCAGTGGACATGGACAATGGTGCCCACATCATGCCCGCCCATGGCTCTTTCGGCCTGTCGCGGGACGTTGACCTGCAGCGCGCCAATCGCATCGGCTTGCAGCAGGTATTCGGTGTGATCGCCCAGAAAGGTGCGATGGGTGATCCGCGCCGCCAGCGCGCGGCTGCCCTCGGGCAGGGGCGCATCGGGGCGTGCGAGGTTCAGAACTTCGGGGCGCACGGCCAGATCAACAGGGCCGGGCACGGCGCTTGCCTCGGCGCGCACCAGAACCCGGGTGCCGTCCGCCAGCGCCACCTGCGCCAGCCCGTCTTGTTGCGACAGCAGCATGCCGGTGAGGATATTGGCCTTGCCGACGAAATCGGCGACGTAACGGTTGGCGGGGCGGTCATAGAGATCTTGCGGCGTGCCGACCTGCGCGATGCGGCCCTTTCCCATGATGCAGATCCGGTCGGACATGCTCAGCGCTTCTTCCTGATCATGGGTGACCAGCACGAAGGTGATGCCCAGACTGCGCTGCAGGTCCAGCAGTTCGCGCTGCATTTCGCCGCGCAGCTTGGCATCCAGCGCGGCCATCGGTTCATCCAGCAACAAGATCTTCGGCTCGTTCACGATGGCGCGGGCGAGGGCGACGCGCTGCTGTTGGCCGCCGGACATCTCCCAGATCCGTCGCGGACCGAAGTCATCGAGCCGGACCTTTGCCAGCGCTTTGGCAACTTTTGCCGCGATCTCGGATTTCGGCAGGCGCGGGCGCCGCTGGCGCAGCCCATAGCCGACGTTCTGCGCCACGGTCATATGCGGAAACAGCGCGTAGTGCTGAAACACCATGTTCACCGGGCGACGGTGCGCAGGCGTGTTGCTCGCCGCCTGTCCGTCGATCATCACCTCACCGTCGCTCGGGCTCTCAAACCCCGCGAGCATCCGCAAGGCGGTGGTTTTCCCGCATCCCGAGGGCCCGAGAAACGACAGGAACTCTCCGCGCCGGATGCGCAGGTTGATCCGATCCGCCGCCAGAACCGAGCCGAAGCGCTTGCTGGCATTGACAAACTCGGCGACGGCATCTGCGGATGTGACACTGTCGGATGGTGCGCCCGGTGCGGTTGCGTGCTGTTCGGTCATGCTGCCCCTTGCGCTGGCGAAATCGAATGTCATGCCAGCTTTCTTTCCTGTTGCCCTGACGGGACTAAGCCGTATCTTTGGGAAACGGTAGGGAAATGCCGAATTGCTGTATATATCCAAAAGGGCATAGATGACGAAGAAAATTCAGATGGCGGATTGGTTCTCGGCAGGGGCCCGGGTGGTTGAGGCCTTGGGAAAGCCCGAGTTCGCACGCGTTCTCACCGAGGCGATGCGCCGCGTTGTGCCCTTTGAATTCACGGTGATCTTTGCCTATCCCAGCGACAGGCGACCCCTTGATCTTTATGATGATTTTCCCGAAGCCAAACGGCGAGTGATGATTGATGACTATCAGGAAGGGCCCTATCTTCTGGACCCGCTCTATCAGCATTCGGCCGCGCCGACGGCCTCGCGTGTGGTGCGATTGCGCGATCTGGCGCCAGACCGCTTTTATCAGGGCGAGTATTTCCGCAACTACTATGTGCAGACCGGACTTGCCGAAGAAGTGGGCTTTATCGTCGGAATCGATGAGAATATCAGCGTGGTGATCTCGGCGATGCGCGCGAACAAGGTGTTTTCCGCGCGGGAATTTCGTGACCTGGACGACATGTTCCCCTTTATCGCCGCTGCCGCGCGCCATCATTGGAAGGATCTGGGCGCGCAGCTTTCGGATCGTCCGCCGGTCAGCCCGCCGCGCTTGCCGCAATTGATCGAGCAGGCGTTCCAGAGTTTTGGGCGCAACTTGCTGACCCCGCGCGAGGCCGAGATCGTCGAATATGTGCTGAAGGGCTATTCCGCCGAAGCGACCGGTGCGGCCTTGGGCATTTCGCCGGGCACGGTGCGTATCCACCGGCGGAATATCTATGCCAAGTTGCGGGTCAGTTCGCAGGGCGAATTGTTTTCCAGTTTCATTGCCTCTTTGGCAGATCTGGAATAGGCCGCGCCCCCGCCGCGCCCCCGCCGCGCCCCCGCCGCGCTCCGGCCGCGCTCTGGCCGCCACAGCCGCTGAGCAGGCGCGAATTGCCGCACGATAGGACCTGCCGCCCGCGCCCGGAGAGGCCGCCACCCCAGATCCTGGCCGATCACCCGGGCCAGAGGCTCACGCGGTGCTATGGTCCACGATCATCTCGAACAGGTCCTGTACCGCCGGGCTGGGCTGCGGCGTCGCGCGATACAGATAGTAGGAGATATTGGGCAGCGGCGGCAGGCCATGTCGCTCATCCAGGATCTGTGTGCTGGCGAAAAACGCGCTTTGGGTGCGCGCCGTGATCCCCAACCCTGATGAGATGGCAAGCCGTACCCCCGCCAGTGATGGCGAGGTCAGACGTTCGACATAGGGCAGACCACTGAGGTCCAATGCTGCCAAGGCGATGCGGCGGAACATGCTGGGTTCATCGGCCAGGATCAGTTGCAGCGGCTCTCCGGGGCTGCGTTGCCACGCGGTGCCCGCGATCCAGAGCACCGGCAGCACCATCAGCATCACGCTGTCATAATTCTCGGAGCGCCGGGTGCTCAGGGTCAGATCCAGCCGCCCCTCCTCCAGCATCTGCATCAGATTGGGGCTGCGGTCCACATGGATCAGCAAGCGCATGTTCGGCCAGGCCTTGGCAAAACGCGCGAGGACCTTGGGCAAAAGTTCTTCGGCAATCTCCTGCGGGGCGCCGATGGTGATCGTGCCGCTCAGATGGCTGCGCCCGGAAGCCGAGACGGCATGGTTGCACAAAGACACGATCTCGCGCCCGTAACGCAGCAGGATATGCCCCTCTTCGGTCAGTTCGCGCTGCCGTCCCCGCGCGCGAAACAACGGCGCGCCCACGATCTGCTCCAGCGCCTGCATCTGCTGGGTCACCGCCGATTGCGTGCGCCCGACCCGCGCGGCGGCGGCAACAAAGCCACCCTCCTCGGCAATCGCGATCAGGGTTTTCAGATGGCTGATCTGAATGTCGGGAGTCATTGAGGCACCACAATCGGGAAAAGATCGGGTCAATACATCAAACTTACTTATGTATTGGCAAGTATTATTAATTTTTCACAGAATTTTATTGCGATACTGTGCCGTGAATGCTCCGAAAGCGGCACCAAGACCGCGGCGGGGCCGGATCACAGCAAGGGAGATTGCTATGCGAAATTTTGTCACTCTGAGCGCGGCGGCTTTGTGCGCCGCCAGCCTGTTCAGCCCGGTGTCCGCGCAGGATTATCCGGCGCAGGACATTGACCTGATCGTTCCGTTTGAGCCGGGCGGCGCGGTCGATATCACGTCGCGCATTCTGGCGGAGGCGGCGAATGGTCTGCTGGACGGCGCCACGGTGACGGTCCTCAACAAGGCAGGCGGCGGCGGCATTGTCGGCCAGGCCTTTGCTGCGAGTGCCCCGGCGGATGGCTACACCGTGCTCGCCATGACCAGTTCGGTCGTGACCAATCCCAAGATGAAGGGCGCGCCCTATGAGGTCACGGATTTCGTGCCGGTGGGCATGTATGGCTTTGACCCCGAAGTGCTGGTGGTGCGCGCAGAATCCCCCTATCAGACGGCGGCTGATTTTCTGGCCGCGAGCACCCCGGATCACCCGCTGAACCTTGTGGTGGCGGGCATGGGCACGTCGCACCACATGGCCGGTCTGGCGATCGAGCAGGTCTCGCCCGCGCGGTTCAACTACGTGCCGACAAAAGGGTTTGGCGAACAAGTGCAGGCGGTTCTGGGCGGCCATGTCGATGGGGCGCTGTGGTCGCTGGGCGAAGCCAGCGCGCAGGTTCAAAGCGGCGGCGTGCGGATTTTGGCGCTGGCCTCGGATCAGCGCCACCCGAGCTATCCCGACGTACCGACTTTCCCCGAGGCGGGCATTGATGTGCCGGTCTGGGCCACGTTCCGCGGATGGTCGGTGCCCAAGGGCACGCCGGAGCCGGTGGTCGCCAAACTCTCGGATCTGATGTTCGAGATGTACAATGACAAAGCCTATTTCGACAAAATGACCGAAGCCGGTTTTGATCCGGTCTACCGCGATGCTGCGGGGTTCCAGAAGATCATCGACAGCTACACCGTGCTGGCGAATGCGATCATCGACGAGAATGGTCTGGCGCAATAAGGCCCGCCGGCCCCGCCACCGCTTGCGGCCGGGGCCGGTCTGACCGGCATGGGGATGAAGTGAATGACAACGACAACACGCGACCCGCGCAGCTGGGCGGCGCGGAGCGATTTCTGGATCGGGGCGGTGCTGACGGTGCTGGGCCTGACCGCGGCGCAGATGGCGCGGGGGTTTGACGCGACCTCGCGCAGCTATCCGCTGATCCTCGCGCTGCTTTTGGCGGCGGTGGGCGTGGTTCTGGCGCTGCGAGGCGCGCTGCGGCGCGGCGATCAGCAGGATTTTGGCGGCCCCTTGCAGGGCGCTCTGCCTGCCGTTGCGGTGCTGGTCCTGTGGATTGTGGCTCTGGGCGGCGGCCTGGGCTTTGTGCTGCCCACCCTTGCGATGCAACTGGCGTTTCTGGCGCTGGCCGGGATGTCCCTGCGGCGGGCCCTGCCCATCGCGCTGCTGGTGACCTTCGCGGGTTATCTGATCTTTGTTCTGGGGCTTGAGGTGCGGCTGCCGTCCGCGCGCCTGCCCTGGCTGTTGTGAGGGCGCGATGGAGTCCATTCTTCTGGGTTTTTCCACCCTCGCCGATCCGATGGTCCTCTTGATGCTGACGCTGGGCGTGGTGGCGGGGATGATCGTCGGCTCGATCCCCGGCATCAACGACAATATCGCCTTTGCGGTCTTCATTCCGTTTTCCTTTTCGATGCCGCCCGAGCAGGCGCTGGCCTTGATGGTCGGGGTCTATTGCGCGGCCGCGACCGGCGGTGCGATCCCCGCGATCATGATCAAAGTGCCGGGCACGGCAGCCTCGCTGCTGACCGCGATTGATGGCAATGCGATGGCGCGGCGCGGTCAGGCCGGGCGGGCGCTGTCGCTGGCCGTCACCTCCTCGGTGATCGGCGGCATTGCCAGCGCCTTTGTGCTGCTGCTGTTCGCGCCGTCGCTGGCGAAGATGGCGCTGCATTTCGGCTATGCCGAGAATTTTGCGCTGGCCATTCTGGGCCTCTCCAGTGTGGTGGGTCTGTTGCGCGGCGCGGTGCTCAAGGGGCTGGCGGCGGCGATGATCGGCCTTCTGGCCGCCAACATCGGCTTCAGCCCGACCACAGGCTTTGCCCGCTACACCTTTGGCAGCATCAACCTGATCGAGGGGATTCCCTTCGTGCCCCTGCTGGTCGGGCTGTTCGGTGTGGCCGCCATGCTGGAGCTGATGACCGACATCCGGCGTGAACGCCGGGGCGGGGCGGGCCTCTCGGCTTTGCCGGTGATCGGCTCGATGCGGCTCGGCAAAGGCATGATCCGCCGGCTGGCCCCGGTCTGGGCAATGAGTTCGGCCATCGGCAATGTCATTGGCATGTTGCCGGGCGCAGGCATGCTGATGGCGATCTTCCTGGCCTATGATCAGGCTTCGCGCCGCTTCCGCCGCCATTTCGCCGGAAAGCCTGGCGAGCCGGACTGGGGCGATGGCGCACCCGAAGGCATTGCGGCGCCGGAGGCGGCGAACAACGCTGTCACCGCCAGCTCGATGGTGCCGCTCTTGTCGCTGGGCATTCCGGGCAATTCGACCTCGGCGATGTTCATCGGGGCGCTGGCCATTCATGGCATGGTGCCGGGGCCGCTCTTGTTCACCCAGCATGGCAATATCGCCTGGATGATCATCGTGGCGTTTCTGGCCGCCAATATCCTGATGTGGCCGGTGGCCTGGATGGTGATCAAATCCGTCTCGCGCACCATCTTTGCCATCCCGAAAGAGGCGATGGTGGGCGTGATCGCGCTCTTGTGCCTGATGGGGGCCTATTCCGACGGCAACAACCTGTTCAACATCTGGGTCGCGGTTGTGGCGGGGTTGGTGGCGTTCCTCATGCGGCTGGCGGCGCTGCCGCTGGGGCCGGCCATTCTCGGGCTGGTGCTGGGACCGCAGCTGGAAACCTCGCTGGCCAATGCTCTGTCGATCTCGGGCGGGGATTGGTTCGTGTTCATCGACCCCGTCGGCCATCCGATCAGCGCCGCGATGATGGCGGTATCGCTCCTGCTCTGGGTGATGCCGATGCTGATGCGGCGGCGCGACGCCCCCGCATCCTGACCCCTCACACAGCCGCCGACCGGCTGAAATTTTAGCGAAAGGTATCCGCAATGACCGCAGCTTCCACCCGCCAGGAACTGGCACAATCCCTGATGGCCGAGACCCGCGCCATCCTCGCGGCGGGCCCGCTGACCCGCGACAGTCTTGAGCAGATCAAGACCGCGCTGACGGTGCTCTCGGACCGGACCGAGCTTTGGGGCGAGGCGGATTTCGCCAGCCCGGACCCGGCAGAAAAGCAAAACCGCTTTCAGATCGCGCAGGATGCCGGGACGGGGCTGACCCTTTACCTCAACGTGATGCGCCCGGGCAAAAAGATCCCGCCGCACAATCACACCACCTGGGCTTGTATCAGCGCGGTGGAAGGGGCCGAGATCAACACGATCTACACCCGCACCGATGACGGTTCCGTCCCCGGTCGCGCCAGCCTGCGCGAAGAGCAGGTGGTCGAGCTGAAGCCCGGCAATGCGCTGGCGATGCTTGCCGATGACATCCACAGCGTTGAGATCCGCGGCACCGAGGTGATCCGGCATCTGCATTTCTACGGCCGCCCGCTCGAAACTCTGACCGGGCGCTATTCCTATGATCTGGAGGCCGGAACCTGCCGGGTGATGGACATCGGCGTGAAAACCAAAGGCTGAGGACCCACCATGAAAACCATTTCGGCGGCCGCCCTGAAACCGTTCCTGACGGATGGGCAGGAAATTGCCTTTCTCGATGTGCGCGAGCATGGCCAATATGGCGAGGGCCATCCGTTCTTCTGCGTGAACCTGCCCTACAGCCGCATCGAAGACCTGCCCGCGCGGCTGGTCCCCAACAAGGCGGCGCGTTGCGTTCTGCTGGATGACGGCGACGGTGTGGCGGCGCGGGCGGCGGCGGCGCTTGCGCGGCTGGGCTACAGCGATGTGACGGTGCTCGAGGGCGGCGCCCCGGCCTGGGTTGCGGCGGGCTATACGCTCTTCAAGGGCGTCAACGTGCCCTCCAAAGCCTTTGGCGAATTGGTCGAGCATGAGCTGGGCACCGTCTCGATCAGCGCCGAAGAGCTGAAGGCGCAGCAGGCGGCGGGGGGCGATCTTCTGGTGCTCGATGGCCGCTCGGAGCCGGAGTTTCACAAGATGTCACTGCCGGGCGCGCAATCCTGCCCGAATGCCGAACTTGGCTACCGTTTGCCGAAACTGGCTCCCGATCCGGCGACGCCGGTGGTGATCAACTGCGCCGGGCGCACGCGCTCGATCATCGGGGCGCAGACGCTGGCGCTGCTCGGGGTGCCCAATCCGGTGGTGGCGCTGCGCAATGGCACGCAGGGCTGGCGGCTCGCGGGGTTTGATCTGGTGCAGGGCGCGACACCCGCGCCGCTGCCCTTGCCCGATGCGGCGGATCTGGCCGCGCACCGGGCCAAGGCCCGGGCGCTGATCGCGGATTATGCCTTGGCTGAGGTGGATCTGACGACGCTCGCGGCATGGCAGGCCGACGCCACGCGCACGACCTATCTCTTTGACGTGCGCAGCGCGGCGGAGTTTGTGGCGGGGCATGTGCCGCAGGCGCGCTCGGCCCCCGGCGGGCAATTGGTGCAGGCGACAGATGAACAGCTCGCCGTGCGCAACGCGCGGCTGGTGCTGAGCTGCGATACGGGGCTGCGCGCCGCGACCACGGCGATCTGGCTCGCGGGAATGGGGCATGAGGTCTATGTGCTGTGCGCCGATGCCGCCGCCATGACCGCGACCGGCCCCGACCTGCCCGCCGCAGGCCAGCCCGACACGCTGGATGAGGCGGGGCTGCGCGCCCGCATCGCATCCGGGGCACGGCTCCTCGATGCGTCGCGCGGGATGGCCTATCGTTCCGGTCATTTGGCGGGTGCAGATTGGGTGACCCGGGCGCGGCTGGATGCGGGCGCTTATGGTGATCCGGCGCAAGTCGTGCTCACCGGGCGCTGCCCGCGCCTTTTGGCGGGGATCGTGGCGGAATGGCGCGCGCAGACCGGCGCCGCGCCCGAGGCGGTGATTTGCGGTGATCCCGCGCGCTGGCAGGCCGCAGGACTTGCGGTGGAGGTGACGCCGGATCAGCCTGACGAGGCCGCCTGTATTGACCACCTCTTTTTCGTGCATGACCGCCATGACGGCAATCTGGAGGCCGCGCGCCGCTATCTGGAATGGGAACTCGGCCTTCTGGCGCAGCTGGACCCGCAAGAGCGCGGCGTTCTGGCCCCCCTGCGCCCGAAAACCCCGGTGCGGGAGCTGACCGATGCAACGTGAGACCCGTCTGGCGCATTACGGCCGCCAATCCCTGCCCGGCCCGGCCAATCCGCCGGTGGTGCGCGCCTCGACCATCCTGCATGACACGGTGGCGAGCTATCGGGCCACAAAAGCCGCGCGCGAAACCGATGACAGCGTGCTGTCCTATGGGCGGCGTGGCACCACCCCGGCGCATGCGCTGGCCGAAGCGGTGACCGATCTCGAGGCGGGAGAGGCCAGTTTTCTCTACCCCACCGGGGTGGCGGCGCTGGCCGGGGCCTTGCAGGCCTATCTGGGGGCGGGGGATCACATCCTGATCGTGGACACCGTCTTTCCCGCCACCCGCAGCTATTGCGAAACCGTGCTGCGGCGGCAGGGGGTCACGATGGGCTATTTCCCCTGGGATTGCACCGACCTCTCGGCTTATGTCACGCCGCAGACCCGGCTGGTCCTGGTCGAAAGCCCCGCCTCGCAAAGCTTTGAGGTGATGGATCTGCCCGCACTCTGCGCGGATGCCCATGTCCGGGGGGTGATCGTGATGGCGGATAACACCTATGGCTCGGGCTGGCTCTATCAGCCGCTGGCGCTGGGATGTGATGTCTCGGTGATCGCGGGGACGAAATATCTGGGCGGCCATGCGGATGTGATGATGGGGGCGGCCTGCGCACGCGGCGCGGCGGTGGCACCGCTGCGCGCACAGGCGCATATCAGCGGCCAGACCCTGGCACCGGACGAAGCCTATGCCTGCCTGCGCGGCATCCGCACGCTGGGGCTGCGGCTGGAGCGGCATGGCGAGAATGCGCTGGCGCTGGCCACATGGTGCGCCGCGCGCCCCGAGGTGACGCGCGTCTTGCATCCCGGCCTGCCGGGGCATCCCGGTGCCGACCATTGGCGGCGCGATGCGCGGGGCTGCAACGGTCTTTTCAGCGTCGAATTCACCCCCGGTTTTGCGCTGGAGCCGTTTCTGGACCACCTGCAGCTCTTTGCCATAGGCAGCAGCTGGGGCGGGTTCGAGAGCCTCGCGATGCCGGTCTCACCCGCCAGTGGCCGCCAGTTCGAGACGGCCCCGGCTGGGCCGATGGCACGGTTTCACGCCGGGTTGGAGCATATCTCGGACCTCATCGCCGATATGACGGCAGCTTTTGAGGCGGTGGCGGGTGCTGACCACCAATGCGCGGGGACGGGCTGACGATACCCGGTGAAGCGGTAGCCCATCCGCAAGGCGTTGTTTGGCAAGGGCCAAAGGTGCATTTCAGACGTTATGCGGCACAAGAAAAGGGCCGGGTTTCGCCGGCCCTCAGCATATCTGGATCACAGAACCGCGCCGATTTTCCAGGGCACGAATTCATTGTCGCCATAGCCGAACTCCTCTGATTTCGACTTTTTGCCCGAGGCGGTGTCGAGCAGAAGATCATAGATCTGCGCGCCCATTTCTTCCAGCGACAGCCCTTCTTCGACCACCACGCCGCAATCGATGTCCATATCTTCCGGCATCGAGCGGTAAAGCGTGCTGTTCGAGGCAAGCTTGATCGAGGGCGCGGGTTTCGCGCCAAAGCACGAACCGCGCCCGGTGGTAAAGGCAATGAGGTTTGCCCCCGAGGCGACCTGCCCGGTGGCCGCCACCGGATCATAACCGGGGCTGTCCATATAGACAAAGCCGGGAATCCGGATCGGCTCGGCATAGGCAAAGGCGCCGGAAAGCGGCGACAGCCCGCCCTTGGCCACCGCGCCCAGCGATTTTTCAAGGATGGTCGTCAGCCCGCCACGCTTGTTCCCCGGCGAAGGGTTGTTGTCGAGCGAGGCGCCGTTGCGGTCGGTGTAATCGCGCCACCAATCGATCATCGCGCGGATCTTGGCGCCGGTTTCGGGGGCAGCGCGGGCGATCAGCAGATGCTCGGCCCCATAGATCTCGGGCGTTTCCGACAGGATCGAGGTGCCGCCCGCCGCCACCAGCATGTCCGAGGCGACGCCAAGCGCCGGATTGGCGGTGATGCCGGAGAACCCGTCAGAGCCGCCGCATTGCATGCCCAGAACCAGTTTCGACACCGGCTGCTCGCTGCGCTGATCGGATCCGGCCGCCGCGCAGATCGGTTCCAGCAGTTCCAGCGCGCGGCGCACGGCCGAGGCCGAGCCGCCCACCTCCTGAATGTTGAACACGCCGAACCGCTCGCGCGTCCAGTCGCTGCGCTGATAGAGCGTCAGTTGGTTGACTTCGCAGCCCAGCCCGACGATCAGCACGCCGCCGAAATTCGGATGATCGCGGTAGCCCTTGAGCACCCGCACCAGCGCGTCAAACCCCTCGCCCGCATTGGCCATGCCGCAGCCCTGATCGTGCACGATGGGTGCGAAACCATCGATGCCGGGGAAACGCGGCAAGAGTGTGCGGTTGGCGGCGTCCGCAATCGCATTGCACACGGTGGAGGAGCAGTTCACCGAGGCGAGAATGCCGATGAAATTGCGGGTGCCCACCCTGCCGTCGGGGCGCAGATAGCCCTGAAACGTGGTGCGGTCGGGTGCAGCATGTGTGACGCCGGTCTGACTTGATTGGTCGGAATGGCTCTCTGACATGCCGGCATTATGGCTGTGCACATGCTCGCCCGGCGCGATATCCGCGGTGGCCACCGCCATCACTTGGCCGTACTTCACCACCTGCGCCCCCGCAGGCATCGCGGTCAGCGCGAATTTATGCCCAAGCGGAATGTCGGCGGCGAGGGTGACCCCCAAAGCCGCCTCGCCCTTTTGCAGGGGCCGCAGGGCGACCCCTACCGTATCGGCAGGGTTCAGATGCAGGAAGGACGGGCGGCTGGCATTCATGCGCGGGCTCTTTCCAGAATGGCGGTCAGCAGGGGCTGGGCGGGGGCATCGGTCCCCAGCCAGTCAAGATAGGCCGCGATGCGACGCTCGGCCTTTTGCGCGTGGTTTTGCGCAATATCCGCGATCTTATGGTCCAGAAACGGATTGCGAAAGCGGTCAAGCGTGGTGGCGAGATAGGCACTGGCCTCCGCGCCCCGGCCCTTATGGGCAAAGCCGGGCATCACTTCGGTCTGATAGATCTGCGCGAGCGTCACACCTTCGGGGCCTGCCATCAGTTCGCGGACAAGCGCGCCTGTGGCACCGCCCGCGTGCTGCCAGATGTCCACCAGCGCGGTGTGGCCCAAGTTGAGAATATGCAGCTTCAGCCGTTCGATCTCTTCCAGATCCGGCACGATCTGCACGCAAGGATGCAGGCAGGGGGCGGTAATGCCCGGTGCCGCTTCGATGGCCCAAAGCGCATAGGGTTCGGCCACGGCGCCTGCAGGCTCCAGAGGTTCCGAGACGATGCGGTCCACAAGGCTGTTGGCAAAGGGCAGGGCGGCGATCCAGGCACAGAGTGCCGCCGGGGCACCATTGGCCGCGCCGATTTCCAGCAGGCGCGCGCGCAGAACCCGGCCGTTTTCCGGCACCAGCTCCATCGGCATGATCTGCAGCGGGCGGCCCCCGGCGGCGAAACGTGCGGCCAGAAGGTGAAAGAGCTTCGCGGGGAAACTCATCGCCTGCGACGGGGCGGGGTCATGGTCGGTGGGCTGCGGCGCATAGCCCGCATCGCCGGTGTTTGAGATGACCACTTCGGCCTCGTCGCAAAAGACCGCCTCCAGCGCTGCCCAATCGGTCGCGGTCGAGAGGGTCCGCCGCACCGACGTCACCCGGCGCTCGGCCTCCACCGGCGCGCCGTTCTCAAGACCGCGAATGATCACCGGATAGCCCTCCGCTGCCGCCAGCGCCGCCAGCCGCCCGGCGCGTGCCGGATCGCCCGAGCTTTGCACCACGGTCACTGCGCGCGGCGGCGTGGCCTCGGCGAAGAACAGATCGGCATGCGCCTGCAGAAAGCGCGAGGTGCCGAATTGCAGGATGGGGGTACGGGTCTCAGACACGGATGATCGCCTTGATCAGCGTGCCGCGGTCCCCGGCCCAGAGCGGCAGATTGGTCAGTGCATCTTCAAAGCTCGTCTCATGCGTCGCCAGCGCCTCGACCGGCACGCGACCGGCGCGGATCTGCGCGATGACATGTTCGAAATCCACCTTCAGCGCGTTGCGGCTGGCGATCAGCGTGGTTTCACGCTTGTGAAATTCGGGATCGGCGAAATTCAGATCGCCTTTCACCACTGACAGGAGGACATAGCTGCCGCCATGCGCGACATAGCGCAGCCCGGCATTCATTGCATGGATGTTGCCGGTGGCGTCAAAAACCGTGTCATAGGCGCCGGGGGTCTCATCGCCCACCAGTTCAAACCGCGCCTCGGGCAACACCTTGCGCGCGAGATCCAGCCGCGAGGCCGACGTGTCGCGCAGCGTCACCGCCGCGCCGTCGATGGCCGCGAACAAAGCCGCGCCGATGCCGATCGGCCCGGCACCGACGATCAGCGCCGAACTGCCCGGCTGCACCCGGCCGCGCCGCACCCCATGCGCGCCGATGGCCAGAAACTCGACCATCGCGGCGGCTTTCTCGCTCAGCCCCTCGGCCGCATAGATATTCCCCTCCGGCACCACGATCTCTTCGCACATGCCACCATCGGTATGCACGCCGAGCACAGCGATATTCTCGCAGCAATTCGGTTTGCCGAGGGTGCAGGCGTGGCAGGTGCCACAGGTCAGATAGGGGTTGATCACCACCAGATCGCCCGCCTTGATCCGCCCGTCGCTGCTGTCGTCCTGCGCATGGCCCGACAACTCGTGCCCCATGATGCGCGGATAGGCCAGGAACGGCTGATGGCCGCCATAGATGTGATAATCCGTGCCGCAGATGCCGATATGGCCGATGCGCACCCGGATATGGCCCGGTTTGGCGGCGGGGCGGGCGGCTTCGCCCTGCTCGAACCGGCCGGGTTCGACGCAGACGAGGGTTTTCATGAGGGACATGGAGAATCTTTCGGTGATCTGCGGCAAGGCAATTGCGGTTTGGTTGGTTTTTTATTTAATAACGACCATCGCCGTCAATCGGTTTTGCAGCGCCTTGCGAAAATGCGCCATGCTGTGACCGGATGGGGGCGTCGCAAGACGGGGAGGCGGCGATGGCACGCGACAAAAATCTGTTCAAACTGCTGGTGAACCGGATGCTGGACCGTCTGGCCGATGTGCCGGTGGGTACGGCGCTCGGCTCTGAGGGCGAGCTGGCCGCATCGCTGGAGGCGAGCCGCACCACCGTGCGCGCGGTGCTGACGCATCTGGCGGAGGCGGGGATTCTGTCCTGGGAGGGGCGGCAGAAACTTCTGCTCCGCGCGCCGCGCCCCGAGGATCGCTTTGACGCCGAAGAGACGCAGCCCCGCTCGGGTCTGGTCGAGGAGCCGTTTCTGAACTGGGTGCTGCAGGGCGATCTGCCCCCCGGCACCACGATCAATGAGGCCGAGCTGGCGCGGCGGCTGGGCGTGCCGGTGGCGACGGTGCGCGAGTTCCTGATTCGCTTTGAACCGCTGGGGCTGATCGAGAAACGCCCGAACCGCAGCTGGATCTTGAAAGGGTTCACCCGCGATTTTGCCGAAGAAATGTTTGCCGTGCGCGACATGTTTGAACGGCGGGCGCTGACGGGTCTGCTGGCGGCCTGCGCCGCGCCGGGCCCCACAAGGGCGAGGCTGGAACATCTGCACGCCGCGCATCTGCGGCTGGCGGCGGGGCCGGATGCCGCATTGGCCGGGTTTCCTGCGCTGGATGCCGAGTTTCACCAGCTGCTCTGCGCCGCTGCAAACAACCGGTTTATCTCGGATTTCAGCCGGACCATCTCGATCATCGTGCATTTCCATTACCGCTGGAACAAGCGCGACGAGCTGCGCCGCAACCGCGCTGCCGTGGCCGAACATCTGGCGGTGATCGAGGCGGTTCTGGCGGGCGATTCCGCCACCGCCACGGACGCGCTCGACGCGCATCTGGCCACCGCCTACCGCACGCTCATGGCCTCGGTGATCTGGTCCGACGGCTGAGCTTTTCGCCCGGCCCCGCGCGGCAATCCGGCACAGCCCGGAAAATCGGGTTGACAGTTTCCCTGACTTTGGTCCAACCATACGACCAAACTCAGCCAGCGGAGGGGAGGCCCATGGCAGGACAATCAGCCGTCGAAGACATCCGGGAAGTCCTGCGCCGCGAAATCGTGGAGCGGATGCAGGTGGGTGATCTCTTGCCCAACGAGCGCGAGCTGGCCGAGCGGTTTGGCGTCGCCCGCAACACGGTGCGCGAAACCATGATCCATCTCGAAGCCTTCGGGCTGATCGAAAAGACCCGCCGCGGTGCCCGCGTCTGCCAGCCCAATTTCGATCCGATCTTTTCGATCTTCGCGCAGCATTTCGACCATTCCGCCAAAACCCTGACCGATGTGCTGAACTTTCGCCGCATCGTCGAGACAGGGGCGGCGCCGCTCGCGGTTCTGGGCGTCACGGATGCGCTTTTGCAGCGCATGAGCGAGGCGAACACCCGCATGTGCCGCGCGCTGACCACCGCCGAGGCGGCGGGCCATGACTATGATTTTCACATGGCGATGGTAGAGGCCACGGGCAACACCGTGCTGATCCGCATGTACCGCGTGCTCTCGGTGCCGCTGAAATTCTATCTGGAAGTGGGCAAGTCACGCTCGCCGGAGACCGAGCAATCCGAGGCGGAACATGCTGAAATCATTGCGCGTCTGAAGGCGGGCGATGCGGCGGGGCTGACCACTGCCCTCAACCGTCATTTTGACCATTCGGGCGCGGTTCTGGCCGCGCTCTCGGACCGGATGACCGCGCTGCCCGCGGCGTCGGGCGCCGACACCTGATCCATCAACCCTTCGGGAGGAGACCGAATATGAAGCTGAAATCCCTGACCCTGGCCGTTCTGCTGTCGGCTGCCGCAATTTTGCCGGCCGCCGCGCAAGATGTCGTGGTGAAAGTGGCCTATGAAAACAACCCCGGCGAGCCGGTGGATATGGTCATGCACCGCTGGGCCGATCTGGTCACGGAAGCCTCGGACGGCAAAGTGGCGCTGGAACTGTACCCCTCGTCGCAGCTGGGCGCGAAGCAGGATGTGATCGAGCAGGCGCTCCTCGGCGTCAACGTGATCACCATCGCCGATGTCGGCTTCCTCAAGGATTACGACGCCGATCTGAGCATTCTCTTTGGCCCCTATCTGACCGACAGCCCGGAGCAGCTGTTCAAGATCTATGACAGCGAATGGTTCAAGACCAAGCAGGAAGAACTGCGCGCCAAGGGCATTCACATCGTCATCTCGAACTACCTCTATGGCACCCGCCAGCTGCTGTCGAAAACCAAGGTGGAAAAGCCCGAAGATCTGGCTGGCATGAAGATCCGCGTGCCCAACAACATCATGCAGATCAAGGCGATCGAGGCGATGGGCGGCACCCCGACCCCGATGCCCTTGGGCGATGTCTACCCCGCGCTGACGCAAGGTGTGATCGACGGTGTCGAGAACCCGCTGCCGGTGCTTTATGGCCAAAAGCTGCATGAGCAGGCGAAGGAGCTGTCGATGATCAGCTACCTCACCAACACCTCGCTCTGGCTGGGTGGTGAGGCCTATTTCGCCACACTGGACCCCGCCGTGGTCGAGATGCTTCACAAAACGGGCTATGAAGCGGGCCTCTACAGCCAGGAGATCGCCAAGGACGAGGAAGCCAAGATCCTCGAAGAGATGAAAGCCGCGGGCGTCACCGTTACCTATCCGGACCTCGCGCCGTTCAAAGAGAAGGCGCAGGCCTTCTACACCCAGTTCCCGGAATGGTCGGAAGGGCTCTACGCCCAGATCCAGGCCGAACTGGCGAAGTAACCTCCCCGGCCGGTCGCCCCAAAACGGGGCGGCCGGTCAATTTCACGCGGCCCCCTGCGCCGCGCGCCATCCTCCCGTTTCCCACCCCTGTGGAAGTCCCCGCCATGAGAGTCCTTTTCCTTGCCGCCTCTGCCCTCAGCGGGCTTTGCGTGGCCGCTTTGGTGCTGATCACCGCCGCCGCGGTCTTTGCCCGCTATATTCTGGGCATGCCTATCGCCTGGACCGAGGAAGTCTCGGGCCTGCTGATGATCTGGATCGTCATGGTGGGCGCCATCGCCTGCGAGGCGAACCGGCAGCATCTGACCATCGACCTGCTGGAAGTGGCGCTGCGGCCGCGCCTGCGCCGGGTTTTGGTCATTCTGGTGGCGCTGGCCTCGATCGCGCTGCTGGTCTTCATGGCCTGGCAGGCGTGGAAACTCGGGCAGACCACCGCCTTCAAGAAAACCCAGATATTAGGCATCTCCTGGTTCTGGCTGGATCTGGCGGTGGTGGTGGGGGCGGGCGGCACGGCCGTGGTGACGCTTTGGCGTCTCCTGCGTCCCAATACCCCCGAGCCGACCCAGCGCAGCAGCCTGCATTGACCGACAGGACGGAGACCTCCCCATGACCTGGTTCATCATCATCGTCCTGATGTTCGCGCTGTTCGCGCTGAACATGCGGCTCTATCTCGCCATGTTTGCCGCCGTGGTGGCCTATTTCCTGTTCTTCGCCTCGGTGCCGCTGCCGATTGCGGTGCAGCGGATCATTTCGCCGACGCAGAACCCCTCGTTGCTGGCAATCCCGTTCTTCGTGCTTTTGGGCACGCTTCTGGGTTCGACCGGCATCGCGGCGCGGCTGCTGAAACTCGCCGATCTGATGGTCGGGCGGCTGACCGGCGGGCTGGGGCACACGAATGTCATGCTCTCGACCCTTATGGGCGGCATTTCGGCCTCCAACCTTGCCGATGCGGCGATGATGTGCCGGATGCTGGTGCCCGAGATGCGCAAACAGGGCTATTCGGTGGGGGCGGCGGCGGCGATCACCGCCTGCGCCTCGCTGATCACCCCGATCATCCCGCCCGGCATCGCGCTGATCATCTATGCGCTGATCGCCGATGTCTCCATCGGCTCGATGTTCGCGGCGGGGATCCTGCCGGGGCTCCTCTGTGCCGGGCTCTTGCTCTTTGCCGTTTACGCGATGGCCAAGCAAAAGGGCCTGCAACCCTCACGCACCAGCTGGCCCACGGCGAAAGAGGCGGGGAGCACGTTCCTCGGCGCCTGGCCCGCGCTGTTTCTGGTGGTGGTGATCGTCGGCGGCATCCGGCTGTCGATCTTTACCCCGACCGAAGCCGGGGCCATTGCCACCTTGGTCACGCTGTTCATCGGCCTCTTTGTCTACCGCGAGATGAAACTGCGCGATGTGGCCGATGCGCTGACCGAAACCGCGCGCCAGACCGCCGCGGTGCTCTTGGTCATCATGACCTCCTCGGCGCTGGCCTGGATCTTTTCGATGGAGCGTGCCGGGATCACCATGGCCGAGTTCATCACCGGGCTGACCACCAATCCCTGGCTGTTCCTCTTGGCGGTGAACGTGCTCTTGCTGGTGCTGGGCATGTTCATCGAGGGCACGGCGCTGATGATCATTCTGGTGCCGCTCCTGAAGCCTGTTGTGCTACAACTCGGCATTGATCCGGTGCATTTCGGGATTGTCATGATCCTGAACCTTTCGATCGGGACGCTGACACCGCCGGTGGGCACCGTGCTCCTGTTGGTTTGCAACCTGACTGGGGCCAAACTCACCGATTTCCTGCGCGATGGCTGGCCTTTCCTCTTGGCATTGGTGGTGGCCCTGCTGGCGGTGACCTTCGTCCCCTTCCTGTCGACCGCGCTGATCTGATCTGTTGGCGCGCCCGCCGGGCCGCCCGGGCCCGGCATACTGCAATGAAAAGAGACGACGATGCGCTTTTTGTCGATTGGCGAATGCATGGTGGAGCTGTCGGGCGCCGGGCACGGTCTGTGGCGCTCGGGCTTTGCGGGCGATACGCTGAACACCGCCTGGTATCTGCGCGCCCTCGCGCCGGATGCCTGGGACATTGATTATTTCACCGTGCTCGGCCGGGACCCCGTGTCGGACGACATGTGCGATTTCATCGCTGCGGCGGGCATCGGCACCGGGAATATTGCGCGCCATCCCAGCCGCAGCCCGGGGCTTTACATGATCACGCTCACCGAAGGCGAGCGGTCCTTTACCTATTGGCGCGACAGTTCGGCGGCCCGCACGCTGGCCGATGATGCTCCGCGCCTGCAGGCGGCCTGTCTCGCGGCGGATGCGGTCTATTTTTCGGGCATTACGCTGGGCATTCTGACGCCCGAAGCGCGCGGACGGCTGTTTGCAGCGCTGGAGGCAGCGCGTTCTGCCGGGCGGCAGGTGATCTTTGATCCCAACCTGCGGCCCCGCCTTTGGCCCGACGCCGACACGATGTGCATGGCCACATTGGAGGCGGCCTCGCATGCCGACATCATTTTGCCGAGCCATGACGACGAGGCCACCTATTTCGGCGATGCCTCGCCGCGGGAAACCGCGCTGCGCTATCTGGCCGCCGGGGCCGTTGAAGTCGTGGTGAAGAACGGCGGTTCCGAGATGGTGCTCGGACGGGCCGGGGCGCTGCCGCAGGTGCTTCCCGCCTTGCCACATGTGCAGCCCCTCGACACCACCGGGGCCGGAGACAGTTTCAACGGTGGCTATCTGGCCGCGCGGTTCAGCGGGCAGGACCCGGAGGCTGCAGTCTTGCAGGGGCACCGGGTTGCGATGGAAGTGGTCTGCCATCCGGGTGCGCTGATGCCTGCCGAGAAACTGCGCAACGCATTGAAATAAAATCTAAGAGGATAGACAGCGGGCATGCGTTGGCAGCGCGGCTGCCCTGACGTGCCGCCAATGAAAGCCGCGGGGGAGCGGCCCTGCGGCGCGCGGCGGGGCAAGGCTTTGCTCCGCGCGCCACAGGATGCTTGCCCGGGGGGCATCACAGAAACCGCGCCCCGACGGCGTCCCTACGGCGCGCCATGGCGATACTGCTGCGCCCCGTTGTTCGGACCGCGCGGCCCGATCTGCTCGTTGCACCGCCCGGGGTGGCGTGCGAGGTTGCGGCATGCGGATCTTGATGCTCACAGCGCTGGTCATGGTCGCCTTTGCGGCAAATTCGGTGCTGAACCGGATGGCGGTGGGCGTGGCGGGGCTTGATCCCGCCTTCGTTGCCGTGTTGCGGTTGGGGGCCGGGGCCTTGGTCCTGCTGCTTTTGATGCTGCGACGGGGCCTGCCCCGCCTGCCGCGCGGCATCTGGGCCAGGGGCGTGGCGAGCCTTTCGGCCTATATCTTCGGCTTTTCCATCGCGAGTGGCCGGGTGGATGCCGGGGTGGGCGCTTTGGTGCTGTTCGGGGCGGTGCAGATCACCATGTTTGCGGGTGCCCTGCGCGGGCGCGAGCAGGTGGGGCGCTGGCGTTGGACCGGCGCTGCATTGGCCTTTCTCGGGCTCGTGGTGCTGATGTGGCCCGGTGGTGCGGCGCGCCTTGATGCCTTGGGGCTGACGGCGATGGCTTTTGCGGGCATTGGCTGGGGCCTTTATTCGCTCACCGGGCGCGGTGCGCGTGATCCTTTGGCACTGTCGGCGCTGAATTTTGCCGGGGCCTGGCCGCTGGCGCTTCTCTGGCTGGGTCTGGCGGGCGATGCGGGGCATGGGCAGAGCTGGGGCATTTGGCCCGCGCTGTTCTCCGGCGCGGTGACCTCGGGGCTGGGCTATGCGCTGTGGTACCGGGTTTTGCCGCAACTGGCCGCCAGTGTCGCGGCGGTTGCGCAGCTCTCAGTCCCGTTGATTGCGACCCTGGGTGGGGCCGTGATGTTGGGCGAACTGCCCGACATGCGGTTCTGGGTCGCGGCGCTGCTGGTGCTGGGCGGTATCGCCCTGTCGCTGAAACAGCGGGCCTAGGCTGCGGCCCAAGCCGTCAGTCCGTCAGTTCCGTCAGCGCCACAGGAAGTGCCGGCCATCGTGTCAGACGTGGCCGTCCTTGTCCCCGGCCTCCTGCATCCGCAACAAGAGGGTGCCATCGGTGACCTGATCTTGACCGGTCACCAGAACCTCGGCGACGATGCCGTCGCGCGGGGCGGTCAGCACATGCTCCATTTTCATCGCCTCGAGCACCATCAGCGCCTCGCCCTTGCTGACGCGGGCCCCCGCCACGGTCCGCACGGCGGTGACAAGTCCCGGCATGGGCGCAAAGACGCAATCACCGCTGCTCTGATCGCCCAAGGCCGCATTCAAAGGGTCCACCGTGGCAAATTCATGGGCAAAACCGTTGCAAAAGACGGTGATCCATCCCGCCCGCGCCATGACATCAGCGCTGAAATGCCGCCCGTCCATCTCAAGCCGCACCCGCGTCCCTTCGCAGCGCAGGACCTTGAGATTGCAGGAAACTTCCCCGAATGTGATACGGTAGGCGCCGCCGCCAAGATGCGTGACGCAAAGGTCCAGCCGCGCACCGCCCGTTTCAAGGGCCACATGATCCGTGGCCTGCGACCAGATCCGCCAGCCGGTCAGCTGATCCCAAGGGTCGCTCATCCCGGGGGCCTGCAGCAGCCGCAGCGCCGCAAGGGCAGCAAGGGCGGGTATCTCGGCGGACATCTCCGGCCGGGCGGTCAGCGCGGCCAGATCGCGCGCGATCAGCCCGGTATCAACCTCGCCGCGGGCAAATCCCGCATGCCGCGACAGGGCGCCCAGAAATTCGAGATTGGTCGCCGAGCCCGCCACACGGCATCCGCCCAGCGTGGCAGAGAGCAGCTGCAGCGCCTCGGTGCGGGTGGGGCCATGCACGATCACCTTTGCGATCATCGGATCATACCAGGGGGTGATGGTGTCCCCCTGCCGCACACCACTGTCGATCCGCACCGCGCCCTGCGCGAAGGTCACGCTGTCGGGGAAGGACAGATGCGCCAGCGTGCCGGTGGCGGGCAGAAATCCCTTTGGGACATCCTCGGCATAGACGCGGGCTTCAAAGGCCCAGCCGTCGATCCGCAGCTGATCCTGACGGAGCGGCAGCGGCTCTCCCGCCGCGATCCGCAGCTGCAATTCCACGAAATCGAGCCCGGTGATCGCTTCGGAAACCGGATGTTCGACCTGCAGCCGGGTGTTCATTTCCATGAACCAGAAACCGTCCTCGCGCGGTGTGCCGGTGCCGTCGACAATGAACTCGATCGTGCCCGCCCCCTGATAGCCGATCGCCTTTGCGGCCTCGACCGCGGCGCGGCCCATCGCGGCGCGCACCGCCTCGGGCATGCCGGGGGCGGGGGCCTCTTCGATCACCTTCTGGTGGCGCCGCTGCAGCGAGCAGTCGCGTTCAAAAAGGTGGATCACATTGCCCTGCGAATCGCCAAACACCTGAATCTCGATGTGGCGGGGCTGGGTCACATATTTCTCGATCAGGCAGGCGGGATCGCCAAAGCTGGAGCGCGCCTCGCGCTGCGCGCTTTCCAGCGCCTGCGCGAACCCCGCGGGGTCTTCGACAAGCCGCATCCCCTTGCCGCCGCCGCCCGCCCGGGCCTTGATCATCACCGGATAGCCGATATTCTCCGCCTCCGCGGCCAGAAAAGCCGGATCCTGACTTTCGCCGTGATAGCCCGGCACCACCGGCACCCCGGCGTCAACCATCAGCCTTTTCGCAGCATCCTTCAGCCCCATCGCCCGGATTGATTGCGCCTTGGGGCCGATAAAGACCAGACCTGCGGCCTCGACCGCCTCCACAAAGTCCGGATTTTCCGAGAGAAACCCATAGCCGGGGTGAATGGCCTCTGCCCCGGTGCGCAGGGCGGCGGCAATGATCACCTCGCCCCGCAGATAGCTTTCGGACACGGCGGCGGGGCCGATATGCACCGCTTCATCGGCCAATTCGGTGTGTTTGCTGGTGGTATCGGCATCGGAATAGACCGCCACCGTCCGGATGCCCATCCGGCGGGCGGTGGCGATGACGCGGCAGGCGATTTCGCCCCGGTTGGCGATCAGGATTTTGGTGAACATGGGCAGATCCTCACATCCGGAAGACGCCGAAACGCGTCTCCGGGATCGGTGCGTTCAAAGCGGCAGAGAGTGACAGGGCCAAGACCTCCCGCGTGCGGCGCGGGTCGACGATGCCGTCATCCCAAAGGCGCGCGGAGGCATAGAGCGGGTGCGACTGGCGTTCAAACATCTCGACCGTGGGGCGTTTGAACGCCTGTTCCTCCTCGGGGGTCCAGCTGCCGCCCTTGCGCTCGATCGCATCGCGCCGCACGGTGGCCAGAACGCCCGCCGCCTGTTCGCCGCCCATCACCGAAATGCGGCTGTTCGGCCAGCTCCACAAAAAGCGCGGATCATAGGCGCGCCCGCACATGCCGTAATTGCCCGCCCCGAACGAGCCGCCGATCAGGAAGGTGATCTTGGGCGCCTGCGCGGTGGCCACCGCCGTCACCAGCTTTGCTCCGTCCTTGGCGATGCCACGGTTTTCATAGCTGCGCCCCACCATGAAGCCCGAGATGTTTTGCAAGAACACCAGGGGGACGCTGCGCTGCGCGCAGAGTTCGATGAAATGCGCGGCCTTGAGTGCGGATTCCGAAAAGATCACCCCGTTGTTGCCGATGATCCCCACGGGCATGCCGAAGACATGGGCAAAGCCGCAGACGATGGTGGTGCCATAGCGCGGCTTGAACTCATCAAAGCGCGAGCCGTCCACGACGCGGGCGATCACCTCGCGGATGTCATAGGGGGTTTTCAGCTCTGCCGGGACAACGCCCAGAATGTCCTCGGGGTCATAGAGCGGCGCTTCGGGTGTCTGCAGGACCACGCGGGGCTGTTTGCACCGGTTGAGATTGGCCACGGCCCGCCGCGCCAGTGCCAAAGCATGGGCATCATCCTGCGCCAGCAGGTCTGCCACCCCGGAGAGGCGGGTGTGCACATCGCCGCCGCCCAGATCCTCGGCCGAGACGATCTCGCCGGTGGCGGCCTTGACCAGAGGCGGACCGGCCAGAAAGATCGTGCCCTGATCCTTGACGATGATGGTCACATCCGACATCGCGGGCACATAGGCGCCGCCTGCCGTGCACGAACCCATCACCACCGCGATCTGCGCAATGCCCTTGGCGGACATGGTCGCCTGATTGAAAAAGATGCGCCCGAAATGGTCGCGGTCAGGAAACACCTCGTCCTGATTGGGCAGGTTGGCACCGCCGCTGTCGACCAGATAGACGCAGGGCAAGCGGTTCGCCTCGGCAATCTCTTGCGCGCGCAGGTGTTTTTTCACCGTCATCGGAAAGTAGGTGCCGCCTTTGACCGTCGCATCGTTGCACACGATCATGACCTCTTGCCCTTCGACACGGCCGATCCCGGTGATCATCCCGGCACAGGGGCTGGCGCCGTCATAAAGCTCATGCGCTGCGAACATGCCGATTTCCAGAAAGGGCGCGCCCGGATCCAAAAGCCGGGCGATCCGCTCGCGCGGCAGGAGTTTCCCACGGCTTTGATGCAGCGCGCGGGCCTTTTCGCCGCCCCCGGCCTGCGCGAGGGCCGCCGCATAGCGCACCTTCTCCATCTGGGCCAGATGCGCGGCGCGATTGTGGCGATAGCTCTCCGAGCGGGGCGAGACAGAAGAGGACAGAACAGTCATGCGGTCATCGCCCCCATCAACTCGCGCCCGATCAGCATGCGGCGGATCTCCGAGGTGCCCGCGCCGATCTCCATCAGTTTGGCATCGCGGAAGATCCGGCTGACAGGGGTGTCATTCATGAACCCCGCGCCCCCCATGGCCTGCACCGCCTGATGCGCCACCTCCATCGCGGTTTCCGAGGCATAGAGCACACAAGCCGCCGCATCCTGCCGCGTGACCGCGCCGCGGTCGCAGGCGCGCGCCACCTCATAGACATAGGCGCGCGCGGAATTCAGTTTGGTGTACATGTCGGCAATTTTTCCCTGCATCAGCTGGAAATCCCCGATCCGCTGCCCGAACTGCCGCCGTTCGGCCACATAGGGCATGATCTCGTCGAGGCAGGCGGCCATGATGCCGGTGCCAATGCCCGACAGCACCACCCGCTCGTAATCCAGCCCCGACATCAGGACGCGGACGCCCTTGTCCTCGGCCCCCAGAACGTTTTCAAAGGGCACTTCGACATTGTCGAACACCAGTTCGGCGGTGTTGGAGCCGCGCATCCCCAGCTTGTCGAAATGCGGCGAGGTGCTGAAGCCCGGCATGGTCTTTTCGACCACCAACGCCGTCATGCCTTTGGAGCCTGCGGCGGGATTGGTCTTGGCATAAACCACCAGAACATCGGCATCCGGACCGTTGGTGATCCAGTATTTCGTGCCGTTCAGCAGGTAATGGCCGTCGCGCTTCTCAGCCCGCAGTTTCATCGCCACCACATCCGATCCGGCGCTGGCCTCTGACATCGCCAGTGCGCCGACATGCGCCCCCGACACCAGTTTCGGCAGGTATTTGCGCTTTTGCGCCTCGGTGCCGTTCAGGGTGATCTGATTGACGCAGAGGTTGGAATGCGCGCCATAGCTGAGCGAGACGGAGGCCGAGGCCCGCGCAATCTCCTCAACCGCCACCACATGCGCCAGATAGCCCATGCCAGCACCGCCGAATTCCTCGGGGACGGTGATCCCCAACAGGCCGAGATCGCCCATTTCCGCCCATAGCTCCGCCGGGAAGGCGTTGCGCCTGTCGATGTCCGCCGCCATCGGCCGGACACGGTCCTGCGCCCAGCGGTGCACCATGTCGCGCAACGCACTGACATCGTCGCCCAGATCAAATTTCATGGATGCCGTGAACATGATTTCCCCCCCTCACTCGGCCGCCAGGGCCAGCGGCCCCTGGCTTTGCAACTGGCTGCGGATCTCTTCCCGCCGCCGCATCTGTGTGTCGAAGGCCGCCTGTTTGACGGGGCCAAAGCCGCGGATCTGCCAGGGCAGGCCCAGCAATTCCCGCACCAGCGGCGCTGTCGCGCTGCTCAGCACCGCCTGCGCGAGCGTGAGATCCTCTTCGTAAAGCGCGATCAACTGCCGCTCCAGCTTGCGGTCATGGCTGTGGCCAAACGGATCGGCCCAGGTGCCGCGCAGCCCTTTCATCCGGGCCAGAACCCGGAGCAGCGGCAAGATCCATGGCCCGAATTCCCGCTTTTTCGGGCGGCCATTCTGGGTTTTTGCGTTCAGGAAGGGCGGTGCCAGATTGAGCGAAATGCGGAAATCACCGTCAAAAACCGCCGCCAGCCCACGGCGGAATTCGGGGGCAGCGTAAAGCCGGGCCACCTCATATTCGTCCTTGTAGGCCAGCACGCGCGCATAGGTGATGGCAACCTGCCGCAAAAGATCATTCTCGCCGATGCGGTCGGCAGCGGCGGCTTTGGCGATCTGATCCAGCCGCGCCTGATAGCGGTTGGCGAGCGCCGTGTTCTGATAGGCCTGCAGATGTCTGCTGCGATGCGCGATGATGGTCTCGGGGGTCTCCGTTTCGAGGGCGGGCGCAGCGTCTTCGCCCGATGCCGCCTGCGCGGTCAGTCCCGCCGGGTCATGCGCGAGCAGACGGCCCCAGTTGAACGCCTCGATATTGCCTTTGACCGCGACACCGTTCAGCTGAATCGCCTCAAAGATTGCGGCGGCCCCAACCGGCACCAGCCCGCATTGCCAGGCGTAGCCCAGCATCATCAGATTGGCACCGATCTCGTCGCCGGTCAGGCGTTGGGCGAGACCGGTGAAGTCATGAAAATGCGCGGTTGACCTGACTGACTTTGTGACGCTTTGCGCCACCGCGCCGGTGCGGAAATCAAAGTCCCGCAGGCGGACGAAATCCGACACCGGGGTGGTGTGGGTGTTCAGCACCGCCGCGGTGCGGTCGGGGCTGCAGAGCCGCGCCGCCTCATTCGATGACGCAACCACCGCATCCGCGGCCAAAAGCAGATCCGCCGCGCCCGCGACAATGCGCGGCTCGGTCACCGGCCGGTCCGGGCGCGAGATGCGGATGTGGCTCATCACCGCGCCGCCCTTTTGCGCCAGTCCGGCCATGTCGAGCACCATCGGGATCTTGCCCTCGATATGGGCTGCCATGCCGAGGATGCCGCCGATGGTCAGCACGCCGGTGCCGCCGACGCCGGCCAGCGCAAGGTTCCACGCCCGGTCAATCTGCGGCAGGACCGGCTCTGGCAATGTGCCCACATCGGGGCCAGCCTTGCCGGAGGGTTTGCGCAGCATCCCGCCCCGCACGGTGACGAAAGAGGGGCAAAAGCCCTGCAGACAGGAATAATCCTTGTTGCACATCGACTGGTTGATGCGCCGCTTGCGCCCCATTGGGGTTTCCAGCGGCTCCACGGCGACACAATTGGATTTTTCCGAGCAATCGCCACAGCCTTCGCAGACCGCCGGGTTGATCCAGAGCCGCATGTCGGGATCAACCATCTTGCCGCGTTTGCGACGGCGCCGCTTTTCCGCGGCGCAGGTCTGTTCAAAGACGATGATCGTCACCCCCGGCACCTCGCGCAACTCGCGCATCACCGGGTCAATGTCGTCGCGGTGGCGGATCTCGGTGCCGGGGGCCAATTCGGCGGCGCTGTAAACCTCGGGATGGTCCGACATCAGCACGATACGCGCCACCCGCTCGTGATACATCTGATGGGTGATCTGTTGCGGCGTCAGCATGCCATCCAGCGGCTGCCCGCCGGTCATGGCGACCGCGTCATTATAGAGGATCTTGTAGGTGATGTTTGCGCCCGCCGCGACCGATTGCCGGATGGCGAGGTGACCGGAGTGAAAGAAGGTGCCGTCGCCCAGATTGACGAAACGGTGCTTCTCATCGGTAAAGCGGCTGATCGCGGTCCAGGGCACGCCCTCGGCGCCCATATGGGTGAAGGTCTCGGTGCGCCGGTCCATCCATTGCGCCATGAAATGGCAGCCGATGCCCGCCATCGCCTTCGAGCCTTCCGGGACCCGGGTCGAGGTGTTGTGCGGGCATCCGGCACAGTAATGCGGCAGCCGGGTCAGGGGCGGCACATGGCTGTCGCCCTTGGCCTCCGCCGCCGTCAGCGCCGCCGCGCGGGTGCGGATATGCGCCGCCAGACCCTCGGGCAGATCAAGGCGCAGGATGCGTTCGGCCATCGCCCCGGCAACCCGCGCGATGGTCAGCCCCGCCGACAGCGAGAGGAACGGGTGTCCGGCCTCATCGAATTTGCCCACGATGCGCGGCCGCACATCGGCGCGCCAGTTGAACAATTGCTCCTTGATCTGGTTCTCGATGATCTCGCGGCGTTCCTCGACGATCAGCACTTCTTCGAGGCCGCGGGAAAACGCCCGGATCCCCTCCGGCTCCAGCGGCCAGGGCATGCGGACCTTGTAGAGCCGCAGCCCGATGAGGCGCAGCTCTTCAGGGCCCAGTCCCAGTTCGGTGAGGGCCTGACGCACATCCTCATAGGCCTTGCCGGAGGCGACGATGCCAAAACGTGCGCTGGGGCAATCCAGGGTGACGCGGTCCACCTGATTGGCGCGGGCGAAGGCGATGGCGGCAAAGCCCTTGTGCTCTTGCAGCCGCTCGTCCTGCACCAGGGGCGGGTCCGGCCAGCGCAGGTTCAGACCGTCCGGCGGCAGCTCAAAATCCGTGGGCAGCACGAACTCGCGCCCCTCCTGCGCCAGATCGACGACGGTGGTGGTTTCCACCGTTTCCGAGATCACCTTGAACCCGACCCAGCAGCCCGAATAGCGCGACATGGCAATGCCCAGCAGGCCCATTTCCAGAAACTCATGCACCGAAGAGGGGTAGAGCATCGGCACCAGTGCCGAGATGAAGGTGTGATCGGATTGATGCGGGATCGAGGAGGATTTGCAGGTGTGGTCATCGCCGGCAATGGCCAGGACCCCGCCATGCCGGGCGGTGCCCGCCGCATTCGCATGTTTGAGGACATCGCCCGAGCGGTCGAGGCCGGGGCCCTTGCCGTACCAGATGCCCAGAAGGCCATCTTTGCGCGCGCCCGGCGACAGATGCAGTTGCTGGCTGCCCCAGACCGCGGTCGCGGCCAGATCCTCATTCACGCCGGATTGAAAGACCACATCCTGACGCTCGAGGTATTTTCTGGCCTGGACCAGCTGCTGATCGTACCCCCCGAGCGGCGAGCCGCGATAGCCGGAGATGAAGGCGCCGGTGTTCAAGCCCGCGGCACGGTCCCGCCGCATCTGCGTCATCGGCAACCGGACCAGCGCCTGTGTGCCCGTAAGATAGACCGCGCCGCTCTCGGCAGTGTATTTGTCATCCAGCGTGATTGTCATCACGTTCCCCCCTTCGACACCTCTTCCTCCCCTGAAATGATAGCGCGACATGGCTGAAACAGGGTCTCTATTGTCGTGGCGCTTGTCTGCGTATGGGATACATTGTACCATCATTTGGCTGTCTGGTGATAATTTGTTTCCATGAGTGGATCACAGAGGCAAAGATGTAATTGGATAGGGCAGCCATGGAACTGGATGATTCGGATCGGCGCATCTTGCGGGCCATTCAGGCCCAGCCCGACATCACCATGCGCGAGCTGGGCGAGGTGACCGGTCTCAGCCATTCGCCCTGCTGGCGCCGTTTGCAACGGCTGCAAAGCGAAAAGGCAGTAAGTGCGCGGCAATTCGTGATCGACCCGGCAGAGGTGGGTTTCGAGATTCTGGTGATGTGCTTTGTGAAGATCACCCACCACAAGCGTGAGCGGCTGAAGGCCTTTGAAGATGCGGTCGAGCATGTGCCCGAAATCATGCAATGCTATTCGCTCAGCGGTGAATATGACTATGTGCTGCAGGTGATCGCGGCCAGCGTGAAAGATTATGAGGCGACGATCAAGAATGCGATTGTCGAGCTGCCGAACGTGCAGTCGGTCAACACCAGCTTCACGCTCAAGCGGGTGAAGCACAGCCTGATGGTGCCGGTTTAGCCGACCCTGCGCGCCGTCAGTCGCGGCGCAGTTCTTCCAGAAAGGCGCGGGTGACGATGGAATGCTCGCGCCCGCGCTTGGTCACCACGCAGATCGGCACGCTGTAGTCAAACCGTTCGGGCAGGATCGGCGTCAGCCGGGCCGAGGCGCTGTGTTTGGGCAAAAACCCCAGATAGGCCCCGGCCTCGATCAGCGCCGCCACGGCTTCGGTTTCCCGCACCGTCGGGCCGCGCTCAAACTGCTGTTTGATCTCCATCAGCCGGTCCCCCTCCAGATAGCCGCGATAGACCAGCTCGTGCGCAAAGATCCGTTCCAGCGGCAGCGCCGGATCGGCCTGCAATTCCGCCAGCAACGGATGCGCGGGACCGGCGAAGAGCGCGACCGTCTCGGGGTAGATCTCCTGATAGGTCAGCTCGGTCAGCCGCCGGTAAGAGGGCAGGAGGCCCAGATGATAGCGCCCCTCCAGAAGGCCGCGCTCGATCTCGCTCGGGCTGTCGACGGCGAGGTTGATCTTGACCCGCGGCGCCAGTTGGCGAAAGGCGCGGATGGCCGCCAGCATCGGGTTGCGGGGATCGGTGAAACTGGCATCCATCATCGCCACATCAATCTTGCCGATGAAACTGTCGTTGATGGCGGCGATGTTGGAGGCGAATTCCTCGGCCGCCGTCAGCAGCCGCTTCATCTGCACCAGCGCCTGTTCGCCATGCTGGGTCAGACGAAAGCCGCTGCGCCCACGGTAGCAAAGCGCAAAGCCGATGCGGGTTTCCAGATCCGAGATCTGCCGCGAAATGGTTGAGCGGCCGACGCCCAGCTCGCTTTGCGCCGCCGAAAAGCCGCCGCAGTCGACCACGGTCACAAACACCCGGAACAGATGCATATCGGCGTCGCTGACCCGGCCAAAAGCGGGTTTGCGTTTGTTCAGCCGGGGGGTCGGGGTCATACGCGCTCCGCTAACAGCCACCCCCAAAAGCGGGGATGGGTCGGGCAATGATGGCGTGATCGGGCCCGCCGCCGCAAGGGTGGATGCGGCAGCGGCCTCTGCTCTCACCGCAGTCGCGCGGCGTGGCGGGCCTGCAGCCCCGGCGCATGCGCCATCAGGGAGAGGATCTGGAACAGCATTTGCGCCCCCACCTGTGCGGTATTGGTGCCCGGATCATATTGCGGCGCCACTTCGACCACATCACCGCCGATAAAATCCACGCCTTTCAGGCCATTGAGGATCATATTCGCCTCGCGCGCGCTCAGGCCCCCCACTTCCGGCGTGCCGGTGCCGGGGGTGAAGGCGGGGTCGAGCCCGTCGACGTCAAAGCTGAGATAGGTCGGCCCGTCCCCCACCACCGCGCGCGCCTTGGCGATCACCGCCTCCAGCCCCATTTCCTGCACCTCTTCGGCATGGATCACCGTCATGCCGGAGGCATAGGAAAACTCCCACAGATATTCGCCGCCGCCGCGGATGCCGATCTGCACCACCCGCTCGGGGTCAAGCACGCCATCCAGCACCGCATTGCGGAACGGGCCGCCGTGGTGGAACTTTTGCCCCTCATAGGGGCCTGCCGTATCGCAATGCGCGTCGATCTGGATCATCCCCACCGGGCGTTTGGCCCCCAATGCGCGCAGGATCGGATAGGAGATCGAATGATCGCCGCCGACGCTGAGCGGCGCCACGCCGCTCGCCACCAGGTGCTGGTAATAAGTTTCAATATCCTCGGTGGATTGCGTCAGATCAAAGCGGCTGCGGAAGGGCACATCGCCGACATCGGCCACGCTGAGCGTGGTCAGCGGCGCGGTCCGCAGCACATGGTGAAACGGGCCGATCCGCTCGACATTGCGCACCGCGCGCGGGCCAAAGCGCGACCCGTTGCGGTTGGTGACGCCGAGGTCCATCGGCACGCCGATCAGCGCGACATCGAGCCCGGCAAAGCCCGCCGCCGCCGCATCGGGCCGGTAGGGCGCATCAAGGAAGGTGCAAATGCCCGAATAGGGCGGCGGACGGCGGTCGCCGGTGAACAGCGCCTCGGCCACCGCGCGAAACTCGGGGTCCAGCATCTGGCCGCCGCTGGCTGCCCCGTAGAGCCGTTGTAATTCCTGAAGTTTATCGCTCGAAACCATGTCTGATCCTCCCAGATCTCTCATGCTCTGGCCGAAGCCGGAAAGGCCGACACTTTGGTGGCATCCACCAGAATTGCCACCGCATCCCCGGCACCCAGACCGGTAAAATCATCCTGCCCCGCGCGGATGCGCAGCTCGGTCCCCGCCGCCTCCACCAGCCATTCGCGCAGAGCGCCCAGATCGCGCGACTGGATCACCCGGCCTTGCGGCGCGCCCGCCACCGCCCCCTGCATCGGGGCCAGCCGGATATGCTCGGGCCGGGCCGCGAGGGTCAGTGCGGTGCCGGGGGCCTGACGCAGGGCCATCGGCAGGCTGCCGCCCAGAAACTCGGCCTCTCCCGCAGGGCCGACCCGTGCGGCGATCATATTCGCCGCCCCCAGAAAATCAGCCACGAAATCGTCGGCGGGATTTTGATACACGGTCGAGGGGTCCGCCGCCTGCCGGATCTGGCCGTCTTTCATCACCACCAGCCGGTCGGCGAGCATCATCGCCTCGGTCTGGTCATGGGTGACCAGCACGGTGGTGACGCCAAATTTGCGCTGCAGGCGCCGCAGTTCAATCTGCATCGCGTCGCGCAGCTTGGCATCCAGCGCCGAGAGCGGCTCATCCAGCAAGAAAAGCTTGGGCCGGATCGCCAGCGCCCGCGCAATCGCCACCCGCTGCCGCTGACCGCCCGACAGCGCCGAGACCGGACGGTCGGCGATATGCGGCAGCTCGATGATGTTCAGAAGTTCTTCGACCCGGTCGCGCTGTTCCGCCGCGCTGGCCCGGCGCAGTTTCAGCCCATAGGCGATGTTCTGCGCCACGCTCATATGCGGGAAAAGGGCCAGCGACTGAAACACCATGCCAAAGCCGCGTTTATGCGGCGGCAGCGCGGTGATGTCCTGCCCGTCCAGAATGAGCCGCCCGGCGCTCGCATTCTCAAAGCCCGCGATGATGCGCAGGAGGGTGGTCTTGCCGCAGCCCGAGGGCCCCAGCAAACAGACAAATGAGCCACGCTCGACGCTAAGGTTGATCTCGCTCAGCGCGGTGACGGCGCCGAAACGCTTGCAGATACCGTCGATCTGCAAATGGGTGTCTTGCGACATGGGTTATCCCTTTCAGAACAGGTTGGCGCGGCCGGCGATCAGCTTGTCCACAAGTAGGATCAGCAGGACATCGGCACCGATGATGAAAACCGAAAGCGCAAGGGTTGAGGGGTCCAGCGACGAGACGGTGCGGCTGTACATCCAGATCGGCAGCGTCGAGACGTCGATCGTGTACATGAAGAAGGTGATGGTGAATTCGTTGAAGCTGAGGATCAGGGCAAAGATCAGACCGGCCAGAATGCCCGCCTTCATCATCGGGATCACCACATCCCAAAGCGCGCGGAGCGGCGCTGCGCCGAGCGAAATCGCCGCTTCCTCCACCTCGACGCTGATCCCGCTCATCGCGCCAAGACAGTTGCGCAGGACGAAGGGCAGCACCAGCGCCACATGCGGAATGACGATGCGCCAGAGGCCGATGTTCAGCTGCAACGCCTCGGCGATCAGCAGGAATGCGATGCCGAGGATGACCAGCGGAAACACCAAAGGCAGGGTGAACAACAGCTCCATCCCGGCGCGGATCTGCCGCTCGCCGCGCGCCAACGCATAGGCGAGCGGGATGCAGACGAGGGTGGAGATCACCATGACGATGGCCGCCACGCTCAGGCTGGTCAGCGTCGCATCCACCACCGATTGCGCGGCATTGGCATCGGGGCTGGTGAACAGGGCCCAGACCTCGGCGTACCAGTGCAGCGAAAACTCCTGCGGCGGGAAGCCGCTGGTGCCGCTGGCGGCAAACGACATCAGCGTCACCACCAGCACCGGCAGCGCCGAGATCAGCACGCCCAGCGTGGCCAGGATCCAGAGCGCGGCGCGGTAGCTGCCGCCGCCCTCATTCGGGAACAATCCGACGCGCATGTTACCCCCTCCGTTTCGGGTTGGTGGTCTCGGTCGTCATCCGTACCAGCCAGGCCGCGCCGGTCAGCACCAGAAGCGTGAGGGTGATCAGGATCATCCCCGCCGCCGCCGCGCCCGACCAGTTGAACATCGGCGAAATCATGTCTCGGATGGCGACGCCCAGCATCTGCACCCGCCGCCCGCCAAGAAGCAGCGGGATCGCAAAGGCGCTGGCGTTATAGGCGAAGATGATCGAGCCCGCCGCGACCAGACCGGGCCGCAGCAAGGGCACGGTCACGTCGCGAAAGATCCGCCAATGGCTGGCGCCGAGAGAGCTTGCCGCCTCCAGATGCTCGGTCGAGAGGCCGCGCACCGCGCTTACGATGGGAAACACCGCCAGCGGCAGCGAGGTCTGCACGAGGCCGAGCAGCACCCCGGTCTGGTTAAAGAGCAAAAACAGCGGCCGGTCGATCAGCCCCAGTGCCTTGAGTGTGCTGTTCAGCACGCCGCTGGGGCCGAGCAGCAGGATCCAGCCATAGGCCTGCACCAGCAGGTTGAGGATCATCGGCAGCAAAATCACCACCGTCAGCGCCCGCCGCATCGCCGGGCTTTTCAGCGAGACGAGGAGAAAGGCCAAGGGCACCGCCAGCAGCATGGCGATGCCACTGGCGATGGTGGCCAGTTTCAGCGTGATCCAGACTGAGCGGCCGAAAAAACCGGTCATCAGATCCAGATAGGGGGCGATGGAATAGCCCTCGATCACGCCCTTTTCGGCCGAGATCGAGAAACGCAAGATGTAGAGGCAGGCCCCGAGAAAGGGCAAGAGGGCGATCAGCGCTGGCAGGGAAAATGCCAGCGCGCGCTTGCGCGAGAGAAGGGTATACAAGGGGTCTGCTCCGGGCTCAGGCGAGGCTTTGGGTGTATTGCGCAATCCAGTTTTCACGCACACCAGCGATGAAACTCTTGTCCTGCACCACGGCTTTCGCCCCCATCTGCTCGGGCTTGATGATGAAGGGGGAGGCTTTCGCCGCTTCGCTCATCACCGCCTTTTGGTTGACCGGCCCGTTCAGCACCGCCTCGGCCATCGCGCCCTGCACATGCGCGTCGAGGGTGAAGTCGATGAAGGCATGCACCAGATCGTCATCGCCCGGTTTCGCCTTGGGGGTGATCGTGTACATCAGATCGGCATAGAAGCCCTCATCCAGATCATAGGTGGCACCCATGTTGGAATTGGCCGGATCTTTCAGCTCATCGGCAAAGAAGGCGGGCGCATAGACGCCGCCGATATCCAGCGCATCCGAGCGGAACAATTCCGTCAACTGCGCCGGATTTTCGCCGAAGGTCAGCAGGTTGTCGCGCAGCTCGGCCAGTTTGGCAAAGGCCGCCTCGGCATTGGTGCCATCGCCGCCGAGCATCTTGCCGGTGGCAAAGATCGTGTCGAGCGCATCGGTCCAGGTGGCGGGCGGCAAGAAGACGCGGCCCGCATGGCTGGCCTCCCACATCTCGGCATAGGAGGTGGGGGGCGTCTGGAAGGTCTTGGTGTTGTAGATCAGGCCGCCGGTCCACAAAAGATAGCCGATGCCATGGCCCTCGGCGCCGGTGCGAAAGCGCGGATCGACATCGGCGAGATTGGGCAGCTTGTTCAGATCGGGTTTTGCCAGAAGGCCATCGCCCGCCAGTTCCACCGCGCCCACACCCGCGAGTGTGATCACATCATATTGCGGACGGCTGCCCGCCGCGCGGAGTTTGGCAACCATTTCGGAGGTCGAGCCGGTGCGGTCGGCAATCACCCGGGCGCCGGTTTTCTCCTCAAACGGTTTGGCGATATGGTTCAGCACGGCCAGCCCGGTGTTGTCCGACCATGTCAACAGGCGCAGCTCTTTGCCCGCGAAATTCTGCATGCCCTGTGCGCGCAGGATCGCGGGCATCGCGAGGGCCGCCGCCATGCCGGCCCCGGCGGTCAATGCGCCGCGGCGCGTGAGTTTCAGTGCCATTTTTATAACTCCCCGTGGATCACCTTTTTGGTGGTCCGGCCATTGTGGGGATTCCTGCGTTGCCTAAAATCGCGCATTGAAAATGTTTGGTTGCATCTGGATGCAACAATCAACACCCGCCCGTTCCGGTGCGGGCCGCCGTTCGCAACGCGGTTGATCCGGCGGGTTTCGCGCAAGACGGGTTCGGGTCACGGGGTGCGGCGCGGCGCTGAGGGCGGGCTCTTGCCCCGGGGCGCAGGGAAGCCGGAGACTGGCGCTTTCCGGCCGCGGCGCGCGGAGCGGGGCGTCAGCTGGCCTCGCGGATCCGCGACCAGAAGGCTTCGGCAAGCGGGGCCATGCGGTGCCGCGGCCGGAGGAGCGACACCGACAGCCCGATCTGCACGGCGGCGTCGCCAATCACGGCGCAGCGGCCCGCGGCGATGTCATCGTGCAACAGGCTCAGCGGCAGCCAGGCGATCCCGCGCCCTTCCAGCATCATCGGCTTGAGCGCCATGGCCACATGCGAGGTGAAGACCGGCCGCAGGTCGAATTGGGACAGGGCGGGGCCAAGCGCGGCCCCGAGGATGCGGCCAAGACCCGATTTCTCGTCAAAGCGCAGCAGGGGCGCGGCCTCTGCCTCCAGCCGGTGCAGCGGCACCCCATCGCGCAAGGCGGCCACGGGCACGAGGTGATCCTGCCCGATGCTGCGGGTCCGGTACCGCTCGCCCGGCAGATCGAGAGGCATCGCGGGATGCGTGTGACAGAGCAGAAACTGCGCGGCACCTGCCTCCATGATCCGCTCGCAGGCCTGCATGTTGTCGGCCAGCAGGTGCACGGCGGCACCCGCGCTGAGCGGGCCGATCCAGCCGGGAAAAAACGTGAAGGACAGCGCCTGGGTCGCGGCAAAGGTCAAGGTGTTCGCGTGGCTTTCGAGCGCGGCGAGCGCGTGGCGCAACCGCCCGATGCGCCGATGCAGATCTTCGCTGGCCGCAAGCACCAGAACCCCGGCGGCGGTCAGCTCCAGCCGGTGTGTCGTGCGGTCGACCAGCGCATGGCCGCACCACGCCTCGAATGCCCGGATCCGCCGCCCGAAGGCGGGCTGGGTCACATTGCGCTGCGCCGCCGCGCGCGAGAAGTTGCGCGTCTCTGCGAGTGTCAGGAAATCCGCGATCCAGATCTCGTTCATCGCCTGCTCCCTGATGCCCGGGCGGGGTGCCGGTTTCCGTCTCCGGTGTCGGACAATATCGGTTCTGATTGGTGCCGGATCGGCATGATGAAAAACCTGTTCGCTGCGGTATCACCAAGGGCAGACGAAGAAGGGATACCCGATGTCACCGCGTACATTATATGACAAAATCGTCGACAGCCATACGGTGCGTCGGCTCGATCCGGCGGGGCGGCGGGTCCTGCTTTACAGTGACCGGACGGTGCTGAATGAGTATACTTCGCCACAAGCTTTCACCGGCCTGCGCGCGGCTGGGCGCCCGGTCTGGCGGCCCGCTGCGGCGCTGGGAACGGTGGATCATGTCAATCCCTCGCGGGCCGATCGTGGTGCCGCGATGCCAGACGCAGCCGCCGCGCGTCAGGCCCGCTATTTTGCCGAGAATTGCCGCATATTCGGGATTGAGCTATATGATGTGCTGCACCCGCTGCAGGGGATCGAGCATGTGGTGATGACCGAAACCGGCCGGGTTCTGCCCGGCATGGTCATCGGTGCGGGCGACAGCCACACCACCACCTACGGCGCCCTTGGGGCACTTGGTTTCGGCATTGGCACCTCTGACATCGAGCATTGCCTCGCCACGCAGACGCTTGTCTACACGCGGCTGAAGACGATGCGGGTTCGTGTGACGGGCGATCTGGGGGCCGGGGTGCGGTCCAAGGACATCGTCATGGCGCTGATCCGCCAGATCGGGGCGGCGGGCGCCACTGGCTATGCCATTGAATTTACGGGAACGGCAATCACGGCCCTCTCGGTCGAGGCCCGCATGACCATCTGCAACATGGCGGTCGAATGCGGTGCGCGCGGCGCGCTGATCGCGCCCGATGACAAGGTTTTCGCCTATCTCGAGGGGCGCAGATATGCGCCGCAGGGCGCTCTGCGCGCCGCTGCGGTTGCGGTCTGGCGCGGTCTGGTCACCGATGAGGATGCGGTGTTTGACCGCGAGGTCGCCTTGGCGGCGCAGGACATCGCGCCGATGGTCAGCTGGGGCACCAGCCCGGATCAGGCGGTTGCCGTCAGTGACAGGCTCCCCGATCCGGCGGATGAGCCCGATGCCGGGCGCCGCGGCGACTTGCAGCGCGCGCTGCGCTACATGGGACTCGAAGCGGGGCAACCTGTCGAGGGGATCAGCATCGGCCATGCTTTCATCGGCTCTTGCACCAATGCCCGGATCGAGGATCTGCGCGATGCCGCCCGTATCCTGAAGGGCCGCCGGATCGCGCCCGGCGTGCGCGGCATCGTCGTGCCGGGCTCAAGCGCCGTGCGCCGCATGGCCGAGGCGGAAGGGATCGACGCCGTGTTCCGCGCGGCCGGATTCGAATGGCGCCAATCGGGCTGCTCCATGTGTCTGGCAATGAACGACGACGTCCTCGGACCGGGCGAGCGCTGTGCCTCCTCGACCAACCGCAATTTTGAGGGGCGTCAGGGCAGCGGTGCCCGCACGCATCTGATGAGCCCCGTCATGGTGGCGGCCGCGGCAATCCGCGGCCATCTCACCGACAGCCGCACCCTTGACCCGGAGATTGTGAGATGACGCCCTTCATCCGCGTGACCGGTGGTGCTGTCGCGCTGCCTGCGGCCAATGTCGACACCGATGTGATCATGCCGAAACAGTTTCTGAAGGGTATTGATCGGACCGGTCTGGACCATGGTCTCTTTCACGATCTGCGGTTTGATCCCGCGGGGGCCGAACGTGCCGATTTCGCGCTGAACCTTCCTGCGGCGGCGGGCGCGCGTTTTCTCATTGTCGGGCCGAACTTCGGATGCGGCTCTAGCCGCGAGCATGCGGTCTGGGGGCTGGCGCAATACGGCATCCGGGCGCTGATCAGCACGAGTTTCGCCGGGATCTTCTTTGACAATTGTGGCCGGAACGGGCTTGCTGCGCTGAGCCTTGGCGCGGCGGCGCATGCGCGTCTGATGCAGGCGGCCGAAGCGCATCCCGGCCTTGAACTGACTGTCGATCTCGAGGCCTGCCGCATCACTCACGGGGGCGGGGATGTCCGCTTTGAGATCGAGGCGGGCTTGCGCGCGCAGCTGCTCGGGGGGCAGGATACGGTTGATGTGACGCTGCGCTGGCGCGACGAGATCCTGGCCTTTCAGGACCGTCATTTCGCCGCACAGCCATGGCTGAGGTGAACGCATGGCAGATTTCAGGGATTGTGGCCCGTCCCGTTTTCTCGAAGGGTTCGCGCTGCGCGACTTTCAGCCGGACGGCGGCCCCCGCATCCGCTTTGCCATCGCGGGGCAGGGCAAGCCGCTTTTGTTGCTGCACGGGCATCCGCAGACGCATGTGACGTGGCGCAAGATCGCCCCGGCGCTGGCCCGCGATTTCACCGTGGTGGTGCCCGATCTGCGGGGGTATGGCGACAGCGACAAGCCCGGCGGCGGGGTGGATCACGTCACCTATTCCAAGCGCGAGATGGCGCGGGATCCGGTCGCGCTGATGGCGGCGCTTGGCCATCGGCGCTTTGCCGTGGCCGGGCATGACCGGGGGGGACGGGTGGCGCACCGGCTCGCGCTTGACCACCCCGAGGCGGTCGAGCGGCTGGCGCTTTTGGACATCGCACCGACGGCAACGATGTATGCGCGGACCGACAAGGTCTTTGCCACCCGCTACTTCTGGTGGTTTTTCCTGATCCAGCCATTCCCCTTGCCCGAGACGATGATCGGCGCTGATCCGGCATTTTTCCTGCGCAAGCACATTGACGGCCAGAACAGGACGCCGGGGGCAACCGAACCCGCCGCTTTCGAGGAATATCTGCGCTGCTACCGGGATCCGGCGACCCGCCATGCCATCTGCGAGGATTACCGTGCGGCGGCGGGAATTGACCTTGAGCATGACGCCGCCGATGCCGGGGCGCGCATTGCGGCACCGGTGCTCGCGCTCTGGGGCGCGCAGGGGACGGTCGGTCAACTCTATGACGTGCTCGCGACCTGGCGGGAAAAGGCGGAGACGGTCAGTGGCCGGGCGATCGACTGCGGGCATACGTTGCAGGAGGAACGCCCCGAAGCGGTGCTCGCGGAGTTTCGCCGGTTTTTCGGCGGCTGACCGGCCCCGCGCTCTCCCGGTTCATGCCGAAAGATGCGGCAGCCGGCGCGGCGCGCAAAGCCGCGCGCTTTGGCGGGCTGGTCCCCGGGGGCGGTGGCAGGGCGTCGGAAACGGGCGCGTATCAGCGGGGTGTCCGGTCGGGATGGGCCGCGGCAAAGGCGGGCAATGTTTCCAGATGGGCACCGATGCGGCTCAGGCGGGGCATCGCGGAAAGATCAACCCCCCAGCGCCGGGCATTGTAGAGTTGCGGCACCAGACAGAGGTCGGCCAGCGTCACCCCGGCGCCACAGCAATGGGTGCCGTCGCCCACCATCGTCTCGATGGCGGCAAGCCCGGGCCCGATAAAGGCGCGCATCCAGTCTTCGGTGCGGATTGCGCCCTGCGAATGTGTGGTCGCGAAGGTCACCACGCGCAGATTGCAGACCGGGTGGATATCCGCGGCAATGGCCTGCGCCATCGCGCGCACCCTTGCCCGCGCGAGGGGCGTTTCGGGCAAAAGCCCAAGGCCCCGCGTCTCGTTCAGATATTCGATGATGGCCAGCGATTGCGTCAGGCTCTGCCCGTCGATATCCAGCACCGGCACCAGCCCTTGCGGATTGCGCGTCAGATGGTCGGGCGTGCTCTGCGCCCCGCTGACCAGATCCACCGGCAGGCTCTGCCACTCCAGCCCCGCCAGCCCCAGCGCGATCCGCACCCGGTAGCTGGCAGATGAGCGCCAATAATCGTGCAGCCGGATCATGTCTGGTCCTTGAGGAGTTGATCGAGCCCGACCTCCAGCATGGCCAGCGCAGGCCCCAGACGCGCGGCAAGTTCCGCCTGAAACGCCAAAGCGACGGGCAAGAGTTCGGCCATCAGCGCCCGGCCTTTCGGGGTCAGCGCCAGCTGCACCAGCCGCCGGTCGCTGTCGTTCACCCGTTTGACGATATAGCCCGCCGTTTCCAGCCGCGAGGCGGCCCGGCTGACCTTGGATTTCTCCATCGCCACCCGGATCTCGATGTCGCGCACCGAGACATCGCCGGAATGGGCCAGATGCACCAGCACCCGCCATTCCGGAATCGAAATGCCGTAATCTGTCCGGTAATGCCGCGCCAGTTGCTCTGACAGGGCCTGCGCCGCCACGGACAGGCGGTAGGGCGTGAATCCCATCAGGTCAAACTCAGGTAAAACAGGCTCTCGGGCGGTCATCAGGCATCCTTGCGCGGGGTGAAAGGGGGTATGGGGCGGGGCATTTCTGACCGCCATTGTGGGGGTGTTCGTTGCAGATGCAATAAATAACTTGACATCGTTGCACGTGCAACGAAAAATAACCGCCAAGGCCGCTCAGACGATTTGCGGCATTGACGGAGGTTCACCGATGACACATCAGACGCTGCCGGACGGCATGATCCGCGCGACGGACGGGACCGGGACGCATCCGGGATATATGCCCGGCTTTGGCAATGATTTTGAGACCGAGGCGCTGCCCGGTGCACTGCCGCAGGGGCAGAACTCGCCGCAAAAGGTCAATTACGGGCTCTATGCCGAGCAGCTTTCGGGCACCGCTTTCACCGCGCCGCGCGGCCAGAATGAGCGGACCTGGTGCTACCGCATCCGCCCCTCGGTCAAACATGTCGGGCGGTTCCACAAGATCGACATGCCCTATTGGAAATCGGCGCCGAACATTGATCCCGACGTCATCAGCCTTGGGCAATACCGCTGGGATCCGATCCCGGTGGGAGAGGCGCCGCTGACCTGGATCACGGGGATGCGCACGATCACCACGGCGGGCGATGTGAACACGCAAATCGGCATGGCGAGCCATGTCTATCTGGTCACCCGCTCGATGGAGGATGAATATTTCTATTCGGCCGACAGCGAGCTGTTGGTGGTGCCGCAAGAGGGCCGGTTGCGGTTTTGCACGGAACTCGGGGTGATCGACCTCGAGCCAAAGGAAATCGCCATCTTGCCGCGCGGGCTGGTCTACCGCGTTGAGGTGCTGGAGGGTCCGGCGCGCGGATTTGTCTGCGAGAATTACGGTCAGAAATTCGATCTGCCCGGGCGTGGCCCGATTGGCGCGAATTGCATGGCCAACCCGCGTGACTTCAAATGCCCGGTGGCGGCGTTTGAGGACCGCGAAGTGGAAAGCCGGGTGGTCATCAAATGGTGCGGCCAGTTCCACGAGACCTTTATCGGGCACTCACCGCTGGATGTGGTGGCCTGGCACGGCAATTATTGCGCCTATAAATATGATCTGCGCACCTATTCGCCGGTGGGCGCGATCCTGTTCGACCATCCCGACCCGTCGATTTTCACGGTCCTGACCGCGCCCTCGGGGCAGGAAGGCACCGCCAATATTGATTTCGTGCTGTTCCGTGACCGCTGGATGGTGGCCGAGCACAGCTTCCGCCCGCCCTGGTATCACAAGAACATCATGTCCGAGATGATGGGCAATATTTACGGCGTCTATGATGCCAAACCGAAGGGCTTCGTGCCGGGCGGCATCTCGCTGCACAACATGATGTTGCCGCATGGGCCGGACCGCAACGCCTTTGAACATGCCTCGAACGAGCCGATGGTGCCGGTCTATCAGGCCGAAACCATGCAATTCATGTTCGAGACGCGGTTCCCGCAGCATCTGACCGCCTTCGCCGCGACCGAAGCGCCGCTGCAGGACGATTATGTCGAGTGCTGGGACAGCCTCGACAAGAAATTTGACGGAACCCCGGGGTTGAAGCCATGACTCTTCTGCGCAGCTGGGTGGCCAGCGCCAACAGCGGGACCACCGATTTTCCGCTGAACAACCTGCCCTATGGGGTGTTTGATGCGGGGGCGGGCCCGCGGATGGGGGTGGCGATCGGCGATCAGATCCTTGATCTGGCGGCGGTGGATCACCGGCTCGACCCGGAGCTTTTCGCACATCCGTCGTGGAATGCGGTGATGGCGGCGGGGCCAAAGGTCTGGGCGGCGCTGCGCGCGCGGCTGACCGAGCTTCTTTCGGACGAGGCGCATCGTGCAAGTGTTGAGCCGCATCTGCTGCCGCAGGCGGGGGCCGCGATGCTGATGCCCTTCACGGTCACCGAATACACCGATTTTTACGCGGGCAAGAACCATGCGGTGAATGTCGGCACGATGTTTCGTGGCGCGGAAAATGCGCTGCCGCCGAACTGGCTGAGCATTCCCATCGGTTATAACGGCCGCGCCTCCTCGGTGGTGGTGTCGGGCACGCCGGTCCCCCGGCCCTGGGGGCAGGTGAAGGGCCCGGATGAGGCGCTGCCGCGTCTCGCCCCCTCGGCCCGCTTCGATCTGGAACTCGAGATGGGCGCGATTGTCGGCCAACCTTCGACGGGCATGGTTTCGGTGGCCGAAGCGGATGCGATGATCTTTGGCTATGTGCTCTTGAACGACTGGTCGGCGCGCGACATTCAGGCTTGGGAGTATCAGCCGCTCGGTCCGTTCCAGTCCAAGGCGACCGCCACCACCATTTCGCCCTGGATCGTGACCACGGCCGCGCTGGAGCCGTTCCGGGTGAGCACGCCCGACCGCGAGCGGCCGCTCTTGCCCTATCTGCGCGAACCGGGGCCGATGCTGTATGACATCGCGCTGGAGGTGGGCCTTGCGCCTGAGGGTGGCGCCGAAACCGTCATCTCGCGCACCAATTACCGCGAGATGTATTATTCCGCCGCGCAGCAACTGGCGCATCACACCAGTTCGGGCTGTGCAATGCGGGTGGGCGATCTGCTGGGTTCGGGCACGATCTCGGGCACCAGACCTGACAGCCGCGGCAGCCTGCTGGAACTGAGCTGGGGCGGCAAGGAGCCGCTGACGCTGGACACCGGCGAGACGCGCACCTTCCTGCAGGACGGCGACAGGCTGACCCTGCGCGGCGCGGCCGAGGGGCCGGGCTATCGCATCGGATTTGGGAATTGTGCGGGGCAGATCCTGCCCGCCGCAGACCTGCCCGCTTGGGCGAAGGAGTAAGACATGGCCAAGGCATTCGCGTCGCAAGGCGATATGAGCGAGAAAAAGATCAGCTTCACCGAAGTGGGCGCGGGGCTTTATGCCTTTACCGCCGAGGGCGATCCCAATACCGGGGTCATCATCGGCGACGAGTCTGTTATGATCGTCGAGGCGCAGGCCACCCCGCGTCTGGCGCGCAAGGTCATCGACTGCGTGCGTTCGGTGACGGATAAGCCGATCAGCCATGTGGTGCTGACGCATTACCATGCGGTGCGGGTGCTCGGCGCCTCGGCCTACGGCGCGCGCGAGATCATCATGTCTGACGCGGCCGCCGCCATGGTGGAAGAGCGCGGGCAGGAAGACTGGGACAGCGAGTTCGGCCGCTTTCCGCGCCTGTTTCAGGGGCATGAGGAAATCCCCGGCCTGACCCGCCCGACCACCACTTTCAGCGAGAGCATGACCGTCTATCTCGGCAAACGCCGGGTCGACATCATGACGCTGGGGCGGGCGCATACGGCGGGCGATGCGGTGATCTGGGTGCCGGATCAGGAGGTGATGTTCACCGGTGATATCGTCGAATATCACTCGGCCTGCTATTGCGGCGACGGGCATTTTGGCGATTGGGCCGACACTTTGGCCAATATCGCCGCCTTTGAGCCAAAGGCGATTGCGCCGGGCCGGGGCGATGCGCTGGTGGGCGAAGAGATGGTCGCCAAGGCCCTCGCCGCCACCGAAGATTTCGTCCGCTCGACTTATAAGCCGGTGGCGCGGGTGGTGGCGCGCGGCGGTAGCCTGAAAGAGGCCTGGGATGCGGTGCGCGCCGAATGCGACCCGAAATTCAAGGACTACGCAATTTACGAGCATTGCCTGCCGTTCAACGTCGCCCGTGCCTATGACGAGGCGCGCGGCATCGACACGCCCCGCGTCTGGACCGCGCAGCGCGATCTGGACATGTGGGCGGCGTTGCAGGGCTGAGCCGGGCGAGGGGAGGAGACCATGCCTTACGATCACAAGCCCTTCGCCTATGTCGCACCCCCGGGCCTGACCGGCCCGGAACCGCGGCATCCGGTGGTGATTGTCGGGGCGGGGCCGGTCGGCCTTGCCGCGGCACTGGAACTGGCCCGCCACGGCACGGCCTCGGTGGTGCTCGATGACAATAATGTCGTCTCCGTGGGGTCGCGGGCCATTTGCTGGGCGAAACGCTCGCTCGAGATCCTCGACCGTCTGGGCGTCGGCGCGGCCTGCGTGGAGAAGGGCGTCACTTGGAAGGTGGGGCGCACCTTTCACCGCGCGGCCGAGGTGTTCAATTTTGATCTGCAGCCGGAGCCGGGCCACAAGATGCCCGCCTTCGTCAATCTGCAGCAATATTATGTTGAGGAATATCTGGCGGCGGCGGCAGAGGCCAACCCGCTGATCGATCTGCGGTTCAAGAACCGGGTCACGGGGGTGTCGCAGACCGATGCGGGTGCAGAGGTCTCGGTGGAAACCCCGGACGGAACCTATCTGCTGCAGGCCGACTACATTCTGGCTTGCGACGGTGCCCGCTCGCCCCTGCGGCAGATGCTGGGGCTGGAATTTGAGGGGGAGCTGTTTGAAGAACGCTTTCTGATCGCCGACATCGAAATGCAGGCTGAGATGCCGTCAGAGCGCTGGTTCTGGTTTGAGCCCGAGTTTCACAGCGGGCAATCGGCGCTGTTGCACAAGCAACCCGACAACATCTACCGCATTGATCTGCAACTGGGTTGGGACAGCGATCCCGAGGTGGAAAAGCGGCCCGAGCGGATCATTCCGCGCATCGAAAAGGTCGTGGGGCACCGCAATTTCACCCTCGACTGGACCTCGATCTACACGTTCCAGTGCCGCAGGCTGAAGAATTTCGTGCAAGGCCGGGTGATCTTTGTCGGTGACAGCGCGCATGTCGTCTCGCCCTTCGGGGCGCGCGGCGGCAATGGCGGGTTGCAGGATGTGGATGCTTTGGGCTGGCGGCTGGCGGCCGTGGTGCAGGGCCGTGCGCCCGCCGCATTGCTCAGCCGGTATGATGCAGAGCGGACCTATGGTTCGGATGAGAACATCCTGAATTCCGCGCGCTCGACCCGCTTCATGTCACCGGCAGAGGGGGCAGAGCGGTGGTTCCGCGATGCGGTTCTGGCGCTTGCCAATCGGGTGGATTTTGCGCGCCCTATGGTGAATTCGGGGCGTCTGTCGGTGCCCTGCGTCTATCCGCTGCCCGCGGCGCCGGATGCGGAGGACTTGCCGCCCCTGGCGCGTCCGGGGGCCGTGGCACCCGATGCGCCGCTTGGCAATGACTGGCTGCTGAGCGCGCTTGGCGGTGAGATGGTGCTGCTTGCGCTGGGTCAGGCAGCGCCGGAGGGCACCGGCCTGCGGGTTTTGGCGCCCGATCTGACGCCCGAAATCCGCGCCCGCTATCTGGGGGAGGCCGAACGCGCGCTCTACCTCGTGCGCCCCGATCAGGTGATTGCCGCGCGCTGGGAGCGGGCAGAGGCGGCAGCGGTCACCGCCGAGGTCACCGCCATTTGGGAGGGCCGGGCATGAGCCTGATCACCGCAAAGAACATCACCGATTCTGACGCCGCCTATGCCGCACTGATCGCCGCCCATAAGGGCCTGACGCCGGATCAGAGCCAGGCACTGAATGCCCGGCTGATCCTTATCCTGATGAATCATATCGGCGAAATGACGGTTATTGAGCAGGCATTGGCGCTGGCCGCCCGTTGCGCGGAAACGTCTTGACAGGCAAAGCATCTATTTAACATGTTAATAAAGCGGGTACGCCCCGCGGCACGCAACCCGGAGGGAGACCGGTGCGTAGACTCTGGAGGGAGGATAGGATGAAACAACTGAAAGCGACCCTGATCGGCGGGCTGTTCGCGCTGGCCAGCGGGCTTCCGGCCTTTGCGGAAGAGCTGGTGCTGTCGAGCTGGCTGCCGCCCCGGCACCCGATCGTGGAAAATGCCTTCAAGCCCTGGGCCGAAGAGGTGGCGAAGGCCACCGACGGACGGGTGACGGTCCGGGTTCTGGCCAAGCCTTTGGGCAGCCCGCCCGCGCATTTCGACATGGCGCGCGACGATATTGCCGACATCACCTATGGCCTGCATTCCTTCACCGAAGACGACCGCTTCAAGCGCGCCCGGATCGGCCAGTTCAGCTTTCTGGGCGATGATGCGGTGACCAATTCCGAGGCCTTCTGGACGGTCTACACCGAACAGCTGGGCGCCGCCGAGGAACATGCAGGCACGCATCTTCTGGGCCTGTTCATGCACGGCCCCGGCATGCTGCACAACAACCAGCGCCCGATCAAAGATCTGAAAGACCTCGAGGGTCTCAAGATCCGGGTGCCGGGGGGCTATGTGGCTGATCTGCTGAAAGGTTTCGGGGTCGAGCCCTTGTTCATGGCCTCGGGCGAGGTCTATGAAAAACTCTCGCGCGGGGTCGTCGATGGGGTGGCCTTTCCCTATGATGCCATCGCCTCGTTCAAGCTTGCGGATTACCTGAAATACACCACCAAACTGCCGGGCGGCATCTACAACACCACCTGGTTCTTTGTGATCAATCAGGCGAAATGGGATGCGATCTCGCCCGAGGATCAGGCGGCCATCACCGCCCTCTCCGGGCTGTCCTTCGCCAAACGTGTGGGCGAGGCCTGGACCAAAGCCGATGAGATCGGCGTGGCAGCCGCCGAGGGCAAGATGGAGGTAGACCCGGCCAGCGACGAAGTGGTCGCGGCCATCCGTACCCGGGCGGCAGAGCTTGAAGGCGCATGGGCCGACAGTCTGGGAGAGGGCTATGACGGGCGCGCCGCCTTGGCCAGCTTCCGCCAGATGACGGGTGTCGCGCAATGATCTATCGGGCGCGTTTCGCGCTCGAACTGGTCGCAGCGGTTTTGGTGACGGGGCTTGTCCTCGTCACCTGCACCGATGTCATCGGGCGCTATCTGTTCAACAGCCCGCTGAGCGGTGCCTTTGAGGTGACGCAGGTTTTGTTGGGCGCGCTGGTATTTGTCGCTCTGCCGCTGACCACGGCGGCGGGCGGCCATGTTGAGGTTGACCTCCTGGTGCCGCTGCTGCCCGAGCGCGTTTCTCGGACGCTGGGGCGGTTGGGCGGTGCGGTGGCAGGGGTAGTGCTTCTCTATTTCGCTTTTCGTCTGGTCATCCTGACCGAGGATCAATTCGCGGCGGGCACCCGCACCGCGGGCCTTGGCCTGCCACTCTGGGGGCTCGGTGTGCTTGGCATTGCAAGCTGTCTGGTGTCGGCGGTGATCGCCGTGGTTCGGAGACCGACATGACCATTTCACTGATCGGCTTTGCCGTCTTGCTGGTGATGGTGTTCCTGCGGGTGCCGATTGCCTTTGCCATGGCGCTGGTGGGCGGCGCGGGCTTTGCGGCCTTGCGCGGCGTTGATGCCGCCGGGGCGATGGTCGGCAATGCGGTGTTCGAGACCGGGATGAGTTATTCCCTCTCGGTCGTGCCGCTGTTCATCTTCATGGGCAATATTCTGGCCGGATCCGGCATCGCGCAGGGGCTGTTCACCGGGGCGGACCGGATCTTTGGCCGCATGCGCGGCGGCCTCGCGATGGCGACGATCCTGAGCTGTGGCGGGTTCTCGGCGGTCTGCGGCTCGTCACTGGCGACGGCGGCAACGATGTCCAAGGTGGCGATGCCCTCGATGCGGCGTTTTGGCTATCATGACAGTCTGGCCACCGGCGCGATTGCCGCGGGCGGCACGCTGGGGATTCTGATCCCGCCCTCAGTGGTGATGATCATCTTTGGTCTCCTGACCGAAAGCGACATTGGCAAGCTGTTCATCGCAGGCATCATTCCCGGGGTGCTGGGGATCGTGCTCTATCTGGTGGCGGTGGTGGTGGCGGTGCGGGTCAATCCGTCACTGGCGCCCGAAGTCACCGCGCCGCTGCCGATCTCGCGCAGGGATCTGATCGGGGTGCTGGCGACGGCGGCGCTGTTCACCTTTATCATGGCCGGGATTTACGGCGGTTTCTTCACCCCGATCGAGGCCGCAGGCATGGGCGCGGCGGCGGCCGTGGTGATCGCCCTCGTGGTCGGCGGGCTGAGCCGTTCTGCGCTCTGGCAGGCTTTGCGAGATTCAGCGATTTCCTCGGCGATGATCTTTGCGATCATCATCGGCGCGGAAATCTTTGGCAATTTCGTTACCTTCGCCGGGCTGCCCGATGAACTCGGTGACCTCGTCTATCATCTGGGGCTGGGGCCCTGGACGGTGATGGTGATCATCGTGGTGATCTATCTCTTGCTTGGCACGGTGCTGGAAAGCCTGTCGATGATCCTGCTGACGGTGCCGGTCTTTTATCCGCTGATCTATCAGCTCGATTTCGGCACTGGTCTCTTGGCCGATCCCGATACCGCGCTGATCTGGTTCGCGGTGATCGTGGTGGTGGCGACCGAGATTTCGCTGATCACCCCGCCGGTGGGGATGAATGTCTTCGTGCTGCGCTCGGTGCTGCCCGATGTGCCGCTGAGCACGATGTTCCGCGGGATCCTGTGGTTCTGGGTCGCCGATATCGTGCGGATCACCCTGATCGTGGCTTTCCCGATCATCTCACTGTGGATGCTGCAATAGGGGCGTGACATGGGGCGGGGGCTGCGGCCCCCGTTTCGCCAAAACTGCGCCGCCGAGGCGTCAGCCCTGCGCCGCGACACGGGCGCAAGCGGTCCGCAGCGCCTCCAGCCCACGCTCCAGTGCCGCGCGATCCGCCTCCGCCAATTCCGCGAGCACGCGGTCGGCGCGCGCCCGCACCTGCGCAAAAGCCTGTGCAAAAATCTCGCGCCCCGCGTCGGTCATCGCATAGCGCCGCAGCCGCCGGTCTTCGCCCGCCACCATCCGCGAGATCATGCCCTTGTCTTCCAGCCGCTGCGCCGCCCGGCTGATCTGCACCTTGTCGAGCGAGGAGCGCCGCGCGAGATCGAGCGAGGTGATCTCGCCCGCGCCGTCGATCAGGAACAAAAGCCGCCATTCCTCCCGCGTGAGGCCAAAGGCGCGGCCATAGACCTCAACCAATTGACGCGAAAAGGCTTCGGCGGTGATGGCAAGCTGATAGGGGAAAAAGGATTCAAGCTGCATCGGGCGCTCCGTTTTCCGTAACTTGGCCGAATTTCGTTGCGAGAGCAACGAAATCGATCAATCCTCGGACAAAGCCGCAAGCAGCGCTTCAATCTCATCCAGCAGATGCGCGATGCGCTCGCGCCCGATGCGGCCCTCGATCTCGGCGTAAATTGCAGCACTTTCCGGCGAGACTTGCTGCAAGAAGGCCTGACCCGCGGCGGTCAGTGCAATCAGGGCGCGACGCCCGTCGTCGGGGTCTTTGCTCAGGGCGATGAAACCACGGCTTTCAAGGCTGCGCAGCATCCGCGTCAGCGAGGGCGGCAGAACGCAGGCCGCCTGTGCCAGTTGGCTCGCGTCGCTGCCGCCGGTTTCTTGCAAGACGCGCATGACGCGCCATTGCTGCTCGGTCACATCATGCGCGCTCAGCATCGGGCGAAAGCGTTCCATCACCGCCTCGCGGGCCCGCAACAGCGCAATCGGCAGCGTGCGCCGTGTCTCGGCCAGTTCCATCCTGTCGCGCTGTTCCGGCTGATCCATTGTGCACCCCTTCCGACAATTACTTCACATGTTCGAAATCGGCTTGCTTGACAAGCGAGGATAAACTTAACATGTTAAATGAAAGGGCCCAGGAGGAGAATCGTGCCGCATCTCACCATCGAATATTCGCCCGGCCTTGCTGCGCGGGCCGATGTTGCGGCGCTGTGCCGCGCGGCCTCTGCGGCCATGGTAGCGGCGGGGATATTCCCGCTGGCAGGCATCCGGGTGCGCGCCCATTGCGCAGATCACGTCGTGCTGGCCGATGGGCTGCCCGGGAATGATTTCGCGGCGCTGACGCTGGCGGTGGGCGCGGGGCGCAGCCCCGAGGCGCTGCGCGCGGCGGGCGATGCGATCTTTGCCGCCGCGCAGCGCGCGCTCGCCGGGCCGCTGGCCACGCAGTATTTCGCCCTTTCGCTCGAAATCAGGGTCATCGACCCGGGTCTGAGCTGGAAGGACACTCCCATTCACGCCCGCCTGCCGGGACAAAGCTGAGGACCCAAGATGAGCGTTCTGACCGACAATATCGCCCGCGCCGAGGCCTATTTGGCGCGTTTCGCCGCCGGGGGCGTGCTGAACCACATCGGTGGCCGCAGTCAGCCTGCCCTCTCGGGCGAGACTTTCACGACGATCTCGCCGGTTGACCTGAAGCCCTTGGCGCAGGTGGCGCGGGGGGGCGCGGCCGATGTCGATGCCGCCGTGGCGGCGGCGACCGAGGCGTTCAAAACCTGGGGCAAAATGCCGGGGTCTGAGCGGCGCAAGATCCTGATCAGGGTCGCTGAGGGGATTGAGGCCCGCGCCGATGAGATCGCCTTGACCGAATGCATGGACACTGGTCAGGCCCTGCGCTTCATGTCCAAGGCGGCGCTGCGGGGAGCGGCAAACTTCCGCTACTTTGCCGATAAAGCGCCGCAGGCCGAGGATGGGCAAAGCCTGCGCACCGCCGATCAGCTGAACGTCACCTCACGCCGCCCGATCGGCCCGGTGGGGGTGATCACGCCCTGGAACACGCCCTTCATGCTCTCGACCTGGAAGATCGCCCCGGCGCTCGCCTCGGGCTGCACCGTGGTGCACAAGCCCGCCGAATTCTCGCCGATGACCGCCAAACTGCTGGTAGAGATCGCCGAAGAGGCCGGGCTGCCGCAAGGTGTGCTGAACCTGGTGAACGGCTTTGGCGAAGAGGCGGGCAAGGCCTTGACCGAGCATCCCGGCATCAAGGCCATCGCCTTTGTCGGCGAAAGCCGCACCGGCAGCATGATCATGGCGCAGGGGGCGAAAACCCTCAAACGGGTGCATTTCGAACTCGGCGGCAAAAATCCGGTGATCGTGTTCGAGGATGCAGATCTGGACCGGGCGGTCGATGCGGCGACCTTCATGATCTATTCGCTGAACGGCGAGCGCTGCACCTCATCCTCGCGGCTGTTGGTGCAGGAGACGATCTATGAGGCCTTCACCGCCCGGGTGGCCGAGGTGGCGGAGCGGATCAAGGTGGGCCATCCGCTCGACCTCGAAACCGTGGTCGGCCCGCTGATCCACCCCGAGCATGAGCGCAAAGTGATCTCGTATTTCGACAAAGCCCGCAGAGAGGGCGCGACCATCGCTGCGGGCGGCGTCAAGATGGGCGAGACGGGATGTTTCGTGCGCCCGACGCTTTTCACCAACGCAACCAATGACATGGCCGTGGCGCAGGAGGAAATCTTTGGCCCCGTACTGACCGCGATCCCCTTTCAGGACGAGGCGGCGGCGCTGGCACTGGCCAATGACGTGCAATATGGCCTTGCCGCCTATCTCTGGACCAATGATCTGAATTGCGCGATGCGGATGACCGATGCGCTGGAGGCGGGCATGATCTGGGTGAACTCCGAAAACGTGCGCCACCTGCCGACCCCGTTTGGCGGCGTCAAATCCTCGGGTATCGGGCGCGACGGCGGCGATTGGTCGTTTGATTTCTACATGGAGACGGTGAACGTCTGCCTGCCGCGGCGTCTCCACCACATTCCGAAACTCGGCGGCTGAGCCCGCAGTCCACCGATCCGGGCGGCTTGGGAGAGCCGCCCCCCGCAGCTTCTTTCAGGGAGAGAGACCATGCCGATACCGGCGCCGACCCTTTATCCGCCCTTCAACATCATCCGTCTCAGCCATGCCGTTTTCGGCGTCCGGGATCTGGCCGCCAGCCGTGCCTTTTACGTCAACACGCTGGGGCTGCAGGTCACCGATGAGGATGACAGGCACATCTTCCTGCGGGCGATGGAAGAGCGCGGGCACCATTCGCTGGTGCTGGTGAAATCCGACGAGAGCAACATCCGCGCGCTCTGCTTCAAGGTCTATGACGAGGGCGAACTGGACAAGGCCGAGGCCTGGTTCAAGGCGCAAGGTCACAGGACCGATTGGGTCGAGCGTCCCTATCAGGGCCGCACCCTGCGCACGCATGACTGCTTTGGCATGCCGATTGAGCTCTATTTCCAAATGGACCGCCTGCCGCCGATCCATCAGCACTACGCGCTCTACCACGGGGTGAAACCGCTGCGGATCGACCATTTCAACTGCTTTGCCACCGATGTGGACAAAGCGGTCGCCTTTTACGGTCAGATGGGCTTCCGCGTTACCGAATACACCGAGGATGAGGAGAGCGGGAAACTCTGGGCCGCCTGGACGCACCGCAAGGGCGGCGTGCATGACATCGCCTTCACCAGCGGCACCGGCCCGCGTCTGCACCACACGGCATTCTGGGTGCCGACACCGCTCAACATCATCGACCTCTGCGATCTGATGGCCACCACCGGCTATGTCGGCAATATTGAGCGCGGCCCGGGACGGCACGGGATTTCCAATGCCTTTTTCCTTTATGTGCTGGACCCCGACGGGCACCGGATTGAGATTTATTGCTCGGATTATCAGACGGTTGACCCCGATCTTGAGCCGATCAAATGGGATCTGAAGGATCCGCAGCGCCAAACCCTCTGGGGCGCGCCCGCGCCGCGTTCGTGGTTCGAACATGGCTCCACCTTCCAGAACATCATGCCGGATGCGGCCGTGCTCACAGCCTCGCCGATCATCGCCCCGTGAGGCGGCATCCCGCCGCGCCACCCGGACGCTGTGCGCGCCCGGGGCGGCGCAACGGCGGGGCGGGCCTGTCGGCACATTCACATCACTCTGCTTCGGCGGAACCGCGCAAGGAGCGCCATCATGAAACCCATTCCTGCCCGCATCGCTGCCTTTCGCGCCAAGGGGGCCGCGCGTTTTGGCGTTGTCACCGAGGCGGGTATCATTGACCTGACGCCGGATTACGGCAGCCGCTTCGCAGGCCTGAAAGAGGTGATCGAGGCGGGCGCGCTTGAGGAGGTGATCGCCGCCGCTGAAGGGCGCGCGCCCGCCTTTGCCGAGGCAGAGGTAGAATTCCTGATCCCGATTGCCGATCCCGAAAAGCTGATCTGCATCGGGGTGAATTTTCCTGACCGCAACGCGGAATACAAGGACGGGCAGGCGGCCCCGGGGCGTCCCTCGATCTTCATCCGCTTTGCGCGCAGCTTTACCGGGCACCGTCAGGCCCTGATCCGGCCGCCCGAAAGCCCGCAGCTGGATTATGAGGGCGAAGTGGTGATCGTGATCGGTAAGGCCGGACGCCGCATCGCCCGCGAAGACGCCTATGACCATATCGCCGCGCTGACCCTGTGCAATGAGGGCACGATCCGCGACTGGGTGCGCCATGCGAAATTCAACGTGACGCAGGGCAAGAACTGGGATGGCTCGGGGTCCATCGGGCCTTGGCTGGTGCCGTTCCGCACCGCCGATCAGCTTGACGACATCGCCCTGATCACACGGGTCAATGGCGAGATCCGCCAGCAGGACCGCACCTCCCGAATGATCTATGATTTCCGCTATATCGTGAGTTACGTCTCGACCTTCACCACATTGGTGCCGGGCGACATGATCGTCTGCGGCACCCCCACGGGGGCGGGGGCGCGGTTCGACCCGCCCGTCTGGCTCAAGCCCGGCGATGTGATCGAGGTGGAGGCCGAGGGGATCGGCTGTCTGTCGAACGGGGTGGAGGATGAGCGATGCTGAGTGCCGCTGAGATCAATCAGGCGGCCGCGGATTTGCTCATGGCCGAGGAAAGCCGGACGCAGATTGGCCTGTTGAGCCTGCGGCATCCAGCCATCACGCTGGACGATGCCTATGCGATCCAGTCGGCGCAGATGGCGCGAAAGCTGGCCGCCGGACGGCGGGTGATCGGCTGGAAGATCGGCCTGACCTCCAGGGTGATGCAGGAGGCGCTTGGCATCGAGACGCCCGACAGCGGCGTAATCTATGATGACATGGATTTTGCCGATGGCGCCACCGTGCCCGCGCGCCGCTTTATTCAGCCGCGGATCGAGACCGAGATTGCCTTTGTGATGAAGGCGCCGCTGTCTGGCGATATCACCCGCGCGGATGTGCTGGCCGCGACCGAATGCGTCGCTCCGGCGATCGAGATCCTTGATACGCGCATTCTGCGCACAGATCCGCTGACGCAACAGCCCCGCCGCATCTCTGACACCGTCGCGGACAATGCCGCGAATGGCGGCATCGTGCTGGGGCGGCAGCGGCATGCGCCAGAGGCCTTTGATCTGCGCTGGGTCGGTGCGATTGTGCGCAAGAATGATGAGGTGGTGGCAACGGGGCTGGGGGCGGCCGTGCTCGATGATCCGGTGATGGGCATTGTCTGGCTCGGTCGGCGGATGAGCCAGTACGGCCAGCGCATCGAGGCCGGGCAGGTGGTGCTCTCAGGCTCGTTCATCGCGCCCGTCGAGTGCCCGCCGGGCACGGTGATTGCCGCCGATTTCGGCGCCTTTGGCCATGTGTCGGTTGCCTTTGAGGGAGGAGCCGCCGATGCCCGCACCGCATAACCGTTTCAAGGCGCGGCTGAAGGCGGGCGACACGCAGATCGGCCTTTGGGTCGGGCTGGGCGATGCCTCGGCGGCCGAACTCGCGGCGCAGACCGGGTTTGACTGGCTGGTGATCGACGGCGAGCACGGGCCGAATGGATTGCGCGACATTCTCGGGCAATTGCGCGCGGTGGGGGATAAAACCTCTGCCGTGGTGCGGGTGCGCGACGACAACCGTGCCGGGATCAAGCAGATGCTCGATATTGGCGCGCAAACCATATTGGTGCCGATGATCGAAACCGTGGAACAAGCGCGCGAGGCCGTCCGCTCAATGCTCTATGCGCCGGAGGGGGTGCGGGGCGTGGGGGCGGCGCTGGCACGCGCCTCGGGATATGGCGCGGTGAGCGATTATCTGGCCAGTGCGAATGATGAGGTTTGTCTGCTGCTGCAGGTGGAAAGCCGGGCAGGGATTGCCGCGCTCGACGCTATTTTGGCGGTTGAGGGGGTGGATGGGGTGTTTATTGGCCCCGCCGATCTCGCAGCAGATATGGGGCACCGGGGGGCACCCGGCGCGCCCGAGGTGCAGGCGGTTGTCACCGCCGCGCTGGCGCGCATCCGCGCCGCGGGCCGTGCGGCGGGCATTCTCACCTCGGAAAGGGCATTGGCGCAGAGCTATGCGGCCAGCGGCGTTGCCTTTCTGGCCGTCGGCTCGGATGTGGGGGTGCTGAACGCGGGCCTGCGGGCCTTGCGGCAGGCATTCTGAACCGGCGCAGGGCGCAGGCCCCCCATGGCATCGTCTGATCTGCGCGATCTGGTCGCGGAAATCAGCCTTTGGGGGGAGCAGGCTGAGCCGTGCCGCCGCCGCCAGCATGGCTTTGCCCTCACCGACCGCCGTGCCTCCGGTCTGCGCCGGGCTTTCGGCTTATCGCAGCACCACCCCGCCGCGGTCCTTCAATGTCTTGAGCACGATTTCGGAGCGCACCTGCGCCACCTGCGGATGTGGCAGCAGGTGATGATGCATAAAATCGGCGAAGGCCCCCAGATCAGCCACACGGATATCAAGAACGTAATCCGCATCCCCCGAGACCGAAAAAGCCGCGTTGATCTGCGGTTGAGCGGCCACAAAGCGGGCAAAGTCATCCTCGGTGCCCTGTCCGTGGCTGCGCAGATTGACCCGCGTCACCGCCCGCATCGCAAAGCCCAAAAGTGCCGCATTCAGCCGCGCACCATAGCCCTCGATATAGCCCGATTGCTCCAGCGTATTGCGCCGCCGTGAGATCTGCGAGGCCGACAGATTGACGATCTCGGCAAGGGCCGCATTGGTCATTGCCCCATCGGCCTGCAATGCGGATAGAATCGCAATGTCAAAGCTGTCTATGCTCATTCTTCGCATCCGGGGTTCGAGTGATGCACGAAATGTGCAGATACCGGGATCCTGAATACCTCTTTTACGCACCTTTTGCACGGGAAATATGGGATTCTGATGGCAAGCCAACATCAGGAGGAAACACCATGGGACCCTTTCCGCATTCCGCGCCGAAAGCCACGATCAGCGCCACGAACCCGGCCGGCACGGATGGGTTTGAATTCGTCGAATTTGCGCATCCGGAACCCGCCACGCTGGATATGATCTTTCGGCAGATGGGTTTCGTGCCGGTGGCGAAACACCAAAGCAAGGCGATCACCCTCTACCGTCAGGGGGACATCAACTACCTGCTGAACGCCGAGCCGGACAGCCATGCTGCGCGTTTCGTGGCCGATCACGGCCCCTGCGCGCCCGCGATGGCCTGGCGGGTGGTCGATGCGCAGCACGCATTGCGCCGCGCGGTCGAGCTGGGCGCGACCGAATATACCGGGCCGGGCAAATCGCTCGATGTGCCCGCGGTGATCGGGATCGGCGGCTCGCTGCTCTATTTCGTCGAAACCTATGGCGGCGAGCACAGCTGCTATTCCGGCGAATTTGACTGGCTGGGCGAGGTTAACCCCAAGCCCGAGGGCTTTGGCTTTTACTACCTTGATCACCTGACCCACAACGTCATCCGCGGCAATATGGACACCTGGTACCGGTTCTATGCCGATACGTTCAACTTCCGCGAGATCCGGTATTTTGACATCAAGGGCAAGCATACCGGGCTGACCTCGCGCGCGCTGACCTCGCCGGATGGCAAGATCCGCATCCCGATCAACGAAAGCGCTGACGAGAACAGCCAGATCGAAGAATATCTCAAGGAATACAAGGGTGAGGGCATCCAGCACATCGCCGTTGCCACCGAGGATATCTATGGCAGCACCGACCGGATTGCCGAGGCCGGAATGGCCTTCATGCCCGCGCCGCCCGACACCTATTATGAGATGTCGCACCGCCGGGTGACCGGGCATCAGGAGCCGCTGGACCGCCTGCGCAAACGCGGGATCCTGATCGACGGCGAAGGCGTGGTGGGTGGCGGCCAGACGCGGGTTCTGTTGCAGATTTTCTCGAAAACCGTGATCGGCCCGATCTTCTTTGAATTCATCCAGCGCAAGGGCGATGACGGCTTCGGCGAAGGCAATTTCAAAGCTCTGTTCGAGTCGATCGAGGAGGATCAGATCCGCCGTGGCGTGCTGACCGCCGATGAACCGGCGGCCTGAAACCGCATCGGCCCCGTTGCCCCGGGGCTGGCTTCGGAGATCAAGATGAGCTGGACCGACTATGCCGCAGCGCCGCCTGCGGGAACCTTTGTGTGCTTCTCGCAAGAGGTGACGGGCGTGGTGACACGGACCGTGGAGACCGCCGCGGGCCGGTTTCCGCTGGTGCTCTTGCGCAGCGGGGCCGGACTGCGGGCCTATGTGAACGCCTGTCCACACCAATATCTGCCTCTGGACTACCGCAGCGGGCAGCTTTTGTCCGCGGATGGGGCAAAACTGATGTGCTCCGCGCATGGCGCGCAGTTTGACGCGGCAACCGGCGCCGCGATTGCCGGGGCGGATTGCGGGCTGGATGCCGTGCCACTGATCGAAGATGGGGACCGGATCCTGATCGGTCCCTGATGGTTGTGCTGCAGGGGGAGGCGGTTGGCCCCGCCCCGGGGCCCGGGCATGCGCCGACCACCCCGTCCTGAGGTGACCGATGGGGTGCGTTGTGCCGTGGGCAGGCCGCTGCCGCGCCTCGGATCACCGGGCGTTGCGGGGTTTGGCCGCCGCGCCGCCTTGCAGCCGCCTTGCAGCGGCCTTGTACGGGCCCGCCATCGTCCCTACGTTCGCTACAACCAAAGAACGGAGCCTTTTTCGCCATGGACCTGAACCCCGCCGCCTTCACCCTTTCGGTTTCGCTGCGAGAAGTTCTGCCCCATGCCCGCATTGGTTTCCCTGTCCCGGCTGTCCTGGTCCACACCTGACGGCACACCGCTTTTCACCGACCTTGATCTGACCTTTGGCCCTGAGCGCACCGGCATTGTCGGACGCAATGGCACCGGCAAGAGCACGCTGCTGCGCCTGATCGCGGGTGAGCTTGCCCCGGCCTCGGGGCAGGTGCAGGTGACGGGTCCTGTCGCGCGGATGCGACAGGACGCGCTGCCGCACCCCGATGAGACCATTGCCGATCTGTTTGGCGCCCGGTCACATCTCGCGCTGCTGCGGCGCGCGGAAGCGGGTGGCGCATCTGCGGCGGAACTGGCGGAGGCGGACTGGGCATTGCCCGTTAAGATCGAGAGGGCGCTGGAGCAATGCGGTCTCTCCGTCGGGCTGCAGACGCGGATGACAACGCTGTCCGGCGGCCAGCGCAGTCGTGCCGCGCTGGCGGCGCTGATGGTCGCGGCGCCGGATGTCTTGCTCCTGGACGAGCCGACCAACAACCTCGACCGGGCGGGCCGCCGCGCCGTGATCGATTTGATCCGGGGGTGGCAAAAGGGCGCAATCATCGTCAGCCACGACCGTGAGCTGTTGGAAGAAATGGATGCGATCCTGGAGCTGACACCGCAAGCTGTGACCCGCTATGGCGGCAATTACACGGCGTATCGCCACGCCAGAGAGCATGCATTGCAAGTGGCGGCGGGCGATCTGGCACAGGCGCAACAGGCCCGCCGCGAGGCGGATCGCCAGGCGCAACGCGCGACAGAGCGCAAGGCGCGCAAGGACAGCGCAGGGCACAGGGCACGGGCAAAGGGCGATCAGCCAAAGATCCTGATGGATGCCGCCAAAGGCCGTGCCGAGGCCTCGGGCGGCGCGGGTTTGCGCCTGCGCAAAGCGCGGCGCGCGGCGGCAGATGCGGCGGTCTGCGTCGCGCGGGCGAAAGTGGAGGTTTTGCAGTCCCTGCGGATGGAGATCCCGCCGACCGGCCTTCTGCCCGGCAAAAGCGTTCTGCGGCTGGATGGCGTGACCGGCGGTCATGATCCGCTCTGCCCGGTGATCCGGAATATGTCGCTGCAGCTGACCGGCGCGGAACGCGTGGTGATCGCCGGGCCGAACGGCAGCGGAAAGACCACGCTTCTCAATCTGGTGACGGGTCAGATTGCGCCCCATCGCGGTACGGTTGAGGTGGCGGTCGGCTTTGCCCTCCTCGATCAGCATCTGGGATGTCTTGCCCCGGCGCAGAGCCTGCAGGCGAATTTCAGGCGGCTGAACCCTGCGGCGGATGCGCATCTGGCGCATGCGACCTTGGCGCGATTTGGCTTTCGGGCGCAGGATGCGTTGCGCCCGGCGGGTGACCTCAGCGGGGGCGCGCGGGTGCGGGCCGGGCTGGCCTGCGTGCTGGGGGCGGTGCCGCCGCCCGCGCTGTTGCTTCTGGATGAGCCGACGAACCATCTGGATCTGGAGGGTATTGCCGCATTGGAGGCCGCGCTTGCCAGCTATGATGGGGCGCTGTTGGTGGTCAGCCATGATGCGCGGTTCCTCGCTGCGCTGGCAGCCGACAGAACAGTGCATCTGGGCCCTTGAGCGCACTGCCGGGGCAGCCCGGGGCCGCCGGTCAGACGGCGCATCGGCAGAGCCAGAATGCGCGCGGGTGCCCGCCCGCGCCGCGGGGGCCTTGTCCTTCGGCCTTCACGCAAGGGGCATCGGCCCGCCCGCCGCGCCGGACGGCAGGGAGAACGCGGGGCGGTTCGGCCCTTTCTCACGCCAGTAGCTGCGGGCAGGGGGGCCATATGCGCTTTCGGTGCCGCCGCGATCGGTCAGACCGGCGGCAAGGGTCGGGAATATGGCCAGCAGCTCCAGCATCGGGCCAAGTCCCAGAGACCCCAGCGCCATCGGACCCGGATAGAGGCTTTCGGTGGCGACGCCGTCAGCAAAGACGATTTCGTGGCGGTCACAGAGGAAGTGGATATAGGTCACGCTCTCGGCCTTTTGCGCCACATGGGCGATTTTGCTGCCCCATTGTGCCGCCAGATGTTTGGCGCGCAGCAGACGCCCGCCGATCAGAAATCCGTGCTGCGGTGACACCAGCATCCGCCGCGCATTTCCCAAAGCGCCCTTGCGGATCACCACCGGGCGCAGCTGCGGACAGGCCGCCAGATCTGCCGGGCTCAGCCTGCGGCAGCCGACCCAGCGGATGGGCTGATCGCCATGATCCAGGGTGCGCACCAACTGGCCGGGGCGCAGCAGCTCCACCGCCACCGGCCCGGTGGGGGTCTCGATCCTTGTGCCGGGGGTGAAGCAGGGAATGCCCGCGGCGTGGCGCTGCGGCGCCGTGGCCATCTGCGCGGGCGTCACACCATAGAGGGTGATGGTTTCGCCTTCGGGAAAGGCCAGCACGGCATTGCCAAAGCCGTCATCGCTGACGGTCACATCCCAGGCATTGACCGGGTTTCCCTGCAGATCACGCAGCGCGCTGACGTCCAGCTGATCATCATAGTGACCGTCGTGGTCCGTGTCCGTCACGCTGAAATCGCTGACGAAATCTGCACCACCCGCGCGATCAAACCGGAACACATCATTGCCGGCGCCGCCGGTCAGCGAGTCATTTCCCGCCCCGCCGGAGAGCGTGTCATTGCCCAACCCCCCCGCCAGCGTATCGTTGCCCGCCCCGCCCGAGAGCAGGTCATTGCCCGCCCCGGCGTCAACATTGTCATTGCCGCTGCCCCCCACGACGGTGTCATTGCCCGAGCCGAGGGTGATCCGCTCAATCTGACTGAAGCTGGCGCTGTTACTTCCGTCACTGATCGTCCCGGCCTCGGCGCCCGAAAAGGTGACCGTGGTGTTTGCGGTCATCGTGCTGGCATTGATCAGGTCGTTGTCGGTGCCGCCTTCACCGCCGACAATCGTGTCGGTGCCAAAGCCATCCGCGAGGCTGATCGTATCGGCATCATCGCCGCCAATCAGCAGATCGTTGCCCGCGCCGCCCGAGAGGTAATCGGCGCCGGTGCCGCCATCTATCGTGTCATTGCCCGCCTCGCCAAAGAGCGAGTCATTGCCGCTGCCGCCGAGAACGAGATCGTTGTTGCCCCCGGCATAGATGGTGTCATTCCCACCGCCCCCCGAAAGGGTATTGGCGCCCGCATCGCCGGTGAGGCTGTCGTTGTAGGCGGACCCAGTCAGGTTCTCAAAACCCGAGATCGTGTCGCCAGCGGCATCACCGCCGCTTGCCGCGCCGCTGGCGAGGTTGACCGAGACCCCGGCGCCCGAGGTCGCGTAGTCCAGCGTGTCCGTGCCGGTGTCGCCGGACAGGCTGTCCGCACCCGCGCCACCCGAGATGGTGTCATTGCCATCACCGCCAAAGATCGTGTCATTGCCGTCACCGCCGTCGAGAGAGTCATCGCCGCTCGGCGTGGTGACATTGGTGAGGACACTGAAATCGCTCAGGAAGATGTCATCCGACCCGCCGACATTGGTGAAGAAGGTCAGCGTGCCGGTGTCGGCCACCGATGTCGGCAGGTTGATGGTGATGTTGGTCGAGGGCCCGTTCCAGGCGTTGGTCTCGGCAATGCTGGACAGCGGACCGGTTGCGCCATTGGAATAGGTGATTGTGGCCAGCGTGCCATCGCCGTTCGGTGTGGAGATCGTGGCATAGGTGACGCCGTTGATCCGCACTTCGACGGTGGTGACGCCGGTGGTGGAGGCTGGCGTGGAATCGTTCCATGCCATCTTAAAGGCGATTTGCGCCGCGCCCTGTGTGCCGGGGCCGGTTTTCAGACCGGACAGCGTGGCCGTGTGTGTCAGGGTGCCGGAGGTGTTGTTGGCGTCAAAAATATAGCCGCCGCCACTGAAGATGCCGCCGCCGGTTGCGCTCCAGCCCGAATAGCCGCTCGTGAAATGGCCGTTGGTCAGCTGCTCGGTGGGCAGCGGGCCGCCGCCATTGATGACATCATTGCCCGCCCCGCCGCGGATGGTGTCATTGCCGCCCCCACCAATGATGGAATCCGCGCCACTGGTGCCCGTCAGAGAGTCATTGCCGGTTGTCCCATTGGTCGGCGCCATGACCATGTCCTCACGCAAGATGGCTGCGCGCGGACTATGCCGCGCCGCGTGCTAAAACGGCGTTAAGGACCTTTGAAAAATGGAGGTTTTATTGAGTGCTGCAGAGTTTCTGCGGCAGGGTTCCGGCGCATGAACGCCCGCCTCCATGCCGAAGCGCTGTGACGTCGATGCCGCGGGGTAACGGCGGAACGGAACCTCGACGGAAGGGGGGCAAGCGCGCGCTCTGAACACGCCCACCGCGCTGTCGGTCCGCGCGGCGCTTGGCCAAACGGATACGCCCGGCAGGCTACCGTTTCCGCAGATAGGCGAAAGAAACGAAGCCCTTCACCCCGCGGGCTTTTTCCAGCGAGACGCTGCACCAACGGGTTCCCCCGGTCGACTGACAGTCATGCACCCGCAGTGGGGTGCCGTTCGGCAGCCCGAGGATCACGATATAGCCAATCCCCGGCCCGGCGCGCATTTTGAGCATATCCTCGCCCTCGACGCCGAAAACTTCATACCGCCCGAGCGACCCGGCGGTGGCGGGCATGGTCCCGAAAAGCGGCCCCAGCAGGGCTGTGACCAACACAAAAAGAAGGGTTCTGCACATTTTTCTCTCCTGATCGGTGCCGCTACCCGCCTTGTACCGGGACCGATTGACGATGGAAACAATCCGCGACCTGCCGAAAGCGATATTGTGGAGCCACGTGCCAGAACGGGCGGCTTTCCGCTCTGTCCCGTCGGTCTTGCCTGCCAACGGCATGGGCCGGAGGGCCGATGCATGGCGGTCGCCTCCGGCGGGCGCGCGACTGCCGCGCGGCAGGTTCTCTGCGGTTCCCTACCATGCAGCGTCGTGCCGTGCGGCACTGTGGCCCCGGACGCGCGGGGGGCGTGCCGGTGAATGGCCATTTGCGAAAGGTCTGAGATGGTGGCCCATGCCCGCCCTTGTCAGGTCCGGGGCGTCCCGGAAAGCGCCAGATGGTCGCGCAGGATCTGCAGGAAGTTGGTCAATGTGGGGGAGCGGTCATCATCGCGATAGACCAGCTGAAGGCTCATTGTCACCTTCAGGTCATCGACCGGGACAAATCTGATGGAATGGGGTTGGCGCCATTGCTGCGATGCATTGGTGAAGGCCAACCCGGCGCCTGCGCTCACCAGCGCCAGCATCTCGGATTCATTGGCCGGCTCGGAAATGAAATTGGGCGTGAACTCGAGCTCTGTCAGCGCCTTTTGCAAATCGTCGTAGAGTTTCGGACTTGCCGACCGGTCAAACCCGATCAGCGGATATCCCGTCAGGTCGCGGATGCGCAGGCGGGGCAGACGGGCCAGGGGGCACTCCTGCGGCATCGCGAGCACCATGCTCTGTCGCGCCAGTTCGACCGCGCATAAATCGTCGATCTGCAACGGGTTATACACGATGGCCGCATGCGTCAGCCGTTGGCGCAACCGCGCGAGTTGCGCCTCGGTCCCCATGGTCGATAGGGCGATCTCAACCTCCGGAAACCGCGCGCGATACAGGCGCAACACATCCGGCACCACCCCATGCCAGGCGCTGCTCTCGATCAGGCTGAGGCGCAAGATGCCGATGTCGCCCTTCACAAAGGACCTGGTTCGGGAAATGCCGCGCAGAAGCTGCGCATCAATCGCCCTGATCTCTTCAAGGAAGAACCGGCCCGCGCCGGAGAGTTGCACGCCCCGCGGAAGACGGTCGAAAAGATCAAATCCCAATTCGGCTTCCAGCAGCTTCATCTGTCGGCTCAGCGCCGGTTGCGCGATCCGCAACTGCGCTGCCGCCCGGCCGAAGTGCTCTTCCTCGGCAATCGCAATGAAATATCGCAGCTGTCTCAGTTCCATGCCAATTGATAGCATATGGTTATCAGTAGCGGCAATCGATTGAATTGGAACGCATGCACATCTGTTCGTAACCTCCGGGCAACGAGAGTGAACAGAGTGACCATGAAAAATCCTGTGACGCCTTTCCATGCCTTCACCGCTTCGGCCCGATCAGACCCCCGGCATGTCTTGCTGAGGGCGCCGGCTTCTGCGCAACTGCCCTGGGCACCGGACGGTTTTTCGATCACCTATGGTGAAGCCGCGGAGCGTGTGGCGGCCCTGTCCGCGCATTATGCCGCGGCGGGCTACGGGCGCGGATCGCGCGTGGCGCTGCTGTTGGAGAACCGGCCGGATTTCGTGCTGCACTGGCTGGCGCTGAATGCCATCGGGGCCTCGGTCGCGCCATTGAACGGCGACATGCGCCCCGAGGAACTGGCGCATCAGCTCGCGACCTCCGGCGTTGAAAGCGTCTTCACCGTCGCGCCGTTCCGGCCCCTGCTCGCCAAGGCCGGGGGCAGCAGCATCCCGGTCGCGCTTCTGGGCGAGGCCATCCCCGAAGCCAGGACCAGACGGGCCGCCGGGGAGGGGCGCGCGGAGGACGAGGCGGCGCTGCTGTTCACCTCTGGAAGCTCGGGCAAGCCCAAGGCCTGCATTCTGTCGAACGACTATTTCATGCGTGTGGCGCAGTGGTACACCTCGATGGGCGGTGTCGCGGCGATGACGCCGGGCGCGGAAGTCTCGCTGACGCCGCTGCCCTTCTTTCACATGAACGCCCTTGGCTGCACCGTGGTGGGCATGATCCGCATCGGCGGCACCATCGTCCCGCTGGACCGCTTTCACCCCGGGACATGGTGGCAAACCATTGCGGAAAGCGGCGCGACCATCGTGCATTCGCTGGGCGTCATCCCCGCCATTTTGCTGAAGCGCGCGACCGGGCCCTATGACCGCGCGCACCGGGCGCGCTTTACCTTTGGGCCGGGCGTCGAGGCAGACCATAAGGCCCAGTTTGAGGCGCGGTTCGGTCTGCCGATCATTGAAGGCTGGGCGATGACCGAAACCGGGGGGGCGGGCGTCATTGACACCTCTTGCGTGGGCGCGGTGCCTGCGGGGCGCTGCATCGGGCTGCCCGTGCCGCAGATGGAATGGCGCCTCGTCGATGGCGCCGGGAATGACGTTCCGGTGGGGGAGGCGGGTGAGCTGCTGGTGCGCTCCGCCGGGGCCGATCCGCGAAAAGGGTTCTTCTCGGGCTATCTCGGAGACCCGGATGCGACCGAAGCGGCCTGGGAAGGCGGCTGGTTTCACACCGGCGATATTCTCAGCATCGACGCCCGCGGCCTGTTCTATTTTCTGGACCGCAAGAAAAGCATCATCCGGCGGTCAGGTGAGAACATCTCGGCATTGGAGGTCGAGGCGGTGATGGCGAGCGATCCGGGTGTGGCCGGCGTGGCGGTCACGCCGGTGGCCGATCCGCTGCGCGAGGAAGAGGTTTTTGCCTTTGTGGTGGCAAAGGGCGGGCAGGATGCCGAAGCGCTGATGCGCCGGTTGGCAGGGCGGCTGTCCTATCACAAATTGCCGGGCTTCCTGCAGTTCTGCGCCGCATTGCCGCTGAGTTCGACGCAAAAGCTGCAGCGTGGTGTGATCAAGGCGAATGCAGAGGCGGCGGTGAAGGCTGGCGCGGCGCTTGACCTGCGGGCGTTGAAGGCCCGGCTGCGCACGGAACCTTTGGCATGAACACCCGCAGGACGGTGTCGGACCGCGCGCCTGCGGCCTATCGGGATGTGGTGATCACGGTTCCGGTAACCGTCCCTTATGAGCGTTACTCCACCCGGCCCGCGCAATGGTGGGTGGCACAGGCGCTGCGGGCCTTGGCCGAAGGTGCCGGGTGTTCGCATCAGTCCTTTGACGGGCTTTCCGTGGCAAGCTTTACGCTGGCACCGGACAGCGCCATAGGGTTGACGCAGCATTTCGGCCTCTCACCCCGGCATCTGGATTTTGTGCCTCTGGGCGGGGTGGCGGCGATTGTCTCGCTGCGGCGGGCGGCGCGGGCGGTGCAGGCCCGGGATGTCGATGTGGTGGCCTGCATTGCGGCGGATACCAACGCGCCGACCGGCTTTCGGTCCGGCCTTGAAACCTTCTCGCGTTTCTCGCAGGACGCGGTCTATCCCTATGGAACCGGCGGGCCAAATGTCAGCTTCGCGCTGATCGCCGGGCCCTATATGGCGCAAACCGGCCTGTCGCGCGCCGATCTGGCCAGGATCGCGGTGGCGCAGCGGGCGAATGCGCTGCTGACGCCCTGGGCGATGATGAAAACCCCGCTGACCGAAGCGCAATATCTTGCGGCGCGCCCGATTGCGCCGCCGATCCATCTGTTTGACTGCGTGATGCCCTGTGCCGGGGCCGAGGGGTTTTTGGTGATGCGCGAAGAGACCGCCCGGGCCCAGGGGCTGGCCTATGCCCGGGTCACCGCGCTGATCGAGCGTCACAATGGTTTTCCCGATGATCCTGTCATGCTGCGGGGCGGCTGGCTGCGCGACATCGACCAGCTGTGGCACCAGGCGGGCACCAGGCCGGAAGGGGTCGATCTGGTGCAGACCTATGATGATTATCCGATCATCAGCGCCATGCAATTCGCCGATCTGGGGTTTTGCAAACCGGCGGAGCTGTCCGAATTTATCGGCGCGCATGATTTCACCTGTCAGGGCAGCTTTCCACACAATACGTCAGGCGGGCAGCTTTCGGTCGGGCAGGCGGGATGTGCGGGCGGTCATCTCGGCATGGTCGAGGCCCTGCGCCAACTGACGCGAACCGCCGGGGGCCGACAGGTCCGGGCGGCAGAGCGCGCCCTCGTGTCGGGTTTCGGGATGATCAACTACGATCGCGGTCTGGGATCCGGTGCCGCCATTCTGGAGGCGGCATGACCCTGCGCACCCAGCATCCTGATTTGCCGCCGGTTCTGCGCAGCACGGCGGCGCATCTGCTGACCCGGGCCGCCGCGCGGGGCGCGTTCATGCTGCCGCGATGCCGGAACTGCGCGCGGATCTCCTGGCCGATCCGCGAGGCCTGCCCGCATTGTCTTGGCGACATCGTGCCTGACTGCGCATCCGCCCGCGCGACCGTGATTGCCTGCACCACGGTTCTTGCCCCCGTGGCGCCCTATTTTCGCGCGGGAGAGCCCTGGGTCACCGGGTTGCTCGCCTTTGGCGCGGAGGCCAGCGCGCTGGCTTTTCTGCACCCTGATGCGCGGGTCGGTGATCAGGTTTGCGTCCGGCTTGTGCTTGACCGTGCCGGGCAGGCCGTTCTGTACGCAGCCCCCGAACGGGCGGCGCCGTCGGCGGACCCCCATTGGATGGAGATGACGATGAGCCCACAGGGCCGCAGCGTTCTGATCACGGATATGCGCCACCCCGCCGCGGGCGATCTGGCACGGATGCTGCGGGCGGAAGGCGCGGCCGAGGTTCTGGGCGGTTCTGCGGATGGCCTGATGCCAGAGGACCTTGCCGGTTTGGTGACGCCGGTGGCGCTGGATCTCTCGCAGCCGGAGAACGTCAGGGCTTGTGCCGCGCGTCTTGGCGGCACCGTCGATCTTCTGATCACGACAACCGATCTGCCCGCAGCCACGACGCCGCCGGGGCGCGATGCAGAGGGGGCGATGTCGATCATCGCGGAGGGTCTGGACCGGCTTATCCAGGCCTTCTCACCGATGTTTTTCCACCGCGCCAGCCAGACGACGGCGGCAGCGCGTCCGCTCGGCTGGGTCAATCTGCTGTCGGTATTCGGTGTTATCTGTCCGCCCGGGCTTGCGCGCTACGGCGCGGCGCATGCCGCTGCCCTGTCGCTGAGTACCTGCTTGCGGATGGAGTGTCTGCCCTTTGGCCTGCGGGTGATGCATGTCCTCCATGGTCCCCTCACGGGAGGGGGTGCGTTCATGCCGGAGGTGCCGATGCTGCGCCCTGCCGCACTGGCGCAATCACTGGCAGCAGCATTGCGCGAAGGCCGGGAGGAACTGATCGTCGGTGACCATGCCGTTGATCTGGTGCAGCGCTATGAGGAGAACCCGAAAAGCGTCGAAAGGGGATTTGCGTTCAAGACCTTGTCCTGAGCGCCGATTGACCTGTCGCGCAGAGGACGAAGGTCAGAGGGACACTGGTGAAACGTCCGGCGGTGCCCACCGGGCGGGGGGCACCGCTTGCGCCTGCCGCAACGCAGGTTGGGGGTTGTGCGCGGGGTTCCACGGCACCGGCTCTGGCCTTCTGCGGCGCGCCCCGCGCTTGCCGGGCAGGGCGCGCCTTCCGTTCCGCTGATTCAGGCCGCCGCCCGCAACGCCGCCGTCAAAGGCAGCCGTGTCGCGGCGAGGGCGGGCAGCGCGCCGCCGAGCAATCCGATCGCCAGCCCCAGTATCCCGGAGGTCAGCATCACCCGGCCGGTGACCTGCAATGAAAACCCCATCTGGGCGTTGTTCGCGCCGAGCGTGCTTGCCTGCCAGCCATTGAATATCCCCCAGGACAGGGCGATCCCCACCGCAACACCGACCAGCGCCAAGACCGCCGCCTCGGTCCAGGTGGCGCAGAAGGCTGCGGTCCGGTTGAAGCCGAGGGCGCGCAGCGTGGCAATTTCGACGCTGCGGTCGGCCACCGAACTCATCATCGTGTTCAGCGCGCCTGCCGTCGCTCCAACGGCCATCAACAGTGCCAGCGGCCAGCCGAAGAGCCGGATCAGATCTGCGGTGCGCCCCGATTGTCCGGCATAAAGGTCAGCCTCGGAGACCGCGACGAGCGGCGCCGTGGTGAGGCGGGCAAGGGCCGCCTGCAAGGCCGCAAGCCCGGCCGGTGACTCGAGGCGCAGCCGCAGGCTTTGCACCTCGCCCTGCCGGTCGAAACCGGCGCGGACGCTGTCGAGATCGGCCCAGATTTCGGATTCAAACGCGCCGCCATGCGCGCTGAAGTGGCCCACGACCGTCCAGTCCAGCGCGCCCAGCCGCACCCTCTTGCCCAGATCAAAGCCGGAGATCCGTTGCGCCAGACCGGCGCCCACGACAATCTCATGGGTGCCGGGGGTGAACAAGCGGCCTGCCGAGAGGTCTACGCCGTCCCTGACCTTTGGCCCCGCGAGATCCATGCCGCGCAGCGCCAGCACTGTGCCGCTTTCCTCTGCCCGGTGATCCGCTGACATCGGGCCAACCGCCGCCGGAACGATGACCTCGCGCGAGGCAAGCAGATTGCCGCCCGCATCACGGCGCACTCCGACCGGCCCGCCCAGCGCCATGATACTGCGCAATGTCTCTGGCGGGATGTCTGACCCGGTTTCCTGATTGCTGCCGCCGCCGAGCACGACCGCAACCGTTGGTGATCCGGTGGCTTTGAGCGTCTGCTCAAACCCGGCCGCCATCGCGAGGAACCCGGCCAGAACGCAGACCACAAGGGCGACCGACAGGGTCATCGACAGAGAAACCGCCAGCCGGCGCGGCAAGCTCAGTAGATTGGCGCGCAGCATGACCTGCGTTTGTCTGAAAGTGGAGGACATGGGATTACCTTGTTCTGAAAGCCGCGGTGACAGGAATGCGCAGGGCGCTGAGGGCGGGGACCAGGCCCGACACCAACCCCAGCCCGAGGATCAGGAGCACCGCCTGACCGATGATCTTTGGCGCGAGCACGAGGCCAAGGTTGGCGCCGGTGAACTGCGTGGCGATTTTGGTCAGCGCGAGGCCGCTCGCCCCCCCGAGAATGAAGATGAACAGCGTTTCGCCCAGGATCAGGCTCAGGATCCAGCTTTGTGAAAAGCCCAGTGTTTTCAGCACGCCGATTTCAAATCGCCGCTCGCGCACCGCGAGTGTCAGGGTGTTGATCACGATCATCAGAAGGGTGATGAACGCCGCCCCGACCACAAGGGTGATGATCAGGCCGACATCGGCCAGCTGGCGCAGAAAGGCCGTGAGAAACTGTTTTTCGGTCTGCGTGCGGGTGGGCGCCGCCGAATTGGCGAAAAGCGCATCAATCGCGCGTGCCAGATCGCCGGGGGCAACCGTCTCTGCGGGCCGGACGACGAAGGCATCGACCCTGTCCGTCCCGGCCGCGCGCATCGCGTTCACATAATCATAGCGGGCGAGGATGAAATAGGTGTCGCTGGCGGCAGAGGCCCCCTCGAAGATGCCGCCGATCCGGAAACGCCAGTCGCGGCTGCCGTCTTTGGTGGCGGCCTGAAAGGCGGTGACGGTGATGCTTTGCCCGACACGCCAGCCCTGCGCCTCGGCGAGGGCGCGCCCGACCAGCACATTGTCGCGCGCGGCCGTCAGCGCGGCCAGCAGATCCGGCGTCAGGCCAAGATCCGGGCCATTGACCCGCGCCACCCGGTCGGGGTCAGTGGCGCTGATGGCGATGACATTGGTCTCCACCCCGGCAAAGCCGCGGATCCGGGTCAGATAGGTCACCTCGGCAACACCGGGCGCTGCCTCGAGGCGCGACAGGTAGGCCATCGGCAGGCTCTGGCCGCGGCCACCCGCACTCATCACCCCCAGAATGTCGTCGCTGGCGGCGGCGGCGCTTTGGCTGCCGTTCTGAAAGCTGGCGGTCAGCCCGTAAATCAGAAAGGCAATGGCAATGCAGATGGTCAGCAGCAGCATCCGCAGCGGCTTGCGCCCGGCATTGCGTCTGGCAAGTCGGAACCAGCCCATCATGCGGCCCTCCGGGCATCGGTGAACCGGCCCTTGTCCAGATGCAGCGTGTGGCGCGCATGGCTGGCGGCCTGCGGGTCATGGGTGACCATGACGATGGTCTTGCCCAATTCGCGGTTCAAAAAGCCCAGCATTTCCAGCACCGCATCCGCCGAGGCGCGGTCGAGATCGCCCGTAGGCTCATCACAGAGCAGAAGGTCGGGATCGGAAACCATGGCGCGGGCAATTCCCACGCGCTGTTGCTGGCCGCCCGACATCAGGGCCGGGTATTGCGACCCGCGCCCGGCAAGGCCCACAAGTTCAAGGACTTTCTCCACCCGCGCATGGCGCTCTTTGGCGGACAGGGGTTTCAGCAGCAGGGGCAGTTCGACATTCTCGGCCGCCGTCAGCATCGGCAGCAGGTTATAGAATTGAAAGACGATCCCCATGTGATGCGCGCGCCAGGCGGACCGCGCGCTTTCCCCCATCCGGTCGAGCCGGGCCTGCGCGATCTGCACCACTCCCGCATCCGGGCTCTCAATCCCCGCCAGCATGTTCAGCAGGGTCGATTTGCCCGAGCCCGACGGCCCCATGATGGCCACGAAATCGCCCTGCGGAATGGTCAGATCCAGCCCGGTGAAGACCGGCACCGTCTCAGTGCCGATGCGAAAACCCTTCGTCAGGCCTTTGAGGGTGATATAGGGCGCGTTGTGCAAACTGTCGGTCATTGGTCAAAGCCTCCTTCTTTTGTGTTGTGTCGCGTGGTGATCCGGATCCGCGCCGCCATCGCCGGGCGGATGCCGGGGGGCGGGTCGGTCAGTGTCAGACGCAGGGTGACCGTGCCCTTTTCGGGCGCGATGACCGGTGCGATCCGCTGGATTTCGATGGGAAAGGGGATGGCCGGAAAGGCATCGAGGATGGCCTCGCCCGGCAGTCCCGCCTGCAAAAGGGCGATGCTGGTTTCCGCCACATCAGCCTCGATCACCAGATGGGCGGTGTCGGTGATGGTCGCGAGGCTTTGCCCCTCGCGCAGACTGTCGGCCCGCGCCAGAACGCTGTCGCCGAGACGGGTGTCAAGGCGGGTCACCGTGCCCGCGATTGGCGCGCGGATGGTCAGGTCGGCCTGCTGTTCCTCGGCGATCCGGACGGCAAGATCGGCCTCTTGCTGCCCCTGCTGCGCCTGCAGCTGCGCGTTCGCGGCCAGATCGCGTGCGGTCTGCGCCTCTTCCAACTGCTGCCGCGACGCGACCTGACCGGCAGCCAGGGCCGTGATACGGGCCAGTGATGTTTCGGCCTGCGTCCGTTCGATGCGCCGCGCAGCAAGGGCGAGCTCTGCTGCCCGGCGTGCGAGTTGTGCCTGCTCCAGTGCAAAGTCCGTGGCGCTGTCACTCAGCACAATCAGGGGCTGTCCGGCGGCCACCACATCGCCCGCTTGCACCAGCAGCGCGGTCACGCGCCCTTCGCCGCGGGCAAAGACCGCGGTCTGCTGTGGGGCGATGACATAGCCCGACCCGGTGATCTCACGCGAAGCCGCCAGATGGGGCACGGCTGATGTGGCCGCGGGCGGCATAGAGGCCGGAACCGCGGCGGCGGTCATTGCCTCCGGCGCGCGCGGGGGGGCGGCAAACTGGCCGATGGCGACATATGCGCCCATGGCGGCACAGGCCAGACCGGCGACGGCGAGCATCCGCTGCCAAGGGAATGCGCCGGGGACAGGTGACGGGTCAGGTGAGGGCGTCCGCGTCAGGGAGCGCAGCGCCTCGGCGAAATGCGGGGGGTGTTGGGTGTCTGTGTTCATGCCGCCAGATTGGCTGGCCAGACATCAAAAGCGTCCTGAAACGCGTTCCGGTCGGTGCAATATCGCGATTCAGCACGGCGGGATCAGGGCTGAGGCGCCGCCGCGCGGTGCTTTTCACGCCATTGGATCGGCGTCATATCGGTGACACGCCGGAATTCGCGGTTGAAATTGGATTTGGTCTGGAACCCCACGTCGAACATGATCTCGGTCACCGGCTTGTCGGTTTCCGAGAGATGTTGGCAGGCCTCTGCGATCCGGTATTCATTCACATATTGCGACACATTCTTGCCGGTGGTCCGGTTGATCGCCCCCGAAATCTGCCGCGCGGGGATCAGTACCTTGCGCGCGAGCCTGTCGAGTGTCAGCTCGGGATCGCGGTAGACCTGTCGTCCGCGCAGGTGCAGCGTGACCCTGTCCATGGTGTCACGGTCGCCGTCGCCCTCGGGGCCCGGGGCCGCTTCGGGTTCCGCGTCCGCTGAGGGGTTGCGGCCTGCAATGGCGGCGGCAAGGGACAGGATGATCAGCGCGGCAAGGTTGCCCAGGGTGATGATCGTCAGCGCATGGCGGCTCCGCCCCTCCGAGAAATCAAGAAACACATAGATGTCGAGCGCGGCGGAGAACAGCAGCGCACAGGCCGCGAAAAGGATGGAGCGGAAAGCCGGTGTGGCGTTTTCGAACGGCAGCCGCTGCAGCGCATCGGTTCCCGTCCGCATCAGGGCCAGAATGGCGCCCGCATAGACCATGAAGATCAGGGCAAGCACGATATCCAGCGCATCGCGCCAGACCAGAAGCAGCAGCACGATCAGCGCGACAGGCAGCATGTGCAGGATCAGACGTGCCCGCCCCGACAGCGGGCTGGCACGCACCAGTTGCGAGACCCCGGCATAGGCCAGTGGCGGCACCGTTGCCGCGATGACGGGCATCAGATAGGCTACCTCTTGCACCCCATAGCCCCAGCGCAGGCCCGAGAGCACCGATTGCAGGATGCTGACGAGGATCAGCACAAGAAAAGGCGTGTTCCCCGGTGCGCCGCCCGCGCACAGGCCGTCATCACGCCGCACCACCTCGGCCAGAAGGAAGATCAGCAGAATGGCAACGACGAAGGGCAGGGGAATGGACAGCATGAATGACTTCGCAAAATATAGGGCAGGACCGGCGGAAGATGCCGGATAAACCGGTATGGTGCGACCTCTATCATGTTTCAGCACCGCGCAAACCCGCTCGCGCGGGGGCAGGCTGCGGCGCTGCTGCCCGGGGCTGACGCCTGTCGGCGGCAGGCGGAGCGGTCCGTCGGGCCGCGGGGTATGTCAGGCTGTGCCCCGGCACGTTGGCGGGCTGAGCCCCGCCGCGCAGCGGGTGAACAGGAGCCTCACGCGGTTTATTGCGGGCGGCGCAAGGCGGGTACGGGTACTGGGGCGGGTACTGGGGCGGGCGGCCATCGGCCATTGCGGAGGGGCGACCTTTGGCCGCGCGCGCGTGCTTGCATCTGCGGGCCCGCAAGCGCTTTACGGGCTTGCTTTTTCAGGCTCGGAAGGCTCTGTAAGGGCCAATAAGGGCAGGAATACCGCATGGCAGAAAAGACGCCTTCCCGGGCGGTCACCATTAAGGACGTCGCGGCGGCGGCCAATGTCTCGCGCGCGACGGCCGCGCGGGCGCTGAACAGCTATGGCTATGTCGGCGAGGCCGCCGCGCTGCGGGTTGCCGAAGCGGCGGCGCGGCTGGGCTATCGCGGCAATCGTGTGGCGCAGGCGTTGCGGCAAGGGCAGATGCCGATTGTGGGGTTTGTGCCCGGGGACATCCAGAACCCTTTCTTCGCCCATATCGCACATGACATTGATTTTGAACTGCGCCGCAGCCGGCACAGTCTGCTGATCGCCTCCAGCGAAGAGGATCTGAAACAAGAGCAGGAGTTGCTGGACAGTCTTTGTGCGCTGAACGTCCGGGGCCTGATCGTGGCGCCGGCCTCAGCGGTGGGCAATGACCATCTGATCCGGATCGCGGAGGAGGGGATGCCGCTGGTGCTGATTGACCGGGCGGTCACCGGCGTGCCCTGCGACGTGATTTCGGTCGACAATGACAATGGGGCCTATGAGGCTGTCAGCTATCTGATCGGCAATGGTCATCAGCGCATCGGGGTCATCCATGACGACTCGCGCATTGTCACCGCGCAAGAGCGTCTCACGGGGTACCGGCGCGCATTGACTGATTCGGGACTTGCGGTTGAGCCCCGCCTCATGGCGGTTTCGCAATCCACCGTGGAACATGCCATTGACGCCACGATCCGCCTGTTCAGTCAGCCCAACCGGCCAACGGCTTTGTTCACCCTCGACAGTCTGATGACGACAGGCGCCCTTTTGGCCTTGCGGTCGATGGGGCTGTCCGTGCCGCAGGATATCTCGCTTGTCGGCTTTGATGACTTTGATCTTGCCACCTTCACTGATCCGCAAATTACGGTTGTTTCCCAGCCTGTTGGGCAGATCGGCCCCCTGGCCGTGCGGATGATGCTGGACCGGATTGCGGGCGATGACAGCGCGCCGCGCCACACCCGCTTTCCGACCCGGCTGATCGTGCGCGGTTCCGTCTCCCGCTTGACAGAGCGGTCGAAGACGCACCCCTAGGCCGATTTCGGCGCGCGTAAAATCCCGCGAAAAAATACTTGCCAGACCCGGAAAGCCGTGTCTAACGTGGTTTGTGAGATCGGTCTCTCATCCCGCGGGGGATGCTGCGACCGGTTTTTTTTGATCCGATGTGAGATCGTTCTCACATAGATGATACCGGCGGCCTTGCGCCGCAGACAAGCCCGGGCCGGGGCACAAAGCCCGGCCGATGAGAAGGACGTGACATGCTGAATTTTGACAAAGACCGCTTTATTCGTATTCAAAGCGGCGCGGTCGCCATTGCCGAGATGGCGCGCCCCCTGATGCGCGACCTGTTGGCCAAGGGGATGGAGCGGGTGTACTTTATGGGCACGGGCGGCGTTCAGTTGCTGACATTGCCCGCCATCGATTTGCTGCAGCGCTGCTCCACTTTCCCGGTCGCCGCCTGCCACCCGGCGCAGGTGGTGCTGGATCCCCCGTCGGGCCTTGATGACAAGGCTTTGGTGATCATCCCCTCCTTGTCGGGCACCACGCGCGAAAGTGTCGACTTGCTGGCCTTCCTGCAGGCGCGCGGCGTCACGACGCTGAGCCTGACCGGGCATGCGGATACGCCGCTGGCGCGCGACGCGACCCATACATTCACCAATTTCGCCGAGGATGACACGTCGTCGGAATCTTTCTATCTGCAGACGCAGATCCTGGCGCTGGCGCTTTTGGCCGAGACAGGTGCGCTTGCCGATCACGATGCGATCATCGCCGAGTTGAAAACCCTGCCCGCGCTGCTCGTCGCTGCCAAGGAGACCTATGAGGCGCAGGCCGCCGCCCTGGCCCGGAGCATCCAGAACGAGCCCTGGCATATTTTTACGGGCGCGGGCTCGGCCTGGCCCGAGGCGAATTACTATGGCATGTGCATTCTGGAAGAAATGCAATGGATCCGGACCCGCCCAGTCCATGCCGCCGATTTTTTCCACGGCACGCTTGAACTGGTCGAGCCGGGCGTCAGCGTGTTCTTGTTCAAGGGCGAAGATGCCTTGCGCCCGATCGGCGACCGGGTCGAGCGTTTCGTGCGCCGCTACACCGACAAGCTGTGGATTCTGGACACCGCCGAGGTCGAGCTGCCGGGCATTTCGCCCCGGGTCCGCGCGATGATCTCGCCGATTGTGCTGGCGACTTTGCTGGAACGGCTGAGCGCGCATCTGGAGGTGCTGCGCGACCACCCGCTGACCACCCGCCGTTATTACAAGCGCGTCGAATACTGATGCCGCGCTGACCAAAACAAAAAAGGTCCAACAAAAGGAGAGGAAGATGAAACGGTCCCTGCAGACGGCGATCCTCGCCGCGATGACGACCCTTGGCGCCGGTGGCGTTTCGGCACAGACCATTGTCGCGGATCCGGCGGCGCCTGTCGTGTACAATGGTACGCTGAAGGTGATGACCAAATTCGGGACACAGCGCCTCGCGGCTTTTTTTGTCGACTTGGCAAAGGCGTATGAGGCTGCGCATCCGGGCGTTTCCGTCGAGCTTATTCAGGAAGACGATGACAGCGTGAAGGGCAAGACCAAGACGCTCGTCGCCTCGAATGCGGTGCCCGATGTCTTCTTCTCCTGGACCGGAACCTGGGGAGGCAATTTCGTGCGCGGGCAACGGGCAGTGGATTTGACGCCGGTGATCGGGGAGGGCACCGAATGGGGCAAGACCCTGGCACCGGCGGCGGTCGACGCCTTTGTCTATAACGGCAAGAACTACGGCATCCCGCTCTATCTCGATGCCAAGTTCATGGGCTACAGCAAAACCGCTTTCGCCAAGGCAGGTGTCGGGGTGCCGACCGATCTGGAGGGTTTGCTGACGGTCTGTGACAAGCTGCGCGCGGCGGGCTACACCCCGATCGCCATCGGCAACAAGGAGCCGTGGGTCGGTGTGCACTACATCGGTCAGTTGCTGGCCTACAATGTGCCGCGCGCGACGCTGGAGCAGGATTTCGATCCGGCAACGGCCCGCTATGACGATCCCGGTTATGTTGCCGCCCTGAACCAGTTCGGTCAGATCGCCGAGCATTGCTCGGTCGGCAAATCGATGAACGGCATCTCATATCAGACCGCCATTCAGGCGCTGAGCGATGGCAGAGCGGCGATGTACTATCAGGAAATCATCGAATTCGACAATGCGGCCAGCACAACGACAACGCTGAAGCCCGAGGAATTCGGCTTCTTCCGGCTGCCGGCCCCGGCGGATGCCAAGGGCGACCCGAATGCGCTGGAAGGCGCACCCGAGGGCTATATGATCTCTTCGGCCTCGGCGAATGTGCCGCTGGCGCTGGATTTCATGCGCTTTGTCACCACGCCCGAAAACGGCAAAATCCTCTCGGCGCCGCCCTTTGGCCAGCCGAGCGCGGTGATCGGTGGTGCGGACCCCGCGACGATGAATCCCGCGGTGGTGGCCGGGCTGGAGGATATCGCGAAGGCGTCCTATCTGATTCAGTGGCTGGACACGGTCAACCACCCGAAAGTGGCGGCGGCATGGCTCAGCGGCATTCAGGCCTTTGCGGGCGGTGACATGAGCGCCGAAGAGGTTGTGGCCTCGGTGCGCGCCGCCGCTGAAGCGGCCAAGTAACAATGGGGCAGTATCCGGAAACTGTGCTGACGGGGCGCGTGAAGAGCGCGCCCCACCCGGCCCGGCAGGTGATGATGGCGCTCTGGTCGCTGCGCTGGGTGGCAGCGGCGCTGGGGATCGTGGGTTGGTTCGTTTACTATCCGATCCTGAACAACTTTCTGGTCAGCACCACGCAGCAGGATATTTTCACCGGCGAGGTGACCCCTGTCGGGCTGGAGAATTACCGGCGTCTCGCCTCTGATCCGGTGATCGCAACCGCCCTGTGGAACAACACGGCCTATGCGCTGCTCTCCATCCTGTTTCAGGTTTTTGGTGCCTTCTGCCTGGCGGCCATCATCGAAAGCCTGCGCACGAACCGTTGGCGCGCAATCTGGCGGGCGGTCTATTTCATCCCCTCGGCCATTTCGACGACGGTGACGGGGCTGTTGTTCTACTTCATCTATCAGCCCGACATCGGCATTCTGGACGCGGTGCTGACGCAGCTGGGGCTGGCGGATCATTCCCGCGTCTGGCTTGGCGATGCGTCCACCGCGATCTATGCCGTGATCGCGATGAGCCAATGGCAGGGTTTTGGCTATTCAACGCTGCTGTTTTCGGTCGCCATCCAGAAGATCCCGCAAGAGCTCTATGATGCTGCGCGGATGGATGGGGCGGGCGCGCTGCGGCAGCTGTGGTCGATCACCTTGCCGATGACGCGCGAGATGACGGGCATGATGATCATCGTGACCACGACCGGCGCCTTTCAGGTTTTCAACGAAATCATGGTGATGACCGCAGGCGGCCCCAACAATTCCAGTCAGGTTCTGGGCACATGGCTGTTTGAGCAGGGCTTTAACCAAAATGACATGGGCTATGCGGCGGCCATCGGCTCGCTCATCTTCGCGGTCACCATGCTCTGTGGTGTGGCGCAGCTGTGGTACACCCGCAAACGCAGGGTGATGGCATGAACAACAACCGTCATTTCTGGCCCGTCGTGCTGCGGGCCATGCTCTGGGCCTTTCTGGTGGCGATGGGCATTCTGGTGATCTATCCGCTCCTGTGGATGGCCCTTGGCGGCTTCAAGTCGAACAGTCAGATCTTCAGTGATCCGTTCGCGCTGCCGCAAAGCTGGTCGTTTGCAAACTATCTGGCGGCCTGGCAGGCCACGCAGGGCTATCTGCTCTCCAGTCTGATTGTCACCCTGGTCTCGACCATCGCGACCGTGCTCATCAGCGCCTGGACCGCCTTTGGCCTGACCCGCACCGAGATACCGGGCAAGCCGCTGATCGTCGGCTTCATTCTGGGGGGGATGATGCTCAGCCCGACGGTGGCGCTGGTGCCGCTGGTCCGCATGTTGCAAGGCCTGGGCATCTACGACAGCCATGCCGCCCTGATCTTGCTCTATACCGCGTTTCGGGTTCCTTTCACCACCTTCCTGATCCGCGCCTATATGCTTGATCTGCCACGCGATCTGGACGAAGCGGCGATGATGGACGGCGCGTCGCCGGGTCAGATTTTTCGCCGCGTGATCTTGCCGCTCTGCCAGCCGATCCTGATGTCCTGCGTGGTGCTGCATATTCTTTTCGCCTGGAACGAATATCTCTTCGCGATGATTTTCACCAACAGTCCCGGCGTGCAGACCCTGCCCGTGGGCCTCACCTCGATGATGTCGAAACAGGGCACCAATTTCGCGGCCGTTTTCGCGGCGATGACCATTTCGGCGCTGCCCATCGTTCTCATCTTCTTCCTGACCCAGCGGTATTTCATCCGCGGCCTGACCCAGGGGATCGGCAAATGACCTACTTTCTGCATCATGCATCCCGATCACGGGCGGCAATGCCCCTTGCGCCTTCTTGCGGGGTCCAAAGCCCTGACGCAGCGCGCGTGCAAAGCCCCGCGCCACAGCAAGGGGGTGCGGCATGACCGGGCCGCATCTGATCTCGGTGGGGGACAATTGTCTGGATGCCTATCTCTCGCGCAACCAGATGGCGGTGGGCGGCAATGCGCTGAACGTGGCCGTGCAGTGGCGTCGTCGGGGCCTTGAGGCGCGGTATTTCGGCGTGGTCGGACCCGATGCCGAGGGCGACACGATCCTGCGCGCCATTGCCGGGGCGGGCCTTGACCCCGCCGATTGCGAGCGTCGGCCGGGCCGGACCGCCGTCACCTTGCTGCAGGACCGGCAGGGCGACCGGCGCTTCCTGCTCGAGGATTTGGGTGTGGGTCTGCACTATATGCCGGATGCGCTGCGGCTGGCCGCCCTGCAGGTGGCGGACTGGGTGCATTTGGGCACGAATGCGCCGCAGGATCTGGTCCGGCACCTGAGCGCGCGGGGGGCGGCCTTCAGTGTTGATGTATCCACGGCACATCGGGCGCTTGACCTCGCGGGGGTGCCGCTGGTCTTTGCCTCGGGGCCCGAGCGGGCTGACGTGCCGGTGCTGCCGCTGATCGAGGGCTTTCTGGCCGGTGGCGCCCGGCAGGTGGTGATGACCTGCGGGCGGCGCGGTGCCTTTTTCCACGACGGCCAGACCCTGCATGCGGTGGCGGCGCAGCCGGTGGCGGTGATCGACACCTGCGGCGCGGGTGACAGCTTCATCGCCGCCTTTCTGGCCGATTATTGCGTGGCAGGCCTCCCGGCTGCAAAAGCCCTCGCCCGCGCGGCGAAAGCGGCCTCCGAAACCTGCGCGCATGAGGGGGGCTTTCCGCAACCTCTCGCGCCGATTCCCACCTGGCTCTGGCAGCAATATGCCGGGGTCATCGCCACGGCACAGGAATGACATGACACGTTACAGCTTTCGCCCCGTTGCCATTGCCGCCGCGGCAGACCGGTCTTTTTGGCTGCAGGATGCCGGCGCGGCACCTGCCTCCGCCCCGCTTTCCGGGGCCGCCGATTGCGATGTGGCCATCATCGGGGGCGGCTATTGCGGCCTCTGGACCGCGCTGCGCCTGAAAGAGCAGGCCCCCGATCTGCGGGTGACCATTCTGGAGGCGGACATCTGCGGCGGCGGCGCCTCGGGGCGCAATGGCGGGCAGGTGCACAGCTGGTTCGCCGAGATCGACCTGTTGACCCGCCTCGTCGGCCCCGAGGATGCGGTGCGGCTCTGCCGGGCAACGACCGATGCGATTGATGAGCTGGCCGGGCTGCAGGCTTCGGGAACCGTTGATATGGATCTGCGGCTGGACGGTTGGTTGTGGACCGCCAGCTCTGAAGCGCAGGAAGGGGCCTGGCTGCAGGCGGTGTCCGGCGCTGCGGCGCAGGGAGAGAGCCCGCTTCGCCCGATCTCTGCCGCAGCGCTCCGGCATCGGACGGGTTCCTCCGTGTCCTACATCGGGGTCGAAGAGACGCGCGCGGGCAGCGTTCAGCCTGCCAAGCTGGCGCTGGGGTTGCGGGCGCTCGCGCAACGGCGCGGGGTGGTGATCCATGAGCAAAGCCCGGTCGATCATATCGATGCGGGCAAACCCTGCAGGCTGCGCACCCCCGGTGGCCAGCTGACGGCGGGAAAGGTGGTCATTGCAACGAACGCCTGGGGCGCGGCGATTCCGGAACTGCGGCGCTACATGTATGTCGTTGACAGCCAGATCATTGCGACAGCGCCGGTGCCGGATCTTCTGGACCGTATCGGATGGACGCAAGGCGAGTCGATCTGCGATGCGCAATCCCATGTGCTTTATTATCAGCGCACGGCGGCAGGCCGCGTCATCTTTGGCCGGGGCAGTGGCCGCGTTGCCTATGCCGGGGCCTTCGGGGCGGATTTCAACCGCCGCACCCCGGGCGGCAAGGCCGATGTCCGTGCCGACAACATCCGCGAATTGCACCGCGTTTACCCGGATTTGTCCGGGGTCGGGATCACCCATGACTGGACCGGCCCGATTGATTGTATGGCCGAGCATCTGCCGGTTTTTGGCCATTTGTCGGGTCAGCCGGATATTCTCTTCGGGGTTGGTTTCAACGGCACCGGCATCGCGCAGACCCCGGTGGCCGGCCGTATCCTGGCCAGCCTTGTGCTCGGCCGCGATGACCCATGGTCGCGCAGCGGCCTTGTCGGGCTGGAGCGCCGCACCGCTTTGCCGCCCGAGCCCTTTCGCTATCTGGGCGCGCGCGTGGTGCGGCATGCGATCCGCCTGCGCAACGATGCCGAAATCGAAAATCGCCGGCCGGGCGCGCTGGTGCGCCTGCTGTCCTCTCTCACCCCGGGCGCCTGAACCGCGCCCCATCCGACCCAAGGGGAACACCATGGCCAATCTGACGCTGCGCAATGTCCGCAAATCTTATGGCAACCTGCCGGTGCTGCACGGCATCAATCTCGACATTCAGGCGGGCGAATTCGTCGCCTTTGTCGGCCCGTCGGGCTGCGGGAAATCCACCCTCTTGCGCTGTATCGCCGGTCTCGAAGACATTTCATCGGGCGAGTTGCGCATCGGGGGCACGTTGATGAACCATGTGCCCCCGGCCGAGCGCGGCATTGCGATGGTCTTTCAGTCTTACGCGCTCTACCCGCATATGACCGTGTTTCAGAACATGGCCTTCGGGATGCAGATCGCGGGTCTGCCAAAGGCGGAAATTGCCGAACGCGTGCAGGCGGCGGCGGATAAATTGCAGCTGACCCCGTTCTTGCAGCGCCATCCCAAGGCGTTGTCGGGCGGACAGCGCCAGCGCGTGGCCATTGGCCGGGCCATTGTGCGCGACCCGAAGGTGTTCCTGTTCGATGAGCCGCTCTCGAACCTCGATGCGGCGTTGCGCGCGGCGACGCGGGTCGAGATCGCCAAGCTGAAAAAGTCGATGCCGGAGACGACGATGATCTACGTCACCCACGATCAGGTCGAGGCGATGACCCTTGCCGACCGGATCGTCGTGTTGCGGGGGGGAAAGATCGAGCAGATCGGCCGCCCGATTGATCTCTACCGTCACCCGGCCAATTTGTTCGTGGCAGGCTTTATCGGCTCGCCCGCGATGAACGTGCTGGCGGTGACGCTGGAGGCAGCGGCGCCGCGCCCGGTGTTCCGGCTGGCAGATGGTACGGCATTGCGCCCGCCGCTGGACGTGCCACGGGCCTATGTGGGAGGTCAGATGCACCTTGGGATCCGGCCCGAAGATCTGCGGCTCTGCACGGGCGAAACGGCTCTGCTGCAGGGACAGATCTCGCTGATCGAACAGCTGGGAGAGGTGCAGATCGTGCATGTCGAGGTTGCCGCAGCGGGGCAGGGGGCCGCGCCGCTGATTGTCAAAGTGCCCGGCATGGCAGCACTCTCCGAGGGCATGCGGGTTGGTCTGAACGCGGATCCCGCCGCGATGCGCCTCTTTGATGCAGAGGGCGCAGCCGTGGCACTTCAGGCGGAGCGGGCCGCGTGATGGCGCATGCCGCCACGCCAGCGGGCGGTCCCGGAGGGTGCCCGCTCGCAGAGGCAGGGGCGCTGTAAAGCGACGCGGACCACGCCCCGCCCGCTGATCCTGCTGCGCCCGGCCTCTTCCACCTCGCAATTCGGCGGGCTGGCGGGGCGCGTCATGCGGTGGCTGTGACGATCCCCTGCGCCGCGGGATTGCCCCGGGCACCCCACTCCCGGCTCAAACGCCGCGACTGCGTCCTGCAAGGCGCGGTGCGCGCCTTTGAACGCCCGTGGTCAGGGCGCGAACCTGCGGCGCCACCAAACTGGCAACAAGCGCCATTGGTCGGACGTAACCGTATCGGAAACTTAAAAAATTGAGCCGCAAAGACGTAAAATATCGGGTATCGAAACAATGAAAATGTCATCAGTCTCGGTCGCGATCGTGCTCCCTTGGCTCGATGAAGCGCTGACCATTGAGCGCTGCCTGCACCGCTCACTCGAAGCCCCCGCGTTGATCACGGCCCAATAGGGCCTGACCGGAGAGGTCATTGTGGCCGATACCGGCAGCACCGACGGCAGTCAGGCACGGGCGCGCGCGTCGTGCCGGTCGCCGAGCGGGGCTGTGGCGCGGCGCGGATGGGCGGTTTCCGCGCCGCCCGTGCCGAATATCTGATGAGGGGCGACAGCGGTTGCGCGTATGATTCCGTCGAAGCGCTGCGATGACCGGCAGATTGCTTGAGGGTGCTGAGCTGTGCATGGGCTCGCGTTTCAAGGGCGAGGTCAAGCCGGGTGCGATGCCGTGGAAAAACAGGTATGTCGGTAACCCGGCCTTGTCCGGGATCTTGCGGCTGCCGGGTCTCATCGCGGTGGATTGTGGGGCTGACCCTGTGCCCGGCCGTGCTCGGGGTGGCATTCGCGCGTTTCCGGACGACGTCGGGGATCGTCAGTCCCGACACAGCGAATGTCGAGGTCATCGTGACGTTTATGTTGTTTGTGGCGCGGGATTTGCCGGGGGCCATCACCTTTGGCGTTTTGGTGGTGGGGCCCTGATCCTTGCCCGCAGGGGACCGCTCAGCGACCACCGCGCGGTCGGACGGGTGGCGGCCCGCCGTGCCGTCATCGTCCTCGCATTGGGCAGTGCCCTTGCCAGCTGGATGATCGCGCGCTGGGTCTTTCAGGGCTCTGGAGTGTCGCCGGATGAATAACTTTCGCAGTTTCAGGCCGAGATCCTGCGTCACGGCCAGTTCCTCGCGCCGCTGTCCTCTGACAGCCTGCCCTATCACCAGAGTTGCCAGCCGTACTTTGCATATACCAATGAGGCGCGGGGGCTCTGGGGCAGCCAATACCGTCCGGGGCATGCCATCTTGCTGGCGCTGATGCCTTCCTTTGGCGGCATCAGCCTCCTGAACCCGCTGCTGACGGCGCTGTCCGTCTGGGCCATCGCGGCCATCGCGCAGCGATTGTGGCCCGAGCGCCGCGAAATACCGGTGCTGCTTCTCGCGCTCGGCTCCGCCGTGGTGCCGATGCATGGCAAGATCGCGCCCCGCGACATGGTGCAGCAGGATCTTGCGGATTTCGGGCTGCCGCGCGGCACCTTGTACGAGCCGGGGGGCTAGGCCGAGATGCGGCGCACGATTTCAAAGCCGACGTCGATCACGCTGGCCAGATCCTGCGCGCCGCGAAACCGGTCCAGCAGCGCATTGGCGGCCGCGCGGCCAAGCGCGTCACGGTCAACCCGCACCGTGGTCAGGGCCGGGGCCGTATGGGCGGCGAAATCCTGATCGCCAAAGCCGATGACCGCGATATCTTCGGGCACGCGCAGCCCGCGCGCCTGCGCTTCGATCAACACGCCATGGGCATATTGATCCGAGCTGCAAAAGACCACGCCCTTGGCAAACTGGTGCTGGTCAATCAGATCGCGCAAGGATTGGCGCCCCCGTTCCAGCGTCGCGGGGCCTTCGGCGTAATCAATCCGCGCAACCGTTGTCCCGCTGCGCGCGGCAAACCGCTCGGCAAAGGCCTTGCGGCGGCGGAGCGCGCGCTCATCGCTGGCGCTGACGGTGGCGGCTCGGAGATAGCCCGCCTGCATCGCAAAATCTGCCACCGCCTGGCCCGTGGCACTATGGGCAAAGCCCACGCAGCAATCCACCGGCGTTTCGGTGATGTCCCAGATCTCGATCACCGGAATCCCCATGCTCAGCAGCATCCGCCGCGCCTCGGGCGTGTGATGGATGCCGGTCAGCAAGATGCCATCGGGGCGGCGCGAGAGATGGGTGAAGATCAGCGCCTCTTCATCGGCCGGATCAAAGCCGGTTTCCGACAGCATGATCTGATAGCCTTCGCGGCGCATGATCTCGGAAAACCCGTGCAGCAGGCTGGAATAGACGATGTTGGTGATCGAGGGGACAAGCGCGGTGATCAGCCCGCTTTTGCGCGACGCCAGCGCCCCCGCCAGCGCATTGGGCACAAATCCCGTCAGGGTGATCGCCTCACGGATCCGCTTGAGCGTCTCGGGCGAGACTTTCTCGGGGTTCGACAGCGCCCGCGACACGGTCACCTGCGACACACCCGCCAGGCGGCCGACGGTGGTCATGGTCACCATCTCGGTGTGCGCGCCGGGTTTGCGCGGGAATGCGGGGCTGTTCTTGGTCATGGCCAACTTATCGCAGAGCAGGCCAGCCCCCCGCAAGGGGCTGACAGCAGGGGCATTACTCTGACAGGCGCCTGTTGCGCCGCGACAGCATCACCGAGCCTGCCACCGATCCGGCGATCAGCACCCAGAGCAGCATGGCAATCCAGCTTTTGGTGAAAAAGATCGTCACATCGCCAAAACTCTCCAGCGATTTCACAAAGTAGATCTCGGCCGAGGGGCCCAGAATGAAGCCGATGATGAACGGGGCCACTTCCAGCCGCAGTTTCACCGCGAGCCAGCCGAAAAGACCAAAGATCAGCAGCGTCCAGACGTCAAAGATGATGCCGTAATTGATCGTATAGGCGCCGATGACGCACATCATCAGGATGACGGGGTAAAGGATGTGCTTGGGGATCGCCACGACGAGGGCGAAATAGCGGATGGCCACATACATCATGCCGAACATGGCGATATTGGCGATCAGCATTGCCACGATCATCGCATTCCAGGTCTCGGGATTGTTGCCGATGAAGAGCGGCCCGACCTGCACGCCCTGCAGCGCGAAGGCCCCGATCAAGAGCGCGGTGGTGCTGTCGCCCGGGATGCCCAGCGACAAGAGCGGCACCAGCGCGCCACCGGTCAGCCCGTTATTGCCGGATTCCGAGGCGATGATGCCCGCAGGCTCGCCCTTGCCAAAGGTCTCGGGATGCGACGAGCTGGCCTTGGCGGCGGTGTAGCTGAGGATCGAGGCGGCAGAGCCGCCGACGCCCGGCAGAATGCCGACAAAGGTGCCGATGGAGGAGGAGCGGATCAGGTTGACGATCTGGCCCTTGAACACGCCGAACGAGAACCGCGCCTTCGCGCCCACTTTCAGATCCGACAGCTTTTGCCCCTTGGGCATGCCCCTTTCCACCTCTTCGAGAATGGCGGTCAGGCCAAAGAGGCCGATCAACACCGGCAGCAGCGAAAAGCCGGATTCCAGCCAGTATTCCGTGCCCGGCGGGATCAGGCGAAAGGCGCCATTGCCGCCGTTGGTGGTGTCATAGACGCCGATCAGCGAGATGAAGATGCCGAGAAAGCCCGAGAAGATCCCCAGCAGCATGTCCGAACTCAGCGCCGCCATCACGGTGAGGGCGAAGAGGATGACCAGAAATTTCTCGACATAGGAGAATTTGATCGCGAAATCGGCCAGCGTCGGGGTGAAGAGATAGAGGGCGGCGAGCGAGATGATGCCGCCGACGAAAGAGCTGATGATGCCGATGCGCAGGGCCTTTTCGCCCTCGCCACGTTGCGCCATCGGATGGCCGTCAAAGCAGGTGGTGATCGAGGAGGGCGTGCCGGGGATGCCCAGCAGAATGGCGGGCACGAGGCCGCCGGAGATGCCCCCCACGTAGAGGCCGAGCAGGAGGGCGAGGCCGTTGTTGAGGCCGAGCGAATAGGTCAGCGGCAGACAAACGGCGACGGCCATGGTCGCGGTCATGCCGGGGATGGCGCCGAAGATGATCCCGACAAAGGTGCCAGCACAGATCAACAGGACGAAAAGAGGGGTGATGAACCCAAGGATTTCCATGGCGGCCTCGCTCAGGGCAGGGTGAGGAAAAAGATTGACGAGAACAGCCACCAGACGGTGGTGGGCGCGATCACGGCGATGAGGGCCAGCGCCGCGAGGCCACGCGGGCTGCGGTCATGCGCGAAAATGGCGCCCGAGAGGAAGACGAAGGGGATCGAGCAGATCAGAAAGCCCAGCCCGGTGTTCGGCCAGACATTGCCAATCGGCTCCATCGCGGAAAAATAGACGATGGTCAGCGCCAGTGTGCCCAGAAAGCGCGGCTTGTCCATTTCGGCAAAGGTGCGGGCCCACATCTTGCCGGATCCGGCGATGGCACCACGCCGGGTCAGCGCGATGGCAATGCCGAGGAACAGCAGGATGGTGCCGATCAGCTTGGGAAAGATTAGGTGGGAGGTCGAGAAATCAATGGTGACGTGGGTCAGGCTGCCCATCATGCGCTCCTGTCAGGGTCGGGGTGGGGGCGGCGCTGCGGCCACCCCCCGCGGGGCTCAGTTGCCCTTGAGCGTGGCGATGATGCCCGCGTATTCACCGTTCTTCTTCTCCAGATGCGCGGCGGCATCGGCGCGCAGGCGCAAGTCGGGGGTGAAGAACGCCTCGAGCTGGCGTTTCTGGATGTCGCCCGCGTCATAAAGCGCGGTCAGCGCGGCATCGATCGCATCCATCTGTGCCGGGGCCATGTCCTTGTTGTAGATCAGGAAAAACTCCTTATCGAAAACAAAGTCCTTGCTGGCATCAAACGGCACCGAGGTTTTGGGCGAGGTGTAATCCAGAAGCATCTCGCGGGTCGTCGCGCCAATGCCCGCTTCAGGGGCCTGTTGCAGCGCCTCGGGGCTGGAGGTCAGCCAGATGAAGCGCATGGATTTCTGATCGCTGGCGTCGAGCTGGGTGAACTGCTCATTGGCCTGGATCGAGCCGTTGATCACATCTGCCAGCCCGTCGAACAGCGCCTGGTTCTTGTCCGATTGCGAGCCGGTGTTGACCGCCACCAGATTGGCCTCGGAGCCGGGCGCACGCAGGCGGGCGGCGTTCTTCATCGCGGTGAAGCCGATCTCCGAGACGCCCCCGGGTTGGATCGCCACGCGGACCTTGGTGCCCGCCGCGGCGGCCGCCAGAATGTCTTCCATGGTCTGATAGGGCGAGTTTTTCGGGACCAGATAGGCATTGGCCGGGTTGATGGCGATGGTCGGCCCCACGGCGAATTCGGTGAAAATGTCCGACGAGCCCTGCACCCCGTAGAGGTTTTGCAGGAAGGCCTGATCGTGGAACAGCATGATCGTGGTGCCACGGCTGTCGCGCGCCAGCGCCTTGAGGCCCTCTGACGGACCCACCGCATCCACTTTGATGTTCACGCCCAGCTGCGCCGAGAGGGCGTCAGCCAGAATCGCGGCATTCTGGTAAGTATCGCCACCGGTCGAATTCGAACCGATCACCATGCGGATGTTGCGCGGCAGGTCCTGTGCGGTGGCGGCAAGCGGCGCCAGCAACATGCCAGCTGCGGCCGTGGCGAGAATCGTTCTGCGGGTGAGTTTCATAGAGGCCTCCCTGATACCGCATCGCTGCGGCGGCTGTGGTGATCGGCTGCCTGCTCCATCAGCCAGACGATCAATGTGATGCGGTAATGTATTCGCATACATTGAAATGCAACACCGGGGATTGCCCTGTCAACTTGGAATCTTTCCGCACGCAAAATAAGGCGTTTTTCTTCGATTTCTGATTGACACCCAAAAATGTATGCGAATACATCAACGGGTAAAGGCGCCGGGCGACGGCGCAGAATGATCTGGAGAACCCCCTGCAATGACCGGCGTCCCGCGCAAAACATCTGAGTCCCTACGCTCCTCGCGCTGGTTCGCGCCGGACGATCTCCGCAGCTTCGGACACCGCTCGCGGATGATGCAGCTGGGCTATTCCGAAGAGGATTTTCTGGGCCGTCCGATCATTGGCATTCTGAACACCTGGTCGGATCTGAACTCGTGCCACGCGCACTTCCGCGACCGGGTCGTCGATGTGAAGCGCGGGATTGCGCAGGCGGGCGGGCTCGGGGTCGAGCTGCCAGCGCTGTCGGTGGATGAGAGCTTCAACAAGCCGACCTCGATGCTCTACCGCAACATGCTGGCGATGGAGACCGAAGAGCAGATCCGCGCGCATCCGCTGGATGGTGTGGTGCTGATGGGCGGCTGTGACAAGACCACGCCGGGCCTTGTGATGGGAGCGATCACGGCGGGGGTGCCGATGATTTTCCTGCCCGCCGGACCGATGCTGCGCGGCAATTATGCGGGCAAACCGCTCGGGTCTGGCTCGGACGCCTGGAAATACTGGGACGAGCGGCGCGCGGGCAATGTCTCGGACGCGGAATGGCTGGGCCTGCAGGGCGGCATTGCCCGCTCGGCCGGGGTCTGCATGACGATGGGCACCGCCTCGACGATGACGGCGATTGCCGATGCGATGGGGCTGACCCTGTCGGGGGCATCCTCGATCCCGGCGGTGGATTCGGGCCATCAGCGGATGGCGGCGGATTGCGGGCGGCGGATTGTCGAGATGGTCTGGGAAGACCTGACCCCCGCCAAGGTGGTGACCGAGGCTTCGGTGCGCAATGCGGCCATCGTGGCAATGGCGACCGGCTGTTCAACCAATGCGGTGGTGCATCTGATCGCCATGGCCCGCCGCGCCGGGGTGGATCTGACGCTGGATGATCTGGACGCTTTGGGGCGCGAGACGCCGCTGATCGCCAATGTCCGGCCCTCGGGCAAAGACTATCTGATGGAGGATTTCTACTATGCGGGCGGTCTGCGGGCGCTGATGAAACAGCTGGAGGCGCGGCTGGATTGCACGGCGCTGACGGTGACCGGCAAGTCGATCGGGGAAAATCTGGAAGGGGCGCAGGTGTACAACGACGATGTGATCCGCCCGCTGTCGAACCCGGTCTACCACGAAGGCTCGCTGGCGGTTCTGCGCGGCAATCTTTGCCCCGATGGCGCGGTGATCAAACCCGCCGCCTGCGATCCGAAATACCATGTGCATGAAGGACCGGCGCTGGTCTTTGACAGCTACCCCGAGATGAAAAAGGCGGTGGATGACGAGGATCTGGAGGTCACCCCCGATACGGTGATGGTGCTGCGCAATGCGGGCCCCCTGGGCGGCCCGGGTTTCCCGGAATGGGGGATGCTGCCGATCCCGAAGGCGCTGATCAAGCAGGGCCACCGCGACATGCTGCGGATTTCGGACGCGCGGATGTCGGGCACTTCCTATGGCGCCTGCGTCCTGCATGTGGCGCCTGAGAGTTTTATCGGCGGGCCGCTGGCCTTGCTGAAAACCGGCGACCTTGTCCGCCTCGATCTGCCGAACCGGCGGCTTGACATGCTGGTGGATGACGCCGAGATCGCCGCCCGCCGCGCCGCCTGGGTGGCACCCGCGCCGCGCTATGAACGGGGCTGGGGCTATATGTTCTCGCGCCATGTGACCCAGGCCGACAAGGGTTGCGACTTTGACTATCTCGAACGCGACTTCGGCCAGGCCGCGGGCGAGCCGGACATTTATTAAGGAGAGCGGGACATGACCCTTACCCTCGATCAGGCGCTGACCGGCATTTCCGGCATCCTTGTCACCCCCTATGACGCTGCGGGCGAGATTGCGCCCGCCAAGCTGCAACCAATCATCGACCGCGCCCTCGGGGCGGGGCTCCACATGCCGGTGGTGAACGGCAATACCGGCGAGTTTTACGCGCTGACGACCGATGAGGCCTGCGTGATGATCCGCGAAGTGGTGGACATGGTCGATGGCCGCGCGCCGGTGCTGGGCGGCGTGGGGCGGGGCATCCGCGATGCCTGCCGTCTGGCGCGCGCCAGTGCCGAGGCGGGCGCCACCGCGCTGATGGTGCATCAGCCGCCCGATCCCTTTGTCGCGCCGCGCGGCGTGGTGGACTACCTCAATGCCGTGGCGGATGCCTCGGGCGGGCTGCCGATGATGCTCTATCTGCGCAATGATGCGATTGGGACGCGGGCGATTGCCGATCTCTGCGCGGTGCCGGGCGTCAAGGGCGTGAAATGGGCGACGCCGAACCCGTTGAAACTGGCCGAAGCCAAAGCCGCCTGCGCGCCGGAGATTGTCTGGGTGGGGGGCTTGGCCGAGGTTTGGGCACCCGCCCTCTATGCGGTGGGCGCGCGGGGCTTTACCTCCGGGCTGATCAACGTCTGGCCGGAACGCTCGCTGGCGATCCATGCGGCGCTGGAGGCTAGCGATTACACCGGCGCCAATGCGCTGATCGAGGGGATGAAAGCCTTTGAGGACATCCGTGCCGAAGAGATGAACGGCACCAATGTCACCGGCGTCAAAGCGGCGCTGATGGCACTGGGGCGCGATTGCGGGCCGACGCGGCCGCCCTCGGCCTGGCCGCTGACGCCTGCGCAACAGGACAAGCTGGGGGCATTCATTGCCGCCAACGGGCTGCGCTGAGGGATGGCCCCCTCCATCATCATCACCGGCGCCTCGGGCGGGATCGGGCGCGCCACGGCGCGGGCTTTTCTCAAGGCGGGCTGGCAGGTTGGCTTGCTGGGGCGGCGCGAAGAGGCGCTGATCGACAGCGCCGAGGGTGCGCCGGGCGCGCTGATCCTGCCCTGCGATGTGACGCAGGAGGCCGAGGTTGAGGCGGCCTTCGACCGGGCGATGAAAGCCTGGGGGCGGATTGATGCGCTGTTCAACAATGCGGGCCAGGGGCTGAAATCGGTGCTGATCGACGAGATGACCCTCGCCGATTGGCGGCGGGTGACGGATGTCAACATCACCGGCATGTTCCTGTGTGCCCGCGCCGCCTTTGCGCGGATGCGGCGGCAAGCGCCGCAGGGCGGCCGGATCATCAACAATGGCTCGATTTCGGCGCATGTGCCGCGGCCCGGCTCCATCGCCTATACCGCCTCGAAACATGCGGTCACCGGCATGACGCGGACCCTCTCGCTGGACGGGCGGCCCTTTGGCATTGCCTGCGGGCAGATCGACATCGGCAATGCGCTGACCGAGATGTCGCAGGGCCAGACCCGCGGCGTGCCGCAGGCGGATGGCAGCATACGCCCCGAGCCGATGATGAATGCCGAGCATGTGGCACAGGCGGTGGTGAACATGGCCAGCCTGCCAGCCGAAGCCAATGTGCAATTCATGACGCTGATGGCCTCCTCCATGCCCTATATCGGGCGCGGCTGATGACGGAAGTTTAGGAAAAACAATGGGATACACACCGCACGGCAAACATCTGATCGCAGGCGAATGGATCGGCGGCGATCAGCATTTCCGCTCGGAACCGGCGCAGGGGCCGGCGCATGATTTTGCCGTGGGCACGGTGGATCTGGTGGACCGCGCCTGCGAGGCGGCAGAGGCGGCGTTTTGGGATTATGGCTACGCTTCCCGCGAGACCCGCGCGGCGTTTCTGACCGCGATCGCCGAGGAAATCGAGACCCGCGCCGCCGAGATCACCGAGATCGGCACGCAGGAAACCGGCCTGCCGGAAGCGCGGCTGAACGGAGAGCGGGGCCGCACCACCGGCCAGTTGCGCCTTTTCGCGCAGCATATCCTCGACGGGGCCTATCTCGACCGGCGGACCGATGCGGCGCTGCCCGACCGGCAGCCCGCGCCGCGCCCGGAAATCCGGCTGATGCAGCGGCCGGTGGGGCCGGTGGCGGTGTTTGGCGCCTCCAATTTTCCGCTGGCCTTTTCCACGGCGGGTGGCGACACGGCCGCGGCGCTGGCGGCGGGCTGTCCGGTCGTGGTCAAGGGCCATTCGGCGCATCCCGGCACCGGCGAGATTGTGGCCGAGGCGATTGAGGCCGCGCGACGCCGCTGCGGCCTGCATCCCGGCGTGTTCAGTCTGATCCAGGGCGGTCGCCGCGATGTGGGCACCGCGCTGGTCACGCATCCGCGGATCAAGGCGGTGGGCTTCACCGGCTCGCTCGCCGGGGGGCGGGCGCTTTTTGATCTTTGTGCCGCGCGACCCGACCCGATCCCGTTCTTTGGCGAGTTGGGTTCGGTCAATCCGATGTTTCTCTTGCCCGAGGCTGTGGCAGCGCGCGGGGCCGAAATTGGCCGGGGCTGGGCGGGCAGTCTGGCGATGGGGGCGGGGCAGTTCTGCACCAATCCGGGAATTGCGGTGGTGCTGGCGGCACAGGCCGGAGCCGTGCTGGCGGCGGCGCAGGAGGCGCTTTCTGCCGTGGGGGCGCAGGTGATGCTCACGCCGGGGATCGCGGCGGCCTATCGTGCGGGCCATGACCGGATCGCCGCCCTGCCACAGGTGGAGGCGCGGCTTGCGGGGCACTGCGAGGCGCGGTCCGTGATCCCGGCGCTCTTTGCGGTGAAGGCATCGGATTGGCTGCAAAATCATCAGCTTGCCGAAGAGGTTTTCGGCCCGCTTGGCCTGTTGGTCACCGTCGAAAGCCCGGAGGAGATGCTGGAGATTGCCCGCAGTTTTGCGGGCCAGCTGACCGCGACCCTGCATCTGGATGCGGGCGATACCGCCTTGGCGCGGCAATTGCTGCCCATCCTTGAGCGGATGGCGGGGCGTGTCCTGGCCAACGGCTTTCCGACCGGGGTCGAGGTCTGTGACGCGATGGTGCATGGCGGCCCCTATCCGGCCAGCACGAATTTTGGCGCAACCTCGGTCGGCACGTTGTCGATCCGGCGGTTCCTGCGCCCGGTGAGCTATCAAAACCTGCCGCAGTCCGTACTGCCTGCAGATCTGGCATGAGGGAGAAGACGATGAATCCAACCACCCGTGAGGCGCTGATGGGCGTTTCGGTCGCCACTTTGGCCACGGCGCTTTACAAGCGCGGGCTGCGCAATCAGGTGATCCAGGGGGTGAACCCCCTCGGTTTCAAAGGCCGCAACATGGTCGGCCCGGCCTACACGCTCCGCTACATCCCGGCGCGTGAGGATCGCAACCAGTTAGTGGAGTTCCGCAACCCCGCGCATCCGCAGCGCGTGGCGGTAGAAAGCTGCCCCGAGGGACATGTGCTGGTGATGGACAGCCGCAAGGATGCGCGGGCGGCCTCGGCAGGAGACATTCTGGTGACGCGTCTGCAGATGCGCGGCGTTGCGGGCGTGGTGACCGATGGCGGTTTTCGCGATGCGGCGGTGATTGGGGCGCTGGAGATCCCCGCCTATCACAGCCGCCCCTCCAGCCCGACCAATCTGACGCTGCACGAAGCCTATGATCTGAATGTGCCGATTGGCTGCGGCGATGTCGCGGTTTTTCCCGGCGATGTGGTGGTGGGTGACGCCGATTGCGTGATCGTGATCCCCGCCGAGATTGCCGATGAGGTGACGGCAGAGGCGGTCGAGATGACCGTCTATGAGGATTTTGTGGTGGAAAAGGTCAAATCCGGCACGCCGGTGATCGGGCTCTATCCGCAGACCAAGCCGGAATTTGCCGCGGAATTTGCCGCCTGGCGGCAGGCTCAGGGGCGCTGAAAGCCGGGGGCGCGCGTGGCGACGGGCTCCCTTATTCCTTCGGGCGGGGCAGGATGTGGGGGGTCAGTTCTGCGCGGATCAGCTCCGCCACATCGCGCAACAGCGGCTCGGGCTGGTTCGGGCGCAACGCCAAGTAGAGGTCAGAATGCAGATCATCCGCAGGCAGATCGATATCGCGCATCACGGTGTTGGCCATGGCGATGCGGCCATTCGAGCGCGGCACCAGGGCCACGCCAAAGCCCTCATTGACGAGGGCCATCACCGTATGGCTCTGGGCAACCGCATAAAGGGTGTTGGGCGAGATGCCGCGCGCGCTCAGGAAACCCTCGACCACTTCGGCCAAGAACCCTCCGCGCTCTTTGGAATATCCAATGAAGTCAATTTCGTGCAGGTCATCAAGGGTGATTTTGCGCTGCGCGAGCAGCGGATGGTTGCGCGGTGCCGCAAGGATGAACGGCTCGCTCCAGAGCTTTTCGAGGGGCAGGCCCGGGCTTCGGCGCGGCAGGCGGATGATGCCGAGGTCAAGGCTGCCCGCCTGCAGCATCTCAATCCCTTCGGCGGTCATCACTTCGCACAGGGTCACCGTCACATCGGGCATCCGGTCGCGCAGCCGCCGCGTGATCTGCGGAATGACCTCGATGCAGGCAGAGGGGACAAAACCGATCTTGATTTCGCCCGCTTTGCCCCGCGCCGCCTGCCGCACGGCCAGCATCGCGGTTTCGGTGCGGGTCAGAATGTCGGTGGCCTCCAGCAGCAACCGGCGGCCCGCCGGGGTCAGGCGAATGGCGCGGTTGGTCCGGTCGAAAAGCTGGGTGCCCAGCGTGTGTTCCAAAAGCGCAATCTGCCGCGACAGCGGTGGCTGGGTGATGTTCAGCCGCAGCGCGGCGCGACGAAAGGACAGCTCTTCGGCGACCACCACGAAATGGCGCAACTGGTTCAGTTCGATCGTGTGGCGGCTCATGTCATTTCCTCCGTTCGATTCTGGGGGCAGGCGTGATTCCGGATCGTCTATACTTGTTCTGTTTTTCAGAATTTGACAGATAAGTCCAGATATAATTAATATTATATAAACAAAAACAATGGCTTACGGAATAATAACAAGTTATTTACAAAATTACAAAAATCGGCAAGCCTGAAGGGGCGAGCGCGGAACCTGGGGAGGGGAAGAATGCACGGCAGCAGGGCGATGATGGGCGTTGCCATCATGACGATGGTTGCCATCGGGGGGGCTGTTGACAGCGCCATCGTGCGGCTGCTGGCGGGCGAGATTCATCCTTTCATGATCGGTTTCACGCGGGTTGCCTTTGGCCTGATCGCCATGCTGCCGCTGATCGTGCGGCGGCCGCAGATGTTGCGGACGCAGGCGCGCGGGGCGCATCTCTTGCGCGCGGTGCTGAAACTGGGCTCGCTGATCGCGGGCTTTGCCGCGATGCAGGCGGCGCCTCTCGCGACGGTGACGGCGATCGGGTTCGCCGCGCCTTTGTTCGTGACGCTGGGGGCCTGGGCGCTGTTGTCCGAACGGCCGGGGCCGCTGCGGCTGACCGGGCTTTTGCTCGGCTTCATCGGGATTGTCGTGATCCTGGCACCGGCTCTGGGCCTGGGCGAAGAGCGGGCGCTGGCCTTCGCGCTGTTGGCGGCGGCACTCACCGCGGCGATTCAACTGATGCTGAAAGTCATGGGGCGCAGCGACAGCGCCGAGACCTTGGTGGCGTGGAATCTGATCGTTTCGGTGCCGGTTGCCGCCGTGCCCGCCGCCTTTTTCTGGACGTCACCGAGTGGCGAACAATGGGGCCTTCTGGCGCTGCAAGGCGTGATCGGCACCTTTTCGCAACTGGGGGTGACGCGGGCGTTCCAATTGGCCGATGCCAGCCTCGTGGCGCCGGTGGATTTCCTGCGCCTCCCCTGTGTCGCGGCGCTGGCCTGGCTCGCTTTTGCGCAGGTGCCGCCGCTGACCACCTGGATCGGTGCCTCGCTGATTTTCGTTGCCATCATCGTCATGGCCGCCTCCGCGCGGGCACGACCTGCCTTGGAGGTTTTGTGATACCCGGGAGGGTGCGAGTGATAGCGAGATTGGATCAATGGGGCACAGATACGTGTCGACGGACCCTGCGATCCCCGTAAAATCAATGTTGACCCGAGGAGCGGCGCGCAGGCGCTGGGGGTCCACAAGATGCTCGGCGTGCGACGGCGGCCGCTGAGACCACAACAAATGCCGTGTGTTTAGGGAGGAAATACAATGAATTATCGGACGGGCCTGCTTTGCGGGGCGGCTTTGCTTACCCTGTCGGTTCCCGCTTTCGCCGCGGATACGGACATCATCATCGCGCTGAATGAAGAGCTGGAGACGGTCGAGCCCTGCATGACCTCGCAGTCCAATATCGGCCGCGTGTTGCTGCAAAACGTCTCGGAAACCCTGACCGAGCTGAACACCGAGGACGGCAAGCTGATGCCGCGTCTGGCGGAAAGCTGGGAGGATATGGGCAACGGCACCTGGCGTTTTCACCTGCGCCCGGGCGTGACCTTCTCGGATGGGACCGCCTTTGATGCCGCCGACGTCGTGCATTCGATCGAGCGGACCACCTCGGACCAGCTGAGCTGCGAGATCGGGGCGAAATTCTTTGGCGGCATGAAGCTGACCACCAATGTGGTGGATGACACCACGGTTGAGATCACCTCGGATCCGGCGCAGCCGATCCTGCCCTTGTTGTTCTCGACGATGACGATGGTGCCGTCGGAAACCCCGATGGAATTCACCCGCAATCCGGTGGGCACCGGCCCCTATGTGCTGGCGGAATGGAATGCGGGACAGAACATCATTCTCAAGCGCCGCGATGGCTATTGGGGCGAACAGCCGGCGGTGACGCAAGCCACCTATGTGTTCCGCTCGGATGATGCGGTGCGGGCTGCGATGGTGGCGGCGGGCGAGGCGGATATCGTGCCGCTGATCAGCCAGAATGACGCCAGCAATCCGAAAACCGACTTCTCCTATCCGAATTCGGAAACCACCTATCTGCGGATCGACAGCAGCATTGCGCCGCTGAATGACATCCGTATCCGGCAGGCGCTGAACATGGCGGTGGACCGCGCGGCCTTCCTCGGGACGCTGATCCCGGCGGATGCGAGCATCGCCACCCATATGACGCCGCCCACCGCACTGGGTGCCGATGTCGATCTGGGCGTGCCGCCCTTTGACGTCGAGGCCGCGAAAAAGCTGGTGGCCGAGGCCAAGGCCGATGGCGTGCCGGTGGATCAGGAGATCCTGCTGATCGGGCGTCTGGGCAACTACCCGAATGTGACCGAGGTGATGGAAGCCCTGCAGCAGATGTTCTCGGAAACCGGGCTGAATGTGAAGCTGGAGATGAAGGAAGTCGCGGAATGGGTGAAATACTATTCCAAACCCTTCGCGGCCGGTGAACAGCCCGCCATGGTTGCGGCGATGCATGACAACAACCGCGGCGATCCGGTTTTCTCGATGTATTTCAAATATGCCTGTGACGGTCTGCAATCGGGCATCTGCGATGAAGAGCTGAACAAGGATATCGCGGTCGCCACCGAGACGGCGGGTGACGGGCGTGCCGAGGCCTGGCGCAAGGTCTTCCAGCGGGCGCATGACCTCTCGGCGGATGTGTTCTTGTTCCACATGGTCGGTTTCAGCCGCGTGTCCGAGCGGCTGGACTTCACGCCCACCATCGCGACGAACTCTGAGCTGCAACTCGCGCAGATCAAGTTCAAGTAATCTGATGCGGGGGGCGCGGTGCGCGTGCCCCCCGCTGCCCCCTTCAGATACGGGCCAGCCATGAAACATTTTCTTGCGAAACGGGCGGTGTCGAGCGCGATCTCGCTGCTCTTGCTGATCGTTGCCGTCTTCTTCCTGTCGCGCCTGACCGGGGATCCGACGGATCTGTACCTGCCGATTGATGCCAGCCAGGAGGCCCGGGACAATTTCCGCGCGCTGCATGGGCTGAACGATCCGCTGATCACCCAGTTCGGGCGCTATGTGCTGGACCTGCTCCGGCTTGATTTCGGCGATTCAATCCGGCGCGCGCAACCGGCGCTGGGTGTCGTGGTGCAGGCCTTTGGCTGGACGCTGCAATTGGCGGCGATCACCATGCTGATCGTCACCGTCGGCGCCATCGTGCTTGGCTCGCTCGCGGCGTTTCGCGTGGGCGGGGTGTTTGACCGCATCGCCACCTTCTGCTCGCTGATCGGGGCGGCGGCACCGGATTTCTGGATTGCCATCGTCGCCATCGTGGTGTTTTCGCTGGGCTTTGGGCTGGTGCCCACCTCAGGCACCGGCACGGCCCTGCATTGGGTGCTGCCGGTGGCGGTGCTCTCGATCCGCCCCTTCGGACTGATCCTGCAGGTGGTGCGCGGCTCGATGATCAACGCGCTCGGCTCGGCCTATGTGAAAACCGCCCGCGCCAAGGGCGTCGCGCCGCGCGCGATGATCTTTGTGCATGCGTTGCGCAATGCGATGCTGCCGGTGATCACCGTCATCGGCGATCAGGCGGCGGGCATGCTGAACGGCGCCGTGGTGGTCGAGACGATCTTTGGTTTTCCCGGCGTGGGCAAGCTGATGATCGACAGCATCCTGCAGCGGGATTTCACCGTGGTGCTGGCCGCGATCATGGTCACCGCTTTCGCGATCTTCCTGATGAACATCCTGATCGACCTCGCCTATGCGGCGCTCGATCCCCGTATCCGGTATTGAAATGACCATGACCGAAACTCACACCCTTCCCAAGGACGCCCCCGAGCCCGGCTTTTTCAAGCAAAGCCTGAAGCTGCTCTGGGCGGACAAGCCCGCCTTTTTCGCGGCTCTCTTTCTGATCGTGGTGGTGGTCTGCGCGCTCGTCGGCCCGCATCTTCTGGATGCGGTGGCCACCAAGCAAAACCTGCGCGGCCGCAATGCGCCGCCGTTTGATTGGTCGCAGGGGCTGATGATGATCCTCGGCGGCGATCAGCTGGGCCGGCCCTTGCTGGCCCGTCTGATCGTGGCGGCCAGCAATACGCTGGCGGTGGCGGCGGGGGCGGTGCTGGCCTCGGCGCTGATCGGCACCACGCTGGGCCTGATCGCGGGCTATTCCCGCGGCCGTCTGGGCGAGGCGATCCCGCGGCTGGCGGATGTGATCATGTCCTTTCCCTCGCTCCTGCTCGCCGTCATCGTGCTTTATATGCTGGAGCCGTCGGTCACCAACCTGATCTTGGTGCTGGCGATCACCCGGATCCCTGTCTATCTGCGCACCACCCGCGCCGAAGTGCTGGAAATGCGCGAGCGGATGTTCGTGCAGGCCGCGCAGGTGATGGGGGCCAGCAGTGGCCGGATCATTGCGCGCCACATCATGCCGATGATCCTGCCCACCATCCTGACCATTGCGACGCTGGATTTCAGTTTTGTCATGCTGGCGGAAAGCTCGCTCTCGTTCCTCGGGATCGGCATCCAGCCGCCCGAAATCACCTGGGGCCTGATGGTGAGCCAGGGGCGGCCCTATCTGACCAACGCTTGGTGGCTGAGCTTCTGGCCGGGTCTGGCAATCATTCTGACCACGCTCTCGCTCAATCTCTTGTCGAACTGGCTGCGGGTGGCATTGGACCCGACCCAGCGCTGGCGTCTGGAAATGGGAGGCAAGAAACATGTCTGAGCCCTTGCTCGAAGTCCGCGACCTGTCGGTCACCTTTCACACCGCGCGCGGGCCGGTGCAGGCGGTGCGCCATGTCAGCTGGTCGATCAACCGCGGCGAGGTGCTGGCGATCCTGGGCGAATCCGGGTCGGGGAAGTCGGTTTCGGCCTCGGCGGTGATGGATCTGATCGATTGCCCGCCGGGCGAAATCACCAATGGCGCGATCCTGTTCGAGGGGCGCGATCTGCTGAAGATGAGCGCCTCTGAGCGGCGCGCCATCAATGGCAAGCGGATTGCGATGATCTTTCAGGATCCGCTGAGTCATCTGAACCCGGTCTACACCGTCGGCTGGCAGATTGAGGAGGCGCTGGTGGTGCATGGCGCCACGCGCGCCGATGCCCAACGTGAAACGCTGTCCTTGCTGGAAAAGGTCGGCATTCAGGATGTGGCGGCGGCGGCGCAGAAATATCCGCATCAGTTCTCGGGCGGGCAGCGGCAACGGCTGATGATCGCCATGGCGCTGGCGCTGCGGCCCGATGTGCTGATCGCCGATGAGCCGACCACGGCGCTCGATGTCACCGTGCAGGCGCAGATCCTGGCCCTTCTGGAGCAATTGCAGCGCGAGACGGGAATGGCCTTGCTGATCATCACCCATGATCTGGGGGTGGTGGCCGAGATTGCGCACCGTGTGGTCGTGATGAATGCCGGTGAGATTGTCGAACAGGGAACGGCGGCCGAGGTCTATGCCCATCCGACGCATCCCTACACGCAACGGCTGATCGGTGCCGCGCCGGGGCGGGGCAAAATGCACGAGGTGCCGGTGCTGACCGATCCGATCCTGCGGATGGAGAATATCAGCAAGAGCTACGGCGCGTTTCAGGCGCTGAAAGGCGTCAGCTTTGATCTCTGCGCCGGGGAAACGCTGGCGATCGTGGGCGAATCCGGATCCGGCAAATCCACCACGGCACGGCTTCTCTTGCGCCTGGAAGAGGCCAGCGGCGGCCGCGCGCTCTATCAGGGCCGCGATCTCTTGACCCTGCCGCCGCAGGAATTGTTCAAGATGCGGCGCGACATTCAGATGGTGTTTCAGGACCCGACACAAAGCCTGAACCCGCGAATGACAGTGTACAGCCTGATTTCCGAGGCTTGGGCGATACATCCCGACATCCTGCCCCGCAACCGCTGGCGGGCGCGGGTGGCGGAACTGCTGGAACAGGTGGGGCTGCGGCCTGAGCACATGCACCGCTATCCGCATCAGTTCAGCGGTGGCCAGCGGCAGCGCATCGCGATTGCGCGGGCCTTGGCGCTCGAACCCCGGGTGATCGTCTGTGACGAGGCGGTCTCGGCGCTGGATGTGCAGGTGCAGGCGCAGGTGATCGAGCTTCTGGACCGGTTGAAGGGCCAGTTCGGGCTGAGTTATATCTTTATCGCGCATGATTTGCCGGTGGTGCGTGATTTTGCCGACCGGGTGATCGTGATGCAGGGGGGGCGGATCGTGGAGCAGGGCCCGGTTCGTCAGATCTTTGAGGCCCCGCGCGAAGACTATACCCGTAATTTGCTGGCCGCCTCGCTGGACCCCGATCCAGAGGTGCAAGCACGCCGCCGCGCCACGCGGCAGGCCGAGGAGATGATGCTATGACCAAACCCGATGTGATGATGCTCTATCCGCAGCGCCCCAAAGCGATGGCGCAGCTGGAGGCGCTCTACACGCTGCACCGCTATGATCTGGCCGGGGACAAGGCCGCCTTTCTGGCCGAACACGGCCCGAAATGCGCCACCATCGTGACCAATGGCCATGCGCATCTGACGCGCGAAATGGTCGAGGCGATGCCCGCGCTGAAACTCGTGGCCTGCTCCTCGGCAGGCTATGAGAGCTTTGATCTGGCGGCGATGGCCGATCATGGGGTGGCGCTGACCAATACATCGGTGGCGCTCAGCGATGATGTGGCGGATCTGGCGATCTTGCTGACGCTGGCCGCGCGGCGGGGGCTGGTGCCGGGCGATGCCTATGTCCGCAGCGGCGATTGGGCACGCAAGGGCATGTTCCCCTTGCAGCGCACCATCAGCGGCAAGCGGCTGGGCATTGTCGGCATGGGCACCATCGGGCAGGCCATCGGCCACCGCGCCGGGGCGATGGGGATGAAGGTCAGCTACTTCAACCGCCGCCCGCGCGATGTGCCCTGGCCTTATCAGCCCGATCTGCTGACGCTCGCGGCCGAGAGTGACACGCTGATCGTCATTGTTGCTGGCGGGGCGGGCACCCGGCATCTGATTGACGCGAAAGTCATGGCGGCGCTGGGGCCGGAGGGTCTTTTGGTCAATGTCTCGCGCGGGTCGGTGGTGGACGAAGAGGCGCTGATCGCGGCGCTGAACTCCGGCGCGCTCGGCCATGCGGCGCTGGATGTCTATGCCTCGGAACCCGACCCCGATCCGCGGCTGACGGCCCTGCCCAACACCACGCATTATCCGCACCATGCCTCGGGCACGGTCGAAACCCGCGATGCGATGGCGCAGCTGGTGGTCGACAATCTGGCGGCCTTTTACGCCGGGGCGCCCCTGCTGACCCCGGTCACCCTGCCCAGCCCGGCGCGGCAGGGGGCCTGAGATGCTGCGGTATTTCGGCTGGGCCTATGCCGTCACCTTCCTCGGCCTCTGCGCGGCCTTCTGGCTGGGATGGAGTGCCACGGGTAGCCTGAGCGGGGGCCTGGGCATGCTGATGATCGGTGCGATCCTCGCGGTGCTGGAGATCAGCCTGTCTTTCGACAATGCCATCGTCAACGCTTCAAAGCTTGAGAAGATGAGCCCGGTCTGGCAGCGGCGCTTTCTGACCTGGGGCATTCTGATCGCGGTCTTCGGGATGCGGGTGCTGTTCCCCCTCGCCGTTGTGGTGATCGCGGCGCGGATCGGGCCTTGGGAGGCGATCCATCTGGCGGTGGCCGAGCCCGCCCGTTACGCGCAGATCATGCAGGATGCGCATCTGTCGATTGCGGCTTTCGGCGGTGCATTCCTGATGATGGTGGCGCTGTCCTGGTTCATCGACGAGGCCAAGGAGGTGGACTGGATCGCCGCGATCGAGCGGCAGATGCGGCGCTGTGGTTCGGTGCGCGGTATGGAAGTGGCGCTGGTTCTGGCGATGATGATGGTGTTTTGCACGCAACTGCCCGACGCAGAACGCGGCCGCTTTCTATTCGCCGCGATCTGGGGGCTGCTGACGTTCCTCGGCGTCGATATTCTGGGGCATGTGCTGGACCGGGCGCAGATGTCCGGCGATGTGGCGCGCGGCGGCCTCGGGGCGTTTCTCTACCTCGAAGTGCTGGATGCCTCGTTCAGCTTTGATGGGGTGATCGGAGCTTTTGCGCTGACGCAGAACCTGTTCCTGATCGCCATCGGTCTCGGCATTGGCGCCATGTATGTCCGCTCGATGACGCTGATGCTGGTCGAGCGCAAGACGCTGGCGGAGTTCCGCTATCTCGAACATGGCGCTTTCTGGTCGATCCTGATCCTGTCTTTCATCATGTTCGCGCAAACCCTCATGCATGTCTCCGAGGTGATCACCGGGCTTTTGGGGGCCGGGTTTATCGCCCTGTCGCTGCTGTCCTCGCTGCACCACCGGCGGCATCCGCACGACGAAGGGTGATCTGACATCACGGCCAGGTGTGCCGGGCCCTTGGCCCGGATCGGAGAGGCACGTCCGCCCCTCGCGCGGGGTGAAACCACGGGAAAGGATCCGGCCATGGAAACCGCCGTTCTGGTCACCGGCAGCAGTTCAGGGATTGGCTATGCCGTGGCGCAGGCGCTGCTGGCCACGGGGCGTCCGGTGATCGGGCTTTCCCGGCGCGCACCGCCGGACATGGGGCCACTTTACCGGCATGTTGCGGTGGATCTGATGGACCCAAAGGCAAGTGCCGACACGCTGGCGGCGGTGCCGCAGATGGCGGAGCAGGCGGGCTGGCGCTTGGGCGCCGTGGTGCATGCGGCGGGGCTGCTGCGCGTTGGCCCGCTCGCGCATTTTGACTTTGACGCGGGCGCACAGATGTGGCGGCTGCATGTCGAAGTCTCGGCCCGGCTGATCTCGGCGCTGGCTCCGGGGTTGCCGGAGGGCGGGCGGATCGTGGTCATCGGCAGCCGGGTGGCGCGCGGGGCACCGGGGCGGGCGCTGTATGCGGCCAGCAAGGCGGCGCTCTCGGGGCTGGTGCGCTCGGTCGCGGCGGAACTGGCACCGCGCGGGATTACGGTGAACATCGTGGCACCGGGGGCGACCGATACCCCCATGCTGCGCGATCCGGCGCGGGCGCGCGAGGCCCCGCGTCTGCCGCCGCTTGGCCGGATGATTGATCCGGCAGAGGTCGCCGCCCTCGTCGGCTTTCTTCTCTCCCCTCCGGCGGGCGCGATCACCGGACAGGAAATTCTCATCTGCGGCGGCGCTTCGCTCTGACCGCATAACCCTCAGGAGCTTGATATGCTGGATAATCTTGATCTGCAGGCCCGGATCCGACATGGCCTTCTGTCCTTCCCGGTGACACCTTTCGGGGCGGATGGCGATTTTGCGCCCCGTGCTTTCGCCGCCCATCTGGAATGGTTGTCGGCGCATCCGGTGGCGGGGCTGATCGTGGCCGGGGGCACGGGCGAGTTGTTCTCGCTCACCCAGGCCGAGGTGATTGAGGTGGTGCGCACCGCCAAGGCGGCGCAACCGGGCCAGCCGATCATTTCGGGCTGCGGCTATGGCACGCGCATGGCCTGCGAGATGGCGCAGGGGATCGAGGCGGCGGGGGGCGACGGCATCCTTTTGTTGCCGCATTATCTGATCGGCGCCGCCCCCGATGGGATCGAGGCGCATATCCGGACGGTGTGCCGCGCGACCCAGATGGCGGTGATCGTGTACAACCGCGGCCAGTCGCGGGTCTCGGCGCAGATGCTGGCGCGGTTGGCCGAAGACTGCCCCAATCTGATCGGCTTCAAGGATGGCACCGGCGATATCGACACCGTGCGCCGGGTGACGCTGATGCTGGGGGACCGGCTGAGCTATATTGGCGGGATGCCGACGCATGAGCTGTTCGCGCAGGCCTATCGCGGCGCGGGCATGCCCACCTATTCCTCGGCGGTCTTCAACTTTGTGCCCGCCACTGCGCTGACCTTCCACCGCGCCTTTCTGGCGGGCGATGATGCCACCTGCGAGCAATTGTTGCGCGATTTCTACTACCCTTTCGCTGAGATCCGGGACCGCAAAACCGGCTATGCCGTGTCGGCAGTGAAGGCGGGTGTCCGCCTGCGCGGCTTTGAGGCCGGGCCGGTGCGCAGTCCGTTGACCGATCTGACGGGGGAAGAGCTGGAGATGATGCAGGATCTGATGCGGGGGCGCAGCTGATGGTCCGGGTCGCGATGCTGGAGCATTTTGCGCCGGAGGTTCAGCCGCAATTGCGGGCGCTGGCCGGGGCGGATCTGGATCTGGTCTTCAGCGCCTCGGACCGGCTGGAGGACCGGGCGGCTGCGCTGCAACAGGCCGAATATGCGGTGGTGCGTGCGGTCAAGATGCCCGCCGAATTGCTGGAGGCGGCGCCGGGTTTGCGGATGATCCATCAATGGGGCACCGGGGTTGACGGTATCCCGGTGGCCGCCGCCCGGGCGCGCGGCATTGTGGTGGCGCGCAGCCCCGGGCGCAACGCGCCATCGGTGGCGGATCTCACGGTGGGGTTGATGCTTGCCTGCCTGCGGCGGATCTGCGTGGGCGATGCCCGCATTCGCGCCGGAGACTGGGCCGAGCCCGATCTCTATGACATCGGCCGTGACCTGTCAGAGGCGCGGGTGGGGCTGGTCGGCTATGGGGCGATTGCGCGGGCGGTTGAGGCGCGGCTGGCGGGTTTTGACTGTGTGGTGCTGCACAGCAGCCGCTCCTCTGGCCTGCCGCTGGAAGAGATGTTGGCGCAGGTCGATGTCGTCAGCCTGCATGCGCCGGCAACGGCGGACACGCGGCAGATGATCAACACCGCGCGCATCGCCGCGATGCGGCGCGGAACGGTTTTGATCAACACCGCACGTGGTGAGCTGGTCGATGAAACCGCCCTCGCGGCGGCGCTGCACAGCGGTCATATCGCTGCGGCGGGGCTGGATGCCTTTGCCGCCGAACCCTTGCCGCAGGATGCGCCGTTGCGAGCGGCGCCCAACACGGTGTTCTCGGCGCATTCGGGGGGCCGCACGCGCGAGAATTTCGCCCGGATCATCCGGCATTGGGCGGGAAACATCCGGGCGCATGCCGAAGGACGCGCGCTTGATCCGATGGATCTGGTCGATTGAGGTCTTTCAATGCCAGGCCAACCTGAGATAAATTGACAAGGTTGTAAGGCGAGGGGGGTGGCCATGGCGCAGGTGGTAATCATTGCGGACGATCTGACCGGTGCGTTGGACAGCGCTTGCGCGTTTGCGGTGCGGGGGCTGACAACGCGCGTCGCGCTGAGTCTGGCGGAATTCGCCGACGCTTTCGCAGATCGGCGGATTGACGTGCTCGCCTATCCCACTGGTACCCGCGAAGTGCCCGCTGCGACGGCGGCGCGGGATGTGTCGCAAGTTGTTGATTTAATGTCCGGATACTCAGGCATTCTGTTCAAAAAGATCGACAGTCGGCTGAAGGGGCATATTGCGGCCGAGCTTGCCTCCCTGCGCGCCGCATTTCCGCGACCAATACTGGCGGCGCCCGCAATTCCGGCGCAAGGGCGCATTGTGAAGGGGGGATATCTGCTGGGGGCAGGGGTCAGTGCTCCGATCCCCATCGCGCCGCGCTTGGGGTGTGACGCCATAATTCCGGATACTTCCAGCGACGAGTCGTTGGATGCTGTGCTGAACGCAGACCTTGCGGAAAATTTGTATGTTGGTGCAGCGGGTCTGAGCGCCGCTCTGGCGCGGCGCATGGCGCCGGAGGGACGGGCGCCGGAGTATGACCTTCCGCTGCCGGTGCTGATGGCCATCGGCTCACGCGATCCGCTGACCTTGGCGCAGATTGCGGCCGCGGAACTGCCGGTGGTCGCTGCACCAGATGGGGAAGTACCCCCGCTGATATCGGCCGCCCGGCATCTGGTTCAGGTGGTCCCCGGCGCGGGGGGCGGAACTTCCGCAGAGATCGGCCAGCGCTTTGCCGCTGGAATCGCACGGGAATTTTATCGTCTTGCACCGCAAAGCCTGTTGGCCTGCGGCGGAGAGACCGCGCTGGTGATCTTGCGGCACCTGGGGGTAGATGCGCTGGATTTGGTGGGCGAGGTCATGCCCGGCGTTCCGGTGGCCCGCTGCCCTGAGGGCGGGGCGCAGGCGGGGCTGACGGTTCTGGCGAAGTCCGGTGGTTTCGGCGGGCCGGATCTTCTGAAAAAGTTGCTGCAGGAATTTGACAAATATGCCGGGATCGGCGTAACAAGTTCCTGACAACGGCGGCAGGAGCATGCGATGAAGGATGAAAAGGCTAAGCCGCGGACCACCCTGGCGGATAAGGTCTACCACCTTCTGTTCACACGCATTTCCAATGGCGAGTATCCGGCGAACCAGAAGCTGCCACCCGAGAATTCCCTTTCGACCGAATTCGGCGTCTCGCGCCCGGTGCTGCGGGCCGCGATGGATCGGTTGCGCGAAGAGGGTTTGATCTATTCCCGGCAGGGGGCCGGCAGCTATGTCCGGATCGCGGTCAATGCGCCGGTTGGCTATGCGCGTGTGGAAACGCTGGCCGATATTCAACGCTGTTATGAGTTCAGGCTCACCCTGGAGTCCGAGGCGGCCAATCTTGCCGCCGACCGGCACAACGCCGCCGCCCTTGCCGAAATTGACCGGGCGCTGGATCTGCTGCGCGATGCCACGGGGTCGCTACAGCACCGCGAAGATGCTGATTTTGCTTTCCATATGGCGATCGCCAAGGCCTCGAACAACCAGTATTTCGAAGCCACGATGCGTGCCTTGCGTGACCATATCAATGTGGGGATGAAGCTGCACGGGCAGTCGTTGATGAATGATGGTGCGACCGGGCTGCAGGAAGTTCTGGCCGAGCATACGGCGATCCGTCTGGCAATTGCCGAAGGGCGAGGGGCCGATGCGGCCGCGCTGATGTGCGGCCATCTCGAGCATTCGCGCGACCGTTTGTTCGGCGGCGGGCTAATTGATCTGCGTATGCGAAAATAACAAGTTTATTACAACATATCAAATAACTTGACGATTGTCGGTTTTCCGGGCCCAATCCTGTTCAGGGATGGGGAGGATTCCATGACAGTTGATGACATTGCGGCGGCGATGACCGGGCGTTTGCAGGACGTGGCCGCGGGGCGGCAAGAGGCGTTTCTGCCCTCACCTGCCGTGCAGAACCACGCCGCCTTTCTCGCCGAAATGCCGGATGGCGCGGTGCTCTGCGCCTGGTTCGGGGGCTCGCTCGAGGGGAAGTCGGACATTGCCATTCGGGCCTGTGTGTTGCCGCAGGGTGCATCAGAATGGGGGCCTGTCTGCACGCTGAGCCACGACCCCGCGCATTCTGAGCAAAACCCGGTGATCTTCACCACGCCGACAGGTACGATCTGGCTGTTTCACACCGCGCAGCCTGCGGGAAATCAGGATGAGTGCCGGATCCGGATGGCTGAAGTGCAGCGCGATGGCGCGCAACTTGTGGCTGAGAAGGGCCGCTATCTGGACCTTCCGCGCGGGTGCTTTGTGCGGGCTCCACTGCAGGTTTTGGCCGATGGTCGCTGGCTGCTGCCGCTGTTCCGCTGCGTCTCACGGCCGGGTCAGAAGTGGACGGGCAGCCATGATGTCGCCGCCTTCGCGCTGAGTGAAGATTGTGGGGAGACTTGGGATTACAATGAGGTAGAGAATTCTGTCGGCTCCGTCCACATGTGTCCGGTTGCACTTGATGACGCGATGGCGGCCTTTTACCGGCGACGTCAGGCCGATCAGGTCCACCGCTCGGTTTCCCATGATGGCGGTGTGAGTTGGTCTGTGCCGCGAGCGACCGATGTGCCGAACAACAATTCCTCGGTGGCGGCCACGCGGTTGCGGGATGGCACGGTGGCCCTCATCTGCAATCCGGTCAATGCGGCCATGTCTGCTGCGCGCCGGGCATCGCTTTATGATGAACTGGGGGAAGAGGATGCGCGTCCGGATGCCGATCCGACCGGTGGTTGCGTGCCGATCTGGGGGGTGGAGCGGGCACCTGTGGCTTTGTGCCTTTCGCAAGACGGGGGCGAGAGTTTTCCCGAACGCTATCTCATCGAGGCGGGAAGCGGCCGCTGCCTGAGCAACAATTCACTCGATGGGATGAATGAAGAGCTGTCCTATCCTTGGCTGCTGGAGGCCCGGGACGGCACGTTGCATCTGGCCTATACGTTTCACCGCCGCGCGATCAAGCATGTGAAGCTGGCACCGGGCTGGCGGGCGCGGTTGCAAAAGTTGTAAAAAACGCCGCCCCAAGGGGCGGCGTTTTGGGCGGTTGGCCTTGGTTCAGCGCCGCCCGGCCGCCAGCTTCCCCGCGTAGTCGAGGGCAGAGAGCATGTTCACATGGTTGGCCTTGCCGGTGCCCGCGATGTCGAAGGCGGTGCCATGGTCGACCGAGGCGCGGTCAATCGGCAGGCCGAGCGAGACATTCACCGCACTGTCGAAGGCGATCAGCTTGATCGGGATATGTCCCTGGTCATGGTATTGTGCGACCACCAGATCGAAGTCACCGCGATGGGCGCGGTAATAGACGGTATCGGCGGAAATCGGGCCGCTGACCTCGATGCCCTCAGCGCGCGCCATGGCGACACCCGGCGCGATTTGCAGGTCATCCTCGCGGCCAAAGAGACCGTTTTCGCCGCAATGCGGGTTGATCCCGGCCACGGCGATCCGGGGCTTGGCGATCCCCATGCGCTGCAGGTGACGGTGGCCGACGCGGATGGTTTCGGCCACCCGTTCCGGTGTCGCGCGGGTGATTGCGTCGCGCAGCGCCACATGGGTCGAGACATGGATCACGTTCAGCGTTTGCGAGGCGAGCAGCATCCACGAGGCTTTGGAGCCGGTCAGATGCGCCAACATGCCGGTATGGCCGTCATAGTGGTGCCCGGCGGCATTCAGCGCCTCTTTGTTGATCGGTGCGGTGACGATGCCCGCCGCGTCGCCTGCCGTTGTCATCTCCACCGCCCGTTTGATGTATTGAAAGCTGGCCTCGCCGCAGGCGGGCGACAGCACGCCAAAGCGGCCCGGCAGGTCGGCAACCGGCACATGCACCACCCGCAGGGCGCCGGGCGTGGCCGTGTCACTCAGCGTCAGCGCGGCACCGGTGGCGGCAACCGCGCGCGCGAGGGTGGGTTGGTCGCCGATCACCGCATAGCGGGCGCGGTCCGCTTCGGGCAGCGAGGCGATGGCTTTGATCGTGACCTCGGCACCAACGCCGGAAGGGTCGCCCATGGTGATGACGATCGGTTTGTCGGACATGAAAGGTTCCTTCGGGGGAGAGGGGTCAAACGGGTGTGGGCAGCGCAATGGCGCGGGGCAGGGCTTCGGCGCGGAGCGCCGCGAAGATCCCATCATAAAGCGTGACGCCCTCGGTTTCAGCCGCCCGCATCCGTGCCAGCGCGGCCTGGCCGGGCAGACGCACCGGCGCTGCAGGGTCGCGCGGCGGCGAGGCGAGACAGGCCTCGCGCAGCCAGCCGGTTTGCCGGGTAAAGGCCGCCATGCCGCCAAAGGCTTCGGGGTCATAGACCGAGACGGTGATCGCGCAATTGGTGCCCTTTGGCGCATCGGCGCGGCCATAGCCCGCGAGGCCCTGCGTCAGCGCCTCGACGCTGAGCGCCATGCCATAGCCCTTTTGCCCGTGATCGAGCCCGCCAGTGGGCAACAGCGATCCGCCGTTGCCAATCACTTTGGGGTCATTCGTCAATGTCCCGTCCGCATTCATCAGCCAGTCGCGTTCGAAATTGCGCCCTTCACGGACAAGGCGCGCGGCCATATTGGCGGTGGTGATCGAGGCGGAAATGTCGATCAGGATCGGCTCCCCCGGGGTGGGAATGCCCCAAGCCACCGGATCCGGGGTAAAGACCCCGCGCAACCCGCCAAAGGGCGCGACCTGCTGCCCCGAGGGCGAGGAAGAGGCGATGGAGACGAGAAATCCCCGGTCTGTCGCCAGATGCAGATAGGTGGCGAGCGCGCCGTTGTGATGGCTGTTGGCCACGCTCACGGTGGCGGTGCCGGTGGTTTCGGCCCGGGCCACGGCGGCGCGCACCGCTTCGGCGGTCAGCCAGGCGCCGGGCAGGCGGCGGCCGTTCCAGGCAATGGCGGCGCCTTTGTCGCGGACCACCTCCACCCCGCCCTCGCGCGCGACGATGCCCGCGCGGATATGCTCGAGATACCACGGCAAGAGCGCCAGCCCATGGGTCGAATGCCCCGTCATGTCGGCGGCAACCAGATAGCGGGCGGTGGTGCGGGCCTTGTCGGCCTCAATCCCCGCCTCGGTCAGCAGCGCATGGGCGAGGGTGCGCAATTCATCGGCGGCATAGCGCATCAGAGATCCTTTGCGTTCAGGCAGCGCGCGGGCATCCGGCCCGCCTGCAATGTGGCAATATCCTCCACCACCATCAGCCCCATGTTCTCCACCGCTTCGCGGGTGTCCGCGCCGGAATGCGGCATGAAAATCGCGCGCGGATGGCTGAAAATCGGATGGGAGGTGTTGGGCGGCTCGGTGACATAGGCGTCAATGGCGGCCCCGCCGAGGCGGCCTGCGGTCAGTGCCTCTGCCACGGCATCCAGATCCACCACTTCCCCGCGCGCCAGATTCATCAGGCAGGCGGTGGGTTTCATCAAGGCCAGCTTGCGCGCATCAATCAGCGCCGCATTATCCGCCCCGCCAAACACATGCAGTGAGACATAATCGGCCTCGGCCAGCAGGGCCTCGAGCGGCATGATCTCGACCTGCCATTCTTTCGCAAAGGCGGCATCGGCATGAGGGTCGCTGGCCACGACCCGCATTCCCAGCCCGCGTGCAAGCCGCGCGAGCCTGCGCCCGATGTTGCCCAGCCCGACGATGCCCAGCACCTTGCCGCCGAGCTGCGTGCCAACCTGCCGCGCCCAGCCGCCCGAAACAACCGAGGCATGCCCCGCCGCCATGTTCCGCGCGAGGCCGAACATGAACCCCACCGCCAGTTCGGCCACCGCATCGGCATTGGCGCCGGGGGTGTTGGTGACGGGCAGGCCCGCCGCCGTGCAGGCCGGGATGTCGATGTTGTCAACGCCAACCCCATGCTTGAGCACGGCCTTCAGGTTCTTGCCCTGCGCCAGGGTCCCGGCGGTGACGGCGACCAGCCCCACGACGAGGTAATCCGCGCGGGCGATTTCGGCGCTCACACCGCCATCGGGCAGGCTGGTGTCGGTGCAGCGCACCAATTCCCAGCCGTTCTGCGCGATCGCTTCGGCCACGCGGCCGAATTTGCCAAAGCCGGGCGAGGTGGTGAGAATGACGGTCATCAGATCAGCTCATATTTGCGCAAGATGTCCTGGATGGCCGCATCTTGCGCCGCATCGGGCAGCAGGGCGGGCTGGCGGCTGAGGCCGACAGAAGGGTCCATCTGGAAGAGCGCGCGTTTGACCAGCGCAGGCGGAAAACCCAGCGCATAGAGATCTTTGCGCAGGCCCGAGAAGATATCTTGGGCCGCAGTCGCAGCTGCGCTGTCGCTCTTGTTGAAGCCGCTGAGGATCGCGGCCAGCACTTTTGGCGCGACATTGCCGAGGCCCGAGATCACCCCGGCGCAGCCCTGTTCAAGACCCCATTGGACGAGATGATCGGGCGCGCAATAGACCTCAAAATTGCCTTCGGACTGCGCGACATCCAGGTATTCACGCACGGTTTCGGTGCTGCCACCGGAATCCTTGATCCCGGCGATGTTCGGGTGGCGGGCCAGAATGCGGGCGGTTTCGGGCTCGATGTGGTTCTGGGTTCGGGCTGGGATGTCATAGAGATAGACCGGGGTTTTCACCGCATCGGCGATGGTGGTGAAATGCCGGATCAGCCCCTCCTGCGTGCAGGCGATGAAATAGGGGGTGATGACGGCAATCCCGGCAAGGCCCATTTTGTCAAAGGCTTGTGCCAGTTGCAGCGTCTCGAATGTGGCGGGGCATCCGGCGTTGACGATCACCTTCACCCGGCCCGCCACTTCATCCATCACGGCTTCGGTCAGCGCGATCTTCTCGCCATGCGTCAGCGCCGAGAAATCGCCGTTGGTGCCGCAGCACATGATGTTGTTGCCCGCCTCGACCTGACGGCGGACCTGCGCGCGGGTGGCTTCGAAATTGATCGTCTCATCGACGTTGAAACAGGTGACGAGGGCGACATAGGCGGAACGGGATGCGGTCATGGCGTTTTGTCCAGGCTGGTGGCCGGTGCAGCTTTGCGTGCACGGGCGGAGGAAAAGGCGGGCCAGAGCACGGAGAGCAGCGAAAGGCCCAAAAAGAGAAGCGTGATCGGCCCCGAAACGAAAGCCAGCAGATCATCGCCGGTTTGCAACAGGCCCCGGCGCAGGTTCGCCTCCAGCATCGGCCCGAGGATCAGCGCGATGCAGAGTGCGGCCTGACTGAAGCCAAATTTCTGCATGCCCCAGCCCAGCACGCCGAACCCCACCATCGTGTAAAGATCGACCGGGTTGAGATTGATTGCAAAGGAGCCGATGAAGCAGAAAATGACGATGGAGGCGGTCAGCATGCGTCGTGGCACCATCAGGATTTTCGAAAAAACCGGGATGAGGAGCATGCCAAAGATGAACATGAAGAAGGTGGCGATGAAAGTGCCGCCGAAAATGCCCACGACCACGTCGGGATTGGTCTGAAACAGCAGCGGTCCGGGGGCGAGGCCCTGGATCATCAGGCCCCCCATCAGCACAGCGGTGACGACATCGCCGGGAATGCCCAGCGCCAGCAGCGGGATCAGCGCGGCGGCGCAGACGGCATTGTTGGCGCTTTCGGTGGCGGCAATGCCCGGGGCATAGCCGGTGCCGAATTTCTCGGGCGTTTTTGACGAACGCCGCGCTTCATTATAGGCGATCCAGCTCGCGGTGCCTGAGCCTGTGCCCGGAATGATGCCGATGATCGTACCGATGATGCTGCCCCGCACGAGAGCATTGCGGCTTTCGCGCATGTCTTTCCAGCCGGGCCAGCGTCCGGTTACCCGCATGGGCGGCGCATCGCCGCGTGCCATGTTTTCCATCTGGGTGAACACTTCGGATAGGGCAAAGAGGCCGATCAGCGCTGGGGTGAAGGCAAAGCCCGAGGCAAAGCCCGACACCCCGAATGTATAGCGCAACACACCTGAAATGGGATCGGCGCCGACGCAGGCGATCAGGATGCCAAGCATGCCCGAGATGGCGCCTTTGAGAATGTCACCGGAGAGCGAGGCGATAATGGTCAGCCCGAACAACGCGAGGGCAAAATATTCCGGTGCGCCGAATTCCAGCGCGATGCCCGCCAGCTGCGGCGCCAGCGTCGCCAGAACGATGGCCGCGAAGAGCCCGCCGATGGTGGAGGCGATGGTGGCCATCCCCAGCGCTTTGCCCGCCTCGCCACGCCGCGCCATCGGGTAGCCGTCGAGCACGGTGGCGGCGGAGGCGGGGGTGCCGGGGGTGCGCAGCAAGATCGCGCTGACGCAGCCGCCATAGATGCCGCCAATGTAAATGCCGATCAGCATGTTCAGGCCCATCACCGGCGTCATGCCAAAGGTGAGCGGGATCAGGAGCGCCACGCCCATGGTGGCGGTCAGCCCCGGCAGCGCGCCGATGATCAGCCCGCCGAGGGTGCCCAGGGCAATGGCGCCGAGCACGGTCGGATCCAGCAATGGAAGGAGATAGCTGAGCATATGCGTGGTGGTCCGTCAAAAAGAGAGCGGGCGCGCGCGGGATCCCGCGCGCGGCCGGGTTCAGTTGTTCATGTTCAGCATGCCGAGATCGGTGATGACGGCTTTCGCCATCTCGCTGTCCTTGCGGGCGCGCGCCTCATAGGCGGCCGGGTCTTCATAGGTGACGAACTCGCCCATCTCGTCCATCTTGGCCCGGAACTCCGGATCCTCGACCGCGGCTTTCAGCCCGGCGGTCAGCACTGCCAGATCGGCCTCGGGGATGCCCTTCGGCGCGATCAGGCCTTTCCAGGACGACCAGGTGAAATCGACGCCTTTTTCCACCGCCGTGGGGGTGTCAGGGAACAGATCGATCCGCTCGGGCTCCATCACGAACAACGGCGTCATCTGGCCTGCCTCGGCGGCGGCTTTCGCTTCGGCGGGTGAGGCGACCATGGCCTGAATATGGCCGCCGATGCAGGCGGTCCGTGCCTCGGACGAGCCGCCAAAGGGAATGGATTCAATGCTGATCCCGGCGGCCTTGGCAAAAGCTTCGGCCGAGATGTGGTTCGCGCCGCCCGCGCCGGAATTGCCAATCTGCGGCTTGTTGTCCTTGGCATAGGTGATGAAGCTGTCGTAATCGGTGAAGGGGGCGTCTTTGCACGCGACCAGCAGTTGCAGGTTGCGCCCGAACAGGCCGACGAATTGCACATCATCCAATTGGTAATCGGTGCCGCCCAGATGCGGCAACAGCGCCAGCGGCCCCTGGGCGCCAGTGCCGATCGTGTATCCGTCGGGCCGCGCATGCACCGCCGCCGAGGTGCCGATGGCACCGCCGCCGCCCGGTTGGTTGCGTACGATCACGGTGGCGCCGCTCATGCTGCGCTGCAGGGCTTCGGCCAGAATGCGCACCGAAAGATCGGTGCCGCCGCCTGCCGAATAGGGCACGATGATCTGCACCGGGCGCACGGGAAAATCGGCTGCCAGTGCCGGGGTGGCACAGGCGAGAACAGCTGCGGCAATTGCCTGAATTTTCATGTCTTTTCCTCCTCAAGAAATAGGGCGATCAGGGCAGCCAGACCTTTAGGGCCTGGGTGAACCCCAGATAGACGGCGCCGGTCATCGCGATCGGGAACAGCACCAGCACCTTTCGGTTTCGCTCCCCAAAGAGCCATAGGGCGGCGATGAAGACCGCGACGGTCGAGATCAGATAGCCCACCGGCATGAAGGCCGCCGCATAGGCCACGAAGACCAGAGCCAGAAGTCCCATCCGGCGCAAAGTGGCGCCATCCGGCATCTCGATCTGCAGGTCAGAATTTCGCTTCCATGCCCGCAGGATCATCCAGACGGACAGCACCGCGACGGCGGCAATCATGATCCAGGGCAAAAAGGCGGGTCCGGCAAGCGAACTGCCGCCGCGCGAGGGGATCTTCAGGCTGCGCCAGGCCGCAAAGCCGCAAAAAACCAGAAGGGCGGCCCCGATGACAATATCGCTTCGCTTTTGTCCGACCTGCTGCATCTGTGGCTACCCCTCCATGTCCTTCGTCCTCCCGAAGGCATGCCGCAAGATGCGGCGGGGGTGAAAACATGTCAATAGAATTTCTTAACGCTGCACAATTGCCCTCTGCGTGTTGGGCTTGGTTAATCTGGGTTGAGGATGAGGTTTTTCAAAATTTCATTATATAAAACAGATATTTATTGGTTAATCTTGCCGCCTTCATTCGGATTTGTTTGTACTGTCGGGGCGGTGCATGAGGGTCATGTCTCATTTATTACCAGTTGACAAATTTTTGAAGCGATGGGCATTTTGGAGGGAATCGTGGGCAGGAACGCTGCCTCGCCCGGGCTCCTGTGGCCGCCACCAACGCGGAATGCTCCGCAATCTAGGAAGTGACATGTTGAACCTCACCCAGCCCCTCGAGATGCTGCGTCCGCCCGTTCTGCGCTTTGGGGTGGGCACGCTGTCCGAACTCGCCCCCTGGGTGGCGGCGCAGGGCTATCGGCGCCCCTTTGTCGTGGCGGATGCGGTGAATGCGGGCCGCCTGGCGCAGTTGGGGCTGAGCGTGACGGGATGCTTCGGCGATGTGGTGCCTGAACCTGACGTGCCAAATCTGGAGCAGGCCGTGGCGGCGGCAGAGCGGGCAGGGGCCGATTGTATCCTGGGGTTCGGCGGCGGCTCGGCAATGGATCTGGCCAAACTCGTTGCGGTCATGGTGGGGCAGGGGGTGACCCTTGGCGAGATTTCCGGTCCGCACCGCGCGCCCGCGCGCCGGGTGGGGCTGGTACAGATTCCCACAACCGCCGGGACGGGATCGGAGGTGGGCACCCGGGCGCTGATCACCGATCCGCGAACGCGCTCAAAAATCGCAACGGAAAGCCGGCACATGCTGGCGGATCTGGCGATCATCGACCCGGCGCTCACCTATTCGGTTCCGGCCTTTGTGACGGCGGCAACCGGGGTGGATGCCATGGCGCATTGCGTTGAGGCCTATACGTCGCGCCGGGCGCATCCGATCATCGATTCCTACGCGCTTCAGGGGATTGAACTGGTGGGGAAATACCTCAAACGGGCCGTCGAAGATGGCTCGGATGCCGAAGCGCGGGCCGGGCTGGCGCTGGCGGCGTTTTATGGTGGCGTTTGTCTCGGGCCGGTGAATACAACGGCGGGCCATGCGGTGGCCTACCCGCTGGGCACGCGGCACAAACTGGCGCATGGCATCGCCAATGCCCTGATTTTCCCGCATGTTCTGGCCGTGAATGCGCCCGCGCAGCCCGAGAAGACCGCACTGATTTGTCAGGCGCTGGGATTTGATCATGGCGCGCCGGATCTGGTTTTGGCGGGAGCGCGGGCTTTTTGTGAAGCCTTGGGGCTGGACATGCGGTTGCGCGCGCATGCCGTGCCCGAGGATGATCTGCCCGCGATGGCGCAGGAGGCGCATCAGATCCGCCGTTTGCTGGATTGGAACCCGGTCGACCTGTCGGTGCGCGATATTGAGGCGCTCTATCGGGCGGCCTATTGAGAGAGGGCGGCACCTTCGGGGCCGCCCAAGCCATCACCCGGATATTGTTGGCCCGATCCTACCGCGCGCCCCAGGTATCGCTCAGCCGGTAGCCCTCGGGCCAGGGGTCGGAGGGGTCGAGCATGTGCTGATGGATGCCGGTCACCCAGCCACGGCCAGAGATTTCCGGCAGGATGGCCGGGTGATCGCCCACCGTCGTCGTGCCCAAAATCCGCCCGGTGAAGGTGGAGCCGATCAGCGAGACGGTGGTCAGCCTGTCGCCCACCCCCATCTGCCCGCGCGCATGCAGGACCGCCATCCGGGCGGAGAGGGCGGTGCCGGTGGGCGAGCGGTCGACCTTGCCCGGCTGGATCGCCACCGCGGCACCGGCGCGCAGCCCCTCGGGACCGTGGCTCACCGGACCGGCAAAAAGGCAGAAGGAGAAATGCCGCCAATCGGGGTTGGTCGGATGGGTGAAACCCAAAGCCTCCGTCGCGGCATTGGTGATCTTCACCCCGAGTTTCGCGATGTCATGCGCCTCATCGGCGGTCAGCGAAAAGCCAAGCGCCTGCGCGTCGACACAGACGAAACTGTCGCCGCCATAGGCGGTGTCGACGGTCAGCGTGCCGAGGCCCTCCACCTCCAAAGGCGCATCGAGGCGGGCGGCGAAACTCGGCAGGTTTTGCACGAAAATCCGCTCGGCCTTGCCATTGCGGCATTCGGCGCGCACCCGCACCAGCCCGCCGGGGGCCTCCAGCACCATATGGGTTTCCGGCTCCTGCATCGGGATGATGCCGCCATCCAGGAGCACCGTCGAGACGCAGATCGAGTTTGAGCCCGACATCGGCGGCGTGTCTTCCGGCTCCATGATGATAAAGGCGGCATCGGCCTCGGGGTGCTTCGGCGGCACCAGAAGGTTCACATGCCGGAAGACGCCGCCGCGCGGCTCGTTCAGCACGAAATTCCGCAGGCTCTGGTCGCGGGCGATCCAGCGGCTTTGCTCCCAGAGGGTGTCACCGGGCGGCGGGGCAACGCCGCCCACGATGACATCGCCCACCTCGCCCTCGGCATGGGCGGAAATGACATGGATGGTCTTGGAAGAACGCATGGTTGGTTTCCTCAGCGGGTCCAAAGGGGCGGTTGCGCGGGCGCGCGGCCGGTGCGGGCGGCCTCGGCGCAATCGGCGAGCGCGCCGAAGCGCAGGGCACGGCCGCTGAGACCGGGGCCGTAATGCGCATATTTGCCGGAATTGGTCATCAGCGCTCGGGTTTGCGGCGGAAACACCGGCTCGGAGATCGAGCACCAGCAGAGGTCGGGCAACACCTGCACACCCGCCGCCAGCAGCCGTGCCAATGTGCCATCGGCCTCAGCCATGGCGATGACCTGATGCCCGGCGGTGATGATCACCTTGACCTCCGGGTGGCAGGGCGCATCGCCAAGGGCCGCGGCAAAGTCCCGGCATTCACTGTGCGAGAAATGCGGGCTGCCAAGCGCCACCAGCTCGACCGTTTCCGGCCCGGTGTTCAGCATCGCCCATCCGGCGGCGAAATCGGCGCGGGTGATCCGGGCGCTATCCGCTTCCGGATGCGCGGCGCCCTCCGCCTCGGGTGTCACCCCCGCCACATGCAGCATCGGCGCGGCGGAGGTGGTGCCAAAGGCGGCGCAGAGCGCCTTCAGATCATCGCGGCTGGGGTTCGTGTTTTCCAACCCGGTCAGGAGCGGAATCCGGTCCGGCGAGGCACGGCCCGCGAGGTAGCCGAGCAGTGGCCAGAAGCTGTCATCCGCGCCCTCGGGCCGCTCCACCGCGATCACCCGGCGTGCCTTGCGTTCGGCGTCGAGATAGACGCCCGAAAGGGGCGCGCGCCCGGTCAGCGCGATGAAAAGGTCAAGGAAATCCGGATGCTTGGCGGTGCGGGCGGCCAATACCGTATTGGCAAAGATCACCGCATTCGATTCCGCCCAGGCGATGGTCTCGCCCTGCTTGGGCGCGGTGTCGAGCAGATAGGGCGCGCAGGTGAAGCTTGGCTGGCAGCCCATGCGGACATAGGCATCGGCCAGCCGTGCCGCCGGGCCACCAAAGAGCTGCGGCACGCCCTGTGCCTGCCAGTTGCTGCGGTCGACCGAAATCGCGTTCATCGTGGTCGGCACGCAGACGCGTGCGCCCATCTCGGCCATCTTCTCGGCAAAGGTCAAGTTGGCGGGGCTCGCATAGATGCAGCCGTCGATATGGCCCTGGCTCACATCAATCAGCTGCGTTGCCCCTTGGTTGGCGGCCAGCGTGCAGATGATCCGCATTGCCTGTTGCAAGGCCACACCGCGCTCGCCTGCCAGCATCGCCTGATCGGCATCGCTGAGCGTGAGCGGCGTGGCGGTTTGCGCGGCGAAGGGCAGATGCATATCGCCCGCCGCGATCCCGGTCTCCGAAATCCGCGCCTCCGGCTCTGCCGCCAGTGCGGCAAAGGCCTCGGGCGTGAGACGCACCACCGGCAGCACCTTGCCGAACATCTCGGCGGCGATCAGCGCGCCCAAGGTCACCACATCCTCGGCATCCGAGAAGACCAGCGCCGCCGGGCCGCGCCCTGTCAGCGCCAGATCAAGGATGACGCCCGAGCCGGTGCAGGAGCCGCGGGTGGTCGGCATCATCAGGATGGCGCCGGTCAGCACGCGGCCATGCAGCGGGTGATGCGCGTCGATCACCGCGCCGGTGGCGGGGTCAATTCCGCCCCAGAAGCTCAGCGCCTCGGTGCTGGCGATGATCGGGCCATGGGCGCTGCCGCCCTGAATGGAAAGGGCGGTCATCGGCATCATTTCACCACAAAGCCATGCGCGAACGGATCGCGGTCATCAATGAAAATGGTGTTCAGCCCGGTCATCCGTGCCCATCCGGCGATGGAGGGGATGATCGCAGGCTTACCCGCCACGGTGGTTGCCGCCTCGACCCGGCCTTTGAAGAGCGAGCCGATGATGCTTTCATGCACGAATTCATCGCCGACGCTCAGCTTGCCCTTGGCCGCCAGCTGCGCCATCCGCGCCGAGGTGCCGGTGCCGCAGGGCGATCGGTCAATCGCCTTGTCGCCGTAAAAGACGGCGTTGCGGGCATGGGCGCCCTCGACCGTGGGCGCGCCGGTCCATTGGATATGGCTGAGGCCATTGATCGCCGGATGTTCGGGGTGGATGAACTCGTATTTCGCATTCAGCGCCGCGCGCAGTTTCGGCGAAAAGCCGATCAGCTCCCCGGCGGTGAAATCGGCCATGTCGCGGAAGTTCTTCTGCGGCTCGACAATCGCGTAGAAATTGCCGCCATAGGCCACATCGACGACAATCTCGCCCAGACCCTCGACCTCGGCACTCAGCCCCTCCGAATGCAAGAACCCCGGCACGTTGGTCAGGCGAACTTCCTCCACAAAGCGACCCTCTTGGCGATAGGTGATGTCCACCTTGCCCGCGGGCGCGTCGATCGAGAGCTTGCCCGGCTCGCGCGGGGTGATCAGGCCGTTCTCGATCGCCATGGTGATGGTGCCGATGGTGCCATGGCCGCACATCGGCAGGCAACCGGAGGTCTCGATGAACAGCACCGCCACATCGCAATCGGGGCGGGTGGAGGGATAGAGGATCGAGCCCGACATCATGTCATGGCCGCGCGGCTCAAACATCAGGCCGGTGCGGATCCAGTCAAACTCGCGCAGGAAATGTGCGCGCTTTTCCAGCATATTGGCCCCTTCAAGCCGGGGCCCGCCGCCGGAGACAAGGCGCACCGGATTGCCGCAGGTATGGCCGTCGATGCAGGAGAAGGTGTGGTTGGCCATGGTCAGAACCTTTGCGGCGAGAAGGGGGTGAGGTCAAAGCCGGCGCTGCGGTCGGTCAGAAGATCAGCGACCAGACGCGCGGTGCCGGCGGATTGGGTCAGGCCCAGATGGCCGTGACCGAAAGCATAGATCACCCGCGCACTGCCGCTTGCGCGGCCAATCGCGGGCAGGCTGTCGGGCAGCGAGGGACGAAAGCCCATCCACTGCACGCCCCCGGTGGGTTTCAGCCCGGGCAGGAAAGCCTGCGCCTTTGTCAGCATCGCCTCCGAGCGTTTGAAATTCGGCGGCAGTTTCAGCCCGCCAAGTTCCACCGCGCCGCCGACGCGGATGCCGGTCGACAGGCGCGACACGACAAAACCATGGCCGCCAAAGGTCACCTGCATCCGCAGATCGAAGGCATCTGTCGGCAGGGTGGTGTTATAGCCGCGCTCAGTCTCCAGCGGGATCTTGTCGCCGAGGCCCCGCGCCAGCAAATGCGAGAAGGCACCCGCGGCCAGTACGACTTGCTCCGCCATCTGCGGCCCCTGCGCGGTCTGCACCAGAACGCCGCCCTCTTGCGGCTGCAGGCCGGTGACTTCGGCGGTCAGCAGCGTGCCGCCTTGCGCGGTGAATTTTTCAGCCAGCGCAAGGGTATAGAGCTTGGGATCGGCAATCGAATACCAGCCGGGAGTAAAGGTGCCATGCGTGAAACGCGGCGCCAGACCCGGTTGCAGATCGGCCATTTCACGGGCGGTCAGATGGTGAAACTCGATCCCGTGATCGGCGCGGGCCTGCCAGCCGGGCAGCGAGGCCTGCAGCTCGGCGGCGCTTTCATAGACCTGCAGCGCGCCGTTCTTTTGCAGCATCGGCAGGGTGCCGCTGGCGGCCAGAAACGGCTCCAACTCGGCCTTGGACAGGTCCATCAGTGCGGTTTGCGCCCGGGTGGAATGGTCCACCCGGGAGGGCGCGCAGGCACGCCAGAAGCGGAACATCCAGGGCGCGATCTGCAGCGCATAAGAGGGTGGCACCGATAATGGCCCCAATGGGTCCAGCAGCCATTTCGGTGCCTTGCGCAGGATCCCCGGCGAGGCCAGCGGCAGAATGTCGGTAAAGGCAAAGGCCCCCGCATTCCCCGCCGATGCCCCCGCCGCGGGTCCTTCGCGGTCGATCACGCAGACGGACAGCCCGCGCGCCTGTGCGGCCAGCGCCGCCGAGAGGCCGACAACGCCCGCCCCGACGACGATCACCTGAGCCTGTGCCATCAGCGCACGCTCGACAGGAATTTTTGTGTCTCAGGATGCTGCGGCGCGCCGAACAGCTGCTCGGGCGTGCCGATCTCGGCCATGACACCCTGATGGAAGAAGGCGACGCGGTCCGAGACATCGCGGGCAAAGCCCATCTCATGGGTGACGCAGATCATCGTCATCCCCTCTTCCGCCAGCATCTTCAGCGTGTCGAGCACCTCGCCCACCAGCTGCGGGTCCAGCGCCGAGGTCACCTCATCGAACAGCATGTATTCCGGCGCCATCGCCAGCGCGCGGGCAATCGCCATCCGCTGTTGCTGACCACCCGACAGGCGCGAGGGATAGACGGAGAGCTTCTCGCCAAGGCCGACATGGGTCAGCTGCTTCACGGCCATCGCTTCGGCCTCATCCTTGGCCATGCCCTTGACCTTGCGCGGGGCCAGCATGACGTTTTCCAGCACGGTCAGATGCGGAAAGGCATTCCATTGCTGAAACACGATGCCGATTTTCTGACGCAGCGTGTTGAGGTCGGTCGATTTGGCATGCACCTCAGTGCCGTCGATTTTGATGCGGCCGGAATCGATGGGCTCTAACCCGTTGATGCAGGTCAGCAGCGTCGATTTCCCCGAGCCGGAGCCACCGATGATGGTCACCACCTCGCCCTTGCTGACGGTCAGGTCGATCCCCTTCAGCACTTCCAGCGGGCCAAAGGATTTGCGGACGTTTTCGATCTCAATCATGGGGTGACCACCGTCTTTCAAGATACCCGCCAAGACGGGCGATGGGGAAGCTGAGGAGGAAGTAGATCAAGCCGCAGATCAGCAGGATGAACAATGGTTCCTGCAAGCGGGTGACGAGGGTCTGCGAGGCTTTCAGAAGCTCGGTCAGGCCGAGCCAGAGCACCAGCGCAGAATCCTTCATCACGCCCAAGGTCAGGCCGATCCAGGCTGGCAGCGAGACGCGGGTGGCCAAGGGCGCCACGATATAGCGCATGTCCTGGCCCCAGGTCATGCCGAGCGAGCGGGCGGCGCGCCGGGTGGTGCCGGGCACCGCATCAATGCCGCCGCGCACAATCTCGGTGCAATAGGCGGCGGTGTAGAGCGAGAGCACCACGCAGGAGGTGGTGAACGGGCCCCAGCCGAATTTGGCAATCGCCTGAAAGGCATTGGCCAGCACCAGCTGGATCAGCAAGGGCACCGAGCGGAAGACATCCAGCACGAAGGTCAGCGGGATTGCCCAGTAAGGGCCGATCTGATTGCGCAGGACGCCAAAGAAGATTCCCATCACAGTGCCCGCCGCAACCGAAACCCCGGTGACGGCCAGCGTCATCCCGGCGCCTTTGGCGAGGAACATCAGGTCATTGAGGGTCAGGGCAGTGTCAAACATCTCTCATCCCCTCAATAGCGGAACATGCGCCAGGCAATCGCCCGGGCTGCCAGCGTGACGGCTTTGGTCATCACATAGAAAATGACCGCGGCCAGTGCGAAGAACTCAAAGGTACGGAACGAGCGCGCGTTCAGCTCTTGCGTGATGCCGGCCAGATCCATGTTCATGCCGACGGTGACGCCAAGCGAGGTCATCAGGATCGCCCAGACCATCTGGTTGGTCATCGGCAGAAACGCCACGCGCAGCATTTGCGGCACGACGATCATCCGGAAGGCTTGCAGCGGGGTCATGCCCAGCGAGCGGGCGGCGCGGGTTTGCGTCTCGGGAATGGCTTTCAACGCGCCGCGGAAGTTTTCCGAAAGGTAGCCCGCGTTGTTAAAGGCAATCCCGGCCAGAAGCGCGGTGTAGGGGCTGAGGTGGATGCCAAAGCTGCCCAGCCCGAAATGCGCCATATAGATCTGAAACAGCGCGGGGGTGTTGCGGGCGACTTCGACCCAGGTATTGCCGAAGCCGCGCAAGATGCGGCTGTCAGAGCGGCGGAACAGGGTCAGTACCATCGCGCAGGCCAGACCGATAACCATCGAGAGCACCGCGATCTGCAAGGTGACGAGCGCGCCATCCAGCATGCGGGGCAGGGCCTTGAACGCTTGTGCCCAGTGGAAAGTATAATTCAACATTGCCGTCTCACTTCACGAGAAGAGAAGGGCGGCGCGGGTAAACCCCGCACCGCCACACGACTTCCGGATCAGCGATAGACGCCGCCGACGGTCAGGTCCGGCAGATCGCCGCCAACCCATTTCGCATAAAGCTCGGCATAGCGGCCGGTGCGGACCTGCTGGTTCACAAAGAGGTTGAGATAGTTGATCAGGCCATATTCCTCGCGCAGCGTGAAAAGCGCGACATAGTCGGTGTCGAACGGTGCTTTGCCGACGACCGAGACGCCCGGGAAATTGCCGGTCTGGATGTTGGCCTGTGCCACGGTCGAGGTGGAGACGGTGGCATCGAGCTGGCCCTGGCTGAGGGCCAGGAACACGTCAGCCTGCGTCTGGTAGGGGCGGAATTCGCCCTCGCCCCAGGCTTTGACCTGCTCTTCCAGCGCGATGGCTTCAAAGGTGCCTGCAGTGGCGCCGACGGTCTTGCCCTTCATGCTCTCAAACGAGGTGATGCCCGACTTTTCATTGGCGCTGACGGCCATTTCAAAGGCGAAATAGGGGATCGACATGCCCACGGTTTTCGCCCGTTCCAGCGTGTCCGAGGTCGAGGCGACACCCACGTCGACGCGGCCCGACATCAGGGCGGGAATGCGCTCGGGGAAGGGCGTCTCGACGATTTCGGCCTCAACGCCCAGGGCGGCGGCCAGATCGTTGCAATAGTCGACGTCAAAGCCGATCGGCTTGTTGTCGGCATCGCGCGAGCCCATGGGCGGGAAGTCCAGCACCACGGCGCAGCGCAGCGTGCCCGAGGAGATGATGTCGTCCAGCTTGTCGGCATGGGCGGCGGTGGCAAGCGCGGTGGTGGCCAAAAGACCGGCGGCGAAGAGTGATGATTTCATCTTATTGCTCCCTGTTTTGCTGAAGTCGATTCAGTCGATGTGGCAATATTCCCGGTTGCAAGGCGTAAAGCAAATTCAAAATACAGCTAGTATACAAAAATTATTTTTAACTCCGGCGGGCGCAAAATATCCTATAATCGACCAAAATTATGGCAAGTTTGGTCTTTTCGACTGTTTGCGCAGCTCAGGCGGGCGGGAAAGGGCGGTGGAATTTCAGGCTGGAACCGCGTTCGGCGCGCCGTGTTGACGCACGAATCAACCCGACCGTTTCGGGCCCTGCCGAGGCAGGTTCCGGCGTCGCTAGATCTACGTTCTGCCGCCGAATCGGCCTACCGGCAAAGGCCCGGCACAGCAGCAAAATAGGCGCCGGATCCCGATGAAATCGGTGCCAATATCCCGGCTGATCCCGCAATCGGACTTTGCATTCTGGCTATTTGTATACTTACTGTGTGCAGATTGCAACCCGGGGGCGTGTCCCCCTCACGACATCGAGGAAACATGCCGCTGACATCTCCGCTCCCGCTCACCGATCTGGCCCACCGCATCGAGGCGATTTTTCGCAAGGGCGGTCTGAATGCCGTGCAGGCCGGGGCATTGGCCCGGGTGGTGGCGGCAGGCGAGCGTGACGCCTGCAAATCGCATGGGATTTACCGGATTGAGGGCTGCCTGCGCACGATCAAGGCGGGCAAGGTGGTCGCGACCGCCGAGCCGGTTTTGGTCGAGCAGCCGGGCTCCGCGATCATCCGGATCGATGCGCAGGGCGGCTTTGCCAATCCGGCGTTTGAGCTGGGCCTGCCGCATCTGGTGGCACGGGCGCGAGAGCTGGGCTTTGCCGCGATGGTGATCAACGATTGCGTGCATTTCTCGGCGCTCTGGCCGGAGGTTGAGGCGCTGACCGCCGAAGGCCTTGCGGGGCTGGTGATGTGCCCGAGCTATGCTTCGGTGGCGCCCACGGGTGGCAAGGAGCCGCTGTTGGGCACAAACCCCATCGCCTTTGGCTGGCCGCGGGCCGATGCTTCGCCCTATGTCTTTGATTTTGCGACTTCGGTCGCGGCGCGGGGTGAAATTGAACTCCACCGCCGCGCGGGCAAACCGCTGCCCGAAGGCTGGGCGCTGGATGCCGAAGGGCAGCCGACCACCGATCCGGTGGCGGCGCTGGCGGGGGCGATGCTGCCCTTTGGTGGCCATAAGGGTTCGGCCATTGGCACGATGGTGGAGCTGCTCGCCGGGGTGATGATCGGCGATCTGACCAGCCCGGAGGCGCTGGCCGAGCTGGGCACGACGGCGCTGGCGCCCAAACATGGCGAGCTGATCCTGGCCTTCAGCCCGGAGCATTTCGCCAAAGGCCGTGCAGGCGATCCGCTGGCGCGGGCCGAGGTTCTGTTCGAGGCGATTGTCGGGCAGGGCGCGCGTCTGCCTTCGCAACGCCGCTTCGCCGCGCGCGCGGTATCAGAGCGGGACGGGGTCAGCCTGAATGCGGCCGAACTGGAGCAGCTGGACCGGCTGCTTGCAGGCGGGCTCGATGCGGTCGAATGGCCTTGAGCCACTAAACCTCGTGAAACGACAAAAGGCCCTCTCTTACGAGAGGGCCTTGGCTTTTGCGGCGGGCCGGATCAGGCTTTGTATTTGGCCACGGCGCCCGGCAGTTGGCTCCAGGTCGCATACCAGCTGTTGAACAGCTTGAACTGCGCCTCGACATAGCCGCGCTGGCTGTCCGACAGTGCGTCGGTTTCGTTGAAATGCAGCGTGTATTCGGCGTCGCCCTTCAGCACCATCATATGCTTGAAATAGAGCACCAGATCCGCGCCTTCGTCGAAGGAGGAGAGCACGGCCAGCGCCGCCTCCAGCTCCAGCGCGCGGGCGCGGGCTTCGACATCTCCGGCAGCCGCCGCTTGCGACAGGGCACACATGTGCAGCACTTCTTTCGGCAGCACATTGCCGATGCCGGTGATGGCACCGGTGGCGCCGCAGTTCACGAAACCGTGGAACACCGCGGTATCGACGCCGATCATCAGCGTGACATCATCATCGCGGCTGGTGATGTTCTCGGCCGCATAGCGCATGTCCGCCGGGCCGCCGAATTCCTTGAAGCCCATGAGGTTCGGATGCTCGGCACGCAGCGCGAAGAACAGATCGGCGCGGGTGGCAAAGCCGTAATAGGGGCTGTTGTAGATCACCGCAGGCAGATCCGGCGCGGCGGCCAGAACCGCTTTGAAATGCGCCCGTTGCGCCGCAATCGAAGAGCCGCGCGACAGCACCCGCGGGATCACCATCAGGCCATGCGCGCCGACCTTTTGCGCATGCGCCGCATGGGCCACGGCGGTGGCGCTGTTCACCGCACCGGTGCCAACGATCACCTTGACGCCCGCCTGCACCAGACGCTCCACGCCCTCCATCCGCTGCGCATCCGTCAGGAGCGGCCAGTCGCCCATCGAGCCGCAATAGACCACGGCGGACATGCCCGCCGCGACCAGTTCCTGCCCCTTGCGCACCAGCGCATCGAAATCCGGGCTGCGGTCGGCTTTGCAAGGGGTCATCAGCGCCGGAATGACGCCGGAAAAAATCTGGGCCTTCATCAGGATCTCCATTGTGCCTGTCGGTGTGGGCCGGGGTCAGAACACAGATGCAGCGCCCGACTCCCGTCTGAGCCAAGATATGCCACTTTGCATTTTATTTGTCGACAAGAATTACGCAAGACGTCAGAGCGAAATGTCCTGTCGTTGGTCACGCGCGAAAAGCTGTTGAATTTGCCGGACAATCTGGTCCGCATGTGTCTTTGCCAGACTGTCCGCCAGCAGCAGATCCCGGGCCTCGATGGCGGCAATGATCTCTTCATGCTCATCGACATATTGCTGCGGCAGGCGGTCATTGAAGGATTGATAGTAGAGGCGCAGGATCCGCCGCCCCTCATCCAACAGCCGGTAAAACAGCGAGGTGTAATAGGGATTGCGCCCCGCTTCGGCGATGGCGGCGTGGAAATCGCGGTTGGTGGCGATCATCGCCAAAGCATCTTGTGCAGCCACGGCGGCGGCAAACTCGGCCTGATGCGCGCGGATGGCCACCAGATCATCGGGCCGGTGATATTGCGCGGCAAGCCGGGTGGTCACGCGATACATCAGGGTCAATGCGTCAAAAAACGTGTGCAGGTTGAGGAAGTCAATATTCGCCACCATGGTCGAGCGGTTGGGCAGCGTGTCGACCAGACCTTCCCCCGCCAGCCGCACCAAAGCCTCCCGGATCGGGGTGCGCGACATGTTGAAGCGCTCGGCCAGCTGCACCTCGTCAATCGGGCTGCCGGGGGGCAGCACGAGGTCGAGAATATCGTCGCGCAGCATGTCATAAACCAGTCTGGCGCCCGATCCCCGTTTGCGCTCTGGCGGAACAATCGTCTGGATGTCGGTCATGGAAAAATCCTTTTGTCGACATAAGAAATACGCCGTGGTTCTGGCCCGCACAACCTTTTCCGGTGGCGGCAGCTGACAAACTGGACCCGTTGATACGTGACGCGGCCATCGATGATGAAGTTTTGATCACCCGCCGCCCGAAGGCGGATGCCGGTGCTTTCAGCTCTGCTGCGCCCCACGCCACAGGCGGGCGGTTGCCGTCGCAATGCGCGGGCAAGGCACCGCGTCAGAAGGGGTGCGCCGCTGTAACCCCGGACCATCCCCGCACCGCGCTCGTCGTCCGGACCTGACCGGTCCTCCGGGCGCCATATGGCTCTGGCGGGAACCGCATCGGGGCGCGCCGCGTGGGGCGTCCATAGCCCTGCCGCATCAGAGCCATAGGTCTGCGCTATTTGCCTATTGCTCTGCGCCGGTGCTTCATCCGCCTCAGAAAAAACGCCTCAACAGGAGTGTTCTGACATGACCCATCCCATCCGCAGAATCGGCCCCGCCCTGACCGGCGCGCTCGTCGCCGCCACGCTGGGCCTCTCGCTGCCCGCCGCCGGTTTCGCCGAAACCACCATCCGTCTCGGCCATGTGCTGCCCGAAACCCACAGCTGGAACATTGCCGCCACCGGCTTTGCCGAGGAAGTCGCCAAGGCGACCGAGGGCCGCGTCAAGGTCGAGGTTTTCGCCTCCGGCCAGCTCGGCAGCGAAAAGGAAGTCATCGAAGGCATGCAGATCGGCACCATCCAGGGCGGCGTGATCGGCTCTGGCTCGTTCCAGTTCGTCGAGCCGAAACTGGGGATCATCGAGATGCCCTATGCCTGGTCCAGCCGCGAGCAGGCCTATGGCGCGCTGGACGGCCAATTGGGCAGCGAGCTGGCGGCACTTTTGGACGCGCAGGGCATCGAAGTGCTGGCCTGGTGGGAAAACGGCTTTCGCAACATCACCTCGAACGTCAAGCCGATTGTCGAACCGGCGGACCTTGCCGGTCTGAAGATCCGCGTCACGCCGGACAAGGTACGCCTTGCAACCTTTGAACTTCTGGGCGCGCAACCGGCGCCGCTGGCCTTTGGCGAGCTCTATTCGGCGCTGCAGCAGGGGGTGTTTGACGCGCAGGAAAACCCGCTGTCGATCATCGATTCCTCCTCCTTCTTTGAGGTGCAGAAATACGTCTCGATGACCGGCCATATCTGGGGCGCGGCCTGTCTGACGGTGTCGAAAACCGTCTGGGATCAGATTTCGCCGGAAGATCAGGCGCTGGTCAAGGCCGCCGCAATCCACTGGGGCACCGAGCAGCGCGCGATGGTGGCCAAATCCGACGCCGATCTGGTGGCGACGCTGGAGGCCAAGGGCATGATCTTCAACGAGGTGGACAAGCCCGCCTTCGTCGAGGCCCTCGCGCCGATCTGGGAACAGCAGACCGATGTGTACGGCGCGGATCTCATCAATCTGATGAAGAGCTATCGTCAATGACGGGCAGTCTGCCCGAGGTGAAGCAGGTTGCATCGGTCTCACCGGTGCAACTCTATGACTTCAGCCAGAAGGTGTTGTTTTCGCCGGCGGAACGCGGCGAGGGCTTCATCAAGCTCAGCGTGACCACCGGCAAAAAAGGTGCCCGTTCCACCCCGCATGCGCATCCGCGCGACGAAGTGACCCTGACGCTGAAGGGCGAGGCGGTGTTGCGTGCGGGCGGGCAGGAATTTTTCATGACCGAGGGCACCGCCCTGCGGCTGCCGCCCGGCGTGGTGCATGAGGTGGAAGTTCTGTCCGAGGAATGGGTGGTGGTGGCCGCCTATTGCGATGAATGCATGCTCTGCATCGGTTCGAAAGGGAAATGACCGCATGACACGCCAATCCCCCTTCCTTCACCGTGCCGCTGACGGGCTCAGCTGGGGCACGCGGACATTGGGCGCGCTGGCGGTGGCGGGCTTTGCCGCGATCATCGTCTATGTCGTCTTTGCCCGCTATGTTCTGGCCTATACCCCCCGCTGGGCCGAGGAAATTCCGCGCCTTCTGCTGATCTGGGTGACCTTTGTCGGCATGATCTCGGGCGTGATCCGCAAAAGCCACCTCTGTGCAGGCATCACCGATCTGATCTTTGGCACCAAGGGGCCGCTGCGGCGCGCATTGGCGTTTCTGGCTTGGCTGGCCACCGCGTCCTTTCTGGTCATCCTGATCTATACCGGTGCGCAACTGACCCGCGCCACCTGGTCGCATGAGACCCCGGCGCTCAGCCTGCCGGTCGGGCTGTTCTACCTCGCCTTGCCGGTCTGTGCCGCGCTGGCATTGGTGGGGCTGGTAGTCAGCGGAGGCCGGGAATGAGCATCGCCCTTGCCCTTTTGTTGGTCAGCTTCATCGTGCTGGTCCTGATTGACGCGCCGATTGCCGTGGCGCTTGGCCTCTCCTCGGCGATCTATCTGCTGATCGCGGATCTGGCACCGCTGATCGTGATTGCCCAACGCATGGTGGGCGGGATCGACAGTTTCACCCTGCTGGCGATTCCGCTGTTCCTGCTTGCGGGGCTCTTAATGGTGCATGGCGGCCTCGCGCCCCGCATCGTGGCGCTTTGCGCGGCGGTGGTGGGTCAGCGCACCGGGGGCCTCGCCATTGTGATGATCGCCGCCTGCATGATGTTCGGCTCGCTGTCCGGTTCGGGCGTGGCGGATGTCATCGCCATCGGCACGATGATGCTGCCCGCCATGCGCGAGCGCGGCTATCATCCCGGCTTTTCGGCCGCCGCCCTCGGCTGCGCGGGCTCGCTTGGCACCGTCATTCCGCCGTCCATCGTGCTGATCGTCTATGGCACCGCGACGAATACCTCGATCGGGCAGCTTTTTGTCAGCTCCATCGGGCCGGGGATCTTGCTGGGGCTGGGCCTGATGGCCGTGGCCTGGTGGATCTCGCGCAAGAACGGCTGGAAAGGCGGCGCGGCGTTCTCCTGGCCGGTGCTGGGCCATGCGTTCAAGGATTCCATTCTGGCGCTGATCGCGCCGCTGATCATCGTGGGCGGGATCCGCATGGGCATCTTTACCCCGACCGAAGCGGCGGGGATCGGCGTCGCCTATGCCTTGTTCATCGGGATCTTCGTCTATCGCCAGCTGACCTTCTCAAGCATTCTCGGCATGTTGCGCGATACCACCGAAATGACCGGCTCGATCTTGCTGGTGATTGCCGCCGCCTCGGTCTTTGGCTGGATACTCGCCGCCGAACAGGTGCCGCAGCTGGTGGTGGGGGCGATCTCGGGCGCCACCGACAATGCCACCGTCGCCCTGCTGCTGATGATGCTGGCTGTGCTGGTGCTCGGCACCTTTATGGAGAGCATCGCGATCATCCTGATCCTTGCGCCGGTGTTTTTGCCCGTGCTGCGCGTCTATCAGATCGACCCGGTCTATTTTGGCGTGCTGCTCACCATCAATCTGGCAATCGGGGCCAATACGCCGCCGCTGGGGATTGATCTGATGGCCGCCTGCCGCACCGGTGGCATCCCGATGTCGGCCTCATTCCGCTATCTGCTGCCGTTCCTCGGCGTGATGACCGGGGTGATGCTTCTGCTCGTGCTCTTCCCGCAGCTTGTTGCCTTCGGCTCGGCGTTGTTCTGACGCCCGCCCCTCTGCCCCCAATCTCTGAGGCTTTCATGACCTTCTCTGCCGATACCCGCGCCGATCTGGACCGTTTCTGGTCCACCCTTGAAACCTCTGCCCAGATCGGCGTCGGGCGGCCCGGCGGGCTGTCGCGGCTGACGCTGAGCGATGATGACCGGCAGATGCGCGATGTCTTCACCGGCTGGTGCCGCGACGCGGGACTGAGCGTCGAAGTGGATGAGTTGGGCAGCATCTTTGCCCGGCGCGACGGCACCGACAACAGCCTGCCGCCCATTCTGATCGGCAGCCATCTGGACACCCAGATCAACGGCGGCCGGTTTGACGGCATTGCCGGGGTGCTGGCGGGGCTGGAGGTGGTGCGCAGCCTGAATGATGCGGGCCATGTCACCCGCCGCCCGATCGTGGTGGTGGATTGGACCAATGAGGAGGGGGCGCGGTTTTCGCCGCCGATGGTCGCCTCGGGCTGTTTCGTGGGCAAATACGCGGTGGATTGGGTCAAGGATCTGATCGGCGACGACGGTGCCCGCTTTGGCGATGAGCTGGCGCGGATCGGTTATGACGGCAGCCGCCCCTGCAAGGCGGGCGAGATCGACGCCTATTATGAGCTGCACATCGAGCAAGGCCCGATCCTTGACGCGGAAAAGCGGCAGGTGGGCGTGGTGACCGGCGGCTATCCCAGCCACGGGATGCGGGTTCAGTTCAGCGGCCAGACCGCCCATACCGGGCCGACGCCGATGGATCTGCGCCACAATGCGCTGATCGCCGGGGCGCGGTTCCTGACGGCGGTGGATGACATCGGCTGGGATTTCGCGGTGGGCGACGGCAAGGCCACCGGCTCGCGTCTGGCGGCCTGGCCGAACAAACCGGGTATTCTGTCGGACAGCGCGCAGGCGATTGCCGATGTGCGCCACCCCGATCCGGTCACCGCGCGGGTGATGGCGGAAAAGATGCGCCGCGCGGTTTTTGAATCCGCGGCGAAGGCGGGTTGCACCGCGGTGATCGAGGATGAATGGTTCTGGGGCGGCGATATCTTCGACGCCGAAATGGTCGCGGGCATCCGCGATGAGGCCAAACGCATGGGCTATGACTGGCGCGATATCCAAAGCCAGGCGGGGCATGACGCCTATTTCCTCGCCACGCATTGCCCGACCGCGATGATCTTCACCCCCTGCGAAGGCGGCATCACCCATAACAATGCCGAAAATTGCGGGCCCGATGATTTCCTTGCCGGTCTGAACATCCTGTTGCACGCCGTTGTGGCGCGGGCGGATCGCTGAGATGCGGCTGTTGGATGAACATCAGGTCGATGGCGCGCTGCCCTGGCCCGCGCTGATCGCGGCATTGCGGCAGGGGTTTGCGGCGGGGGAGGTGACCGCGCCGCCACGGCAGGTGCTGACGATGGACCTGCCCGACGGGCAGCAGGCCTCGCTGCTGCTGATGCCCGCCTGGCAGGCGGGACAGAATGTCGGGGTCAAGGTGGTGACGTTTTTCCCCGGCAATGCCGCGAAAGGATTGGCCACGATCAACGCGGGCTACATGATGTTTGATGGTGTCACCGGGCAGATGCGGGCGGTGCTGGATGGCGATGCGCTGACCGCGCGGCGCACCGCCGCCGCTTCGGCTTTGGCGGCGGATTATCTGGCGCGCCCGGATGCAACCGAGTTGTTGGTGGTGGGCACCGGCCAGCTTGCGGTGCAGGTGGCCGAGGCGCATGCCAGCCAGCGCGCCTATGCCCGGATCCGCATCTGGGGCCGCAATGCCGACAAGGCCCGCGCGGTTGCGGCCACGCTGGCCGGGCGGGGCCTGCCCGCAGAGGCCTGCAGCGATCTGGAGGCGGCCTGCCGCGGCGCGGATGTGATCAGCACGGTGACCGCCGCCACCACGCCGATGATCCGCGGTGACTGGCTGAAGCCCGGCAGCCATCTGGATCTGATCGGCGCGTTCAAGGCCGATATGCGCGAAAGCGATGATGCGGCGGTGCAGGGCGCGCGGCTGTTTGTGGATGGGCGGGCCGGGGCGATGCTCGCGGGCGATCTGGCGCAACCGCTCGCGTCGGGGGTGATCGGCGAGGCGGATATTCTGGCCGATCTGGCCGAGCTGACCCAGGGCCTGCACCCCGGCCGCCAAAGTGCCGGGGAGCGCACGGTCTTCAAATCGGCGGGTCTTTCTGCCGAAGATCTGATCGCCGCGGCTTTGGCGGTGGATCAGACCAGCTCCGGGTAAAGGTTCAGGAGTTCGTCGAGCAGATCGACGAATTTCTGCTCAGGCACCGTCAGCTCTGTGGCCGGATTGCGGACCAGGAACACATCCGCGCCGATCTTTTGATCGGTGATCTGCAGGGGCCAGAGATGGCCCTTTTCCACCTCATGCGACACCGCCATCAGCGGCAGGATGCCGATCCCGAGACCCGAGATGATCATCCGCCGCACCTCCTCCAGATTGGGGCTGGCGCCGCTGATCCGGTTGCCCAGACCCGCGCCTTCGCGCAGCACCACCATCGGCTCCAGCCCCATGCCTTCGGTGGCGCAGGAAAAGGAGACAAACGGCTCTTGCTGCAATTCGCGCAACGAGACTTCGGTGCGGCCAAAGAACGGATGCTCGGCGCCGCAGAACACGCTGAATTCCTCGCGGAACAACAGCTTGCAGTCGAGGTTCAGGATCGGCTTGGTCAGCAGACAGATGCCAATCCCGGTCTTTTCCTGCCCGATGCGGCGCACGGTTTCCTGACTGTTCTGCACCTCGATCCGCCAGGTGATCGACGGATTGCGTTGATGATACAGCCGCAGCGCCTCGTCAATCAGCGGCGAGGCGAGGTTCGAGACGATCTGCAGCCGCACCTCGCCGTAATCTTCATCGTTGCGGTCCTCGGTCAGCACGGCAATCCGGTCGACACAGCGGAAAATCTCGGCGCATTCCTGATAGATCCGCTCGCCGCGCAGCGTCAGCGCAAAGCGGCGGCTGTCGCGGAACACCAGCTGACAGCCGAGCTGCTCCTCCAGCCGCTGCAGCGCCTGACTGACCGAGGGCTGGCTCATGTTCAGCCGTTTCGCGGCACGGGTGATGCCCTCTTCCTCGGCGATGGCGCAGAAGGTGCGAAACAGATTCCAGTTCAATTCGTTCAGCTGCGGCTTGGCGGCGTTCATCCGGGACGGGTTCCTTTCGCAGGGGAGGCAAGGCGGTCAGGGATGGTGCCAGCTGTCCCACATTGTGGCCCCCGACAGCAACGCCGAGCAAAGCGTGAACCATAGGGAAAAGCAATCAATCGCATAAAAGCCGCGGTAAAGTTTCGGGTGGTCTGCGCGACGGGCCGCTGCCACGGTCCGGCTGTGGCAGAAGATCGCCCGGCGGGCAACCAGGGGTGATGTGCCGCGATGAGCCCCTCTGTGTGGGCCGTATCGCGCCCGGACATCCGCCCGCTTGCGGTCCGGCGCGGCAGGTGCTGCGCGAGGGCCGGGTGGCATGCATGGTCACCGCCTGCTGCGGGCCGGGCTTTCGTGCCGCTTTCGCAATCGAAGCAATAGCCTGCGCCTATTTGACCCGCTCCCCCTTGCGCGCCTTGATGGGGGCAGCAGATGAGGCAGGGGGGCGCTATGACGACGGAACGCGAAGCGGATCTGGCGGGGATCAAGACGGCGACGTTGGGGCATTTTCTGTCAGAGGGCTTTATGGCCCCATCGATCCAGGCCCTCCAGCCGGGTGCGCAGCTTTTGGGGCCTGCGATGACCGTGCGGGTGCCGGGCAATGACGGGGCGGCGCTGGTGGCTGCCGTCTCAACGGCCGACGCGGGTCAGGTGATCGTGGTCGACCGCTGCGGCGAGATCCGCCATGCCTGCTGGGGGGCGGTGCTGACCCATGCCGCGATGGCGCGCGGGGTGGCGGGTGTGGTGATCGACGGTCTGATCACCGACCGCCCCGAGATCCTGCGGCTGGGCTTTCCGGTCTGGTGCCGGGGACGTTCGCCGCTGACCACCCGTCTGCGCGGCATGGGCGGTGAGGTGAACGGCCTGATTTCCTGCGGCGGCGTGACGGTGGCGGCGGGGGATATCATTCTGGCCGATGACAATGGCGTGGTGGTGCTGGACCCCGCCACGGCCGCGCAACATGCCGGAACCGCCCGGCAGATGCAGCAAGACGAGCTGGCGACCATTCGCCGGCTGCAGGCGGGGGAAACGCTGGCCGAGATCACCGACCAAAAAATGCCCGTCACTGCACGCCGCGGCCGTGGACAGCGCTGATCAACCACCCCACCCAACAGGGAACACGGCATATCTCAAGGCGCAAAACGCGCGGCGCCCGGCCATGGCCCCCGCCTGCGTCAGGCGCTGATCCATGCGGGGAACCGCCCGGGGTCGCTTTGCGCCCGGACCGATTCCGAGGGTCATCATGCGCGGCACTGCTTAGGAAAATCCGAAGCAGTGCCGCGCTTTTTCGTAATTTTGCCAAAGCGAAGTTGCGGCTACACCATTTGAACCGCGCAACGTCAGCCCCTGAGGCCGACATTGATTTGAGGGTCCCGGATATGGCTGCACGCAAGATACACACGCTGATTGTGGGGGCCGGACAGGCCGGTATCGCGATGAGCGAGCATTTGAGCGCGGTGCAACTCCCGCATCTGGTGCTTGAAAAGGCGCGGATTGCCGAAGCCTGGCGGAGCCATCGCTGGGATTCACTGGTGGCCAATGGTCCGGCGTGGCACGACCGTTTTCCGGGGTTGGCGTTTCCGGACACGGATCCCGATGCTTTCGTCGCGAAAGACAAGGTTGCTGATTATTTCGAGGCCTATGCGGCGCAGATCAAGGCGCCCGTGCGCTGCGGTGTCGAGGTGCTGAAAGTTGAACGCGGGCCGGGAGGGCGCGGCTTTCGCATCGACACCACCGACGGCCTCTATGAGGCAGACAATGTGGTCGTGGCCACCGGGGCCTTTCAAAAACCGCTGATCCCGCAGGTCATTCCCGCCGATGCGGGGTTCTTGCAGCTGCATTCAAGCCAGTACCGAAACCCTGATCAGCTTCCCGACGGGGGCGTGTTGGTGGTTGGTGCCGGTTCGTCGGGCGTGCAGATCGCCGATGAACTCAATCAGGCCGGACGCAAGGTCTATCTGGCCGTGGGTCCGCATGATCGCCCGCCGCGCAGCTATCGGGGCCGTGATTTCGTCTGGTGGCTGGGGGTCCTTGGCAAATGGGACCTGCAGACGCCCGCCGCCGGGGCCGAGCATGTGACGATTGCGGTCAGTGGCGCCCAAGGCGGCCGCACGATTGATTTCCGCCGCCTGGCGGGCGAGGGGATCACGCTGGTCGGCCGGTCCGGGGCCTATCAGAACGGCCATATGGCCTTTGCGGATGACCTCGCGCGCAATCTGGACCGGGGTGATGCCAATTACCTGTCGTTGCTGCGCGAGGCGGATGCCTATATCGCGCGCCACGGGTTGGACTTGCCCCCCGAGCCCGAGGCCCATGTCATCATCGCAGACCCCGAATGTGTCAGCCGTCCCGTCCGGGATCTGGACCTGCGGGCGGCGGGGATCGGCACCGTCATCTGGGCGGTCGGGTTTGAGCGGGACTACAGCTGGCTTGAGGTCGATGCGTTCGACGCGGCCGGAAAGCCCGTGCATCAGCGCGGCGTGTCGAAGGAACCGGGGATCTATTTCCTCGGCCTGCCCTGGCAGTCGCGGCGGGGCTCCAGTTTTATCTGGGGGGTCTGGTATGATGCACGGCATGTGGCCGATCAGATCGTGACGCAGGGCCGCTACACCGCCTACGATCAATCCGCGCGCGCCCGGCAGGCCGCGCCCGAGAGTGCAATCCATGCCGCCGCAGGAGATCCCGATGGCCCATACCCGCATCCGCACCTTTAACACCAAAGAGACCTACCCCGAGCAGAATCTGGACAATGATCTGTGCCAGGCGGTGGTGACACAGGGCGGCAAGATCGTCTGGCTGCGCGGCCAATGCCCGCAGAATCTGGATGACGCCAAGAACATCGACAGCCACGATCCGGTCGAACAGACCCATAAGGTGATGCAAAACATCCGCCAGCTGATCGAAGAAGCTGGCGGCAGGATGGAGCATCTGGTGAAGGTTGTGGTCTATATCACCGACGTGCGCCACCGCGAGGCGGTCTATCGCACCATGGGCGAATATATCAAAGGCGTGCATCCGGTCTCGACGGGGCTGGTGGTTCAGGCTTTGGCGCGGCCGGAATGGCTGGTGGAAATCGACGGAACCGCCGTGATCCCGGAGTGACCCCATGACATTTTCCCTTGTCGCGCGGTGCGCCCGGACGGGCATGTTCGGGGTGGTGATTTCCTCATCCTCCCCGGCGGTGGCGGCGCGCTGTGCGTTCGCCCGTGCCGGGGTGGGCGCGGTGGCCACGCAGAATGTCACCGACCCCCGTCTCGGACCTTTGGCGCTGGATCTGATGGAGAGGGGCGCGACGGCCGCCGAGGCGATGGCGATCCTGCGGCGGCGTGCGGCATATGTTGAATATCGTCAGGTGTTGGCCATTGACGCTTTGGGGTCAACCTGCATCCATTCGGGGCCCAATGCCCTGGGTGTCTGGGCAGAGGCCGAAGGGCAGGACTGCGCCGCAGGCGGCAATCTTCTGGCGCATGCCGGGGTGCCGCAAGCGATGGTTGCGGGCTTTGCCGCCGCAAGCGGGCATCTGGCCGCCCGCCTGATGGCCGCTTTGCAGGCGGGGCTGGCGGCTGGCGGCGAGGCGGGGCCGGTGCATTCTGCGGGGCTGAAGGTGGTTGATCGGCACAGCTGGCCTCTGGTTGATTTGCGCTGTGACTGGACCGAAGATTGCCCGGTTGCCGCACTCAGCCTTGCCTGGGATGTCTATGCGCCGCAATCGGACGCCTATGTTCAGCGCGCGCTCGATCCGCGCGCTGCGCCCAGCTACGGCGTTCCCGGAGACGCGTAGGGATAAGCCGTGATCAGGGCCGTGCGGTAAAAGGCGCTGCGCCGGATCCAGGGCGAGGCCCTGTGTGGGCGCGGGGCGGGCCCGTGGTGCAACCATACTCCGGCCGTCCGGGGCGGGGGCTCTGTGCTGTGCCCCCGCTCATTGCGGATTATCGTCCGGCGCAAAATCGCGGTGCCGTGCCGAGAGGAGGGCGCAACGCGCGCCGCGGGCCCGGGAGCTAGCCAAGCCTTTCCGGCGCCGGATCGGGTGTCTCCATGCCCGGAATATAGCTGTCCGAGATCATGCTGGCGGCGTGGTCCATAAAGGTTTGCACCAGCCGGGTGGGATGTTGCCGCGCGACGCGCAGCAACCCGAGCCGCATCGGCTGCTGCGGGCCCGCGATCCGCAATTTCACCACCCCGCGCCCATCCAGCGCAACGTCGGAGCGCGGGCGAATGTTGGCGATCGTGTAGCCAAAGCCATTGGCAACCATGGTGCGGATCACCTCTTGCTGGTGAAAGCGCCCGGAGATTTTGGGGGTGAGCCCTGCGCGGGCAAAGAGCCCCATGAAATAATCCCGCGACAGCGGCAGATCCAATAGGATCATCTCCCGCCCGGCCAATTCCTCCAGCGTGACGGCCGTGTGTGCCGCCAGCGGATCGCTGTGGCCAACCATCGCATAGGGCGGCAGCGCTGCCAGCGGCGTAAAATCAAATCCCTCCGGCACTTGCAAATCATAGCTGAGCGCGATGTCCAGTTCCGCGCGCTCCAGTTTGCGCAGCAAAACCTCCTGATCCGCCACCTCGGGCAGGACTTTGACCCCGGAGAATTCGGTTGCGAAACCATGTGCGATCTGCGGCAAGACCATCGGCGCAAAGGTCACCAGACAGCCCAGAGCCAGCGTGCCGCGTATGCTCTCGGCGGCTTCGGAGACGGTTTGATAAAGCCGCTGCGCGGTGTCCAGCAGCTGCTTGGCCTCAATCAGCAGCGCACGGCCCACCGGCGTCAACGACAGGCCCTGAGCGTGACGGCGCAAGAACAGTTGCGTGCCGAGTTCAGCTTCGAGTTGCGAAATGGCGGTCGATATCGAGGGCTGGGAGATATTGATCCGCTCCGCCGCCAGCGTGATCGAGCCGGCTTCGGCCGTGGCGACGAAATATTCGATCTGGCGCAAGGTGAAACGCATGAAGACCCCCGGCAGCAAAGATGGCCATTGCAGCGGATACGCCGCCGGGGTCCGCTTGTAAACGCGCGGCGCGGCTGGGCCGCCCGTGGCATGGACGCAGACAGGACCGCCCCGCCCGGATGGGCCATGCTGGCGCCCGGGCGGGGCTGTTGCCCGCGCCGGAGGCGTCGGCCCTGCACAAGGCACCGTTCCTTTCCCCTGAGGTGCCGGTCATCCGGGTGCGCCTCTGCTTGCCGTGTCTTTGTTTGCCGCGCGAGTCGGGGCTGAAACCGCGTGCAGGTCAAGGGGCAGATTCGGGGCATTTTGAACGCGCTTGCACCCCATTTCTGGAAACTAGTTCGAGAAATATCTTTGATAAATTGAGGTAATGAACAAAAATGATGCTGACTCAAATTAAATGTTTGCAAGATGATGCAATGCTGTGCAACGCTCTGCATATCGCCCGGACCCTGGTTGAGTGTCTGGGGTGAATGGCCAGGGAGCGACCACGGTCGGGCCATTGCGACGGAGGGAAGAGAAATGAAAACCGAATTTTTCGGCGCTGATTGCAGATGCGGAGTGGTCGCCAGATGACCATGCAGCATGACATGGGCGGCCGCGCGGCCAAGGGCTGGCGGATGCGCCTGAAATACCGTTACCGGCTGGCGATGCACGAACCGACGACGCTGATTGGCATCGTGATGGCCTTGCTGTTCACCTATCTGATCGTGGTGCCGATCCTGTCGATCCTGACCGATGCCGGGCAGATCCAGTTCGGCGATACCCGCCGCATCGGCGGCGAGGTGGGCGGAGGCACGCTCTATTATCTCACCCGGACCTTCCTGTCGCCGATCTCGCGGGACCTGTTCTGGCAGCCCTTGCTGAACACCCTGTCGGTGGCTTTCGGCGCCATCGTGATTTCATTCTGCATCGGGACGCCGCTGGCCTGGCTGCTGAGCCGCACCGACATGTTCGGGCGCCGCTGGTTCGCCACGGCGCTGATCGTGCCCTATATGCTGCCCGCCTGGACCTTTGCGCTGGCCTGGACCACGCTGTTTCGCAACCGCACCATCGGTGGTCAGCAGGGCTGGTTCGAGGCGCTCGGCTTTACCCCGCCCGATTGGCTGTCCTATGGGCAGGTGCCGATCACCATCATTCTGGCGCTGCATTACACGCCCTTCATCATCCTGCTCTTCGGCAATGGCCTGCGCCGCTTTGACAGCCAGTTGGAAGATTCCGCGCGCATTCTGGGGGCCTCGGGCTGGACGATCGCGCGGCAGGTGGTGCTGCCCCTGATGCGGCCCGCGCTCTTGTCGGCAGTGGTGCTGATTTTCGCGAAATGTCTGGGCGAGTTTGGTGTGGCCTATGTCCTTGGACTGCCGGTGAAATTCGACGTTCTGGCCACCTCGCTCTACCGCAATATCGCCTCGCGTCAGACTGGCGTGGCGGGGGTGCTGGCGGGGGCGATCATGCTGATGGGCGTGTTGACCCTGCTGATCGACACCTATCTGGTGCGCGAAGCCCGGCGCTTTGTCACCGTTGGCTCGAAAGGCGCGATGAACAAGAACGTGCGGCTGCGGCGCTGGCGTCTGCCCGCAACCGGATTTGCCGGGATGATGTTCCTGTTCAGCGTCGGATTGCCGGTGCTGACGCTCGCGCTCTCGACGGTGATGAAAGTGCCTGCACGGTTCAATATCGACAATTTCACGCTGCAATATTGGATCGGCACCGATCTGGACACGGTGGCGCTGCGCACTGGGGTGCTCCTGTCGCCCGATCTGTGGAATGCCGCCTGGAATACGCTCTGGATCGTGGGCTCTGCCTCGCTCTGCTCGGGTCTTCTGGGGCTGCTCGTGGGCTATGTGGTGGTGCGCACCCCGGTTCCGGCGCTGTCGGGCTATCTGCGCCAGATCACCTTCCTGCCCTATCTGGTGCCGGGCATCGCCTTTGCCGCCGCCTATCTCTCGCTCTTTGCGGTGCAGCGCGGCCCGATCCCGGCGCTGTACGGCACGGTGGCCATCCTGATGCTGGCGCTGATGGCCGAGCAGATGCCCTATGCCTCGCGGGCCGGGATCTCGGCGATGATGCAGCTGGGCAAGGAACCCGAGGAAGCCGCCCAGATCTCTGGCGCGGGCTGGTTGCGGCGGATGATGCGGATCGTGATCCCGATCCAGAAAGGGTCGCTGGTCACCGGCGTGCTTCTGCCCTTCATCTCGGGCATCAAGGGCCTCAGCCTCTTCGTGATGCTCGCCGTGCCCAGCACCGATGTGCTGACCACCTTTTCGCTGCGGCTGGTCGATTATCACTACACCCAGGCGGCCAATGCGGTCGTGCTGATCATCGCGGCGGTGGCCTATTTCGGCACGCTCGCCACGCAAAAACTCACCCGTACAAATCTTGCCGAAGGGCTGGGAGGTTAACATGCCGACGATCAATCTGCGCCAGGCGCGCAAGACCTATCCGGGCGCCAGCAGCGATGCGGTGCCGGCCCTCAACCTCGAAATCGCGGATGGCGAGTTCATGTGCCTTCTCGGCCCCTCGGGTTGCGGCAAGACCACGACGCTGCGCATGGTGGCGGGGCTGGAGAACCTCTCGGGCGGGACGCTGGAAATTGGCGGCCGCGTGGTGGATTGCCCCGATCAGGCGGTGTTCATTCCGCCGGAGAAACGCGAACTGGGGCTGGTGTTTCAAAGCTATGCGCTCTGGCCGCATCTGACCATCGCGCGCAATGTCGATTTCGGCCTGCGGCTGCGCAAGATGCCTGCCGCGGAACGCGAAGCGCGGGTGACCGAGGTGATGGTGGCGCTTGGCATCGACAAATATCGCGACCGCTACCCCTCGCAACTCTCGGGCGGGCAGCAGCAGCGGGTGGCGCTGGCGCGGATGCTGGCGGTCAGCCCCGGCGTGCTGTTGCTGGATGAGCCGCTCTCCAACCTCGATGCCCGGCTGCGGCTGGAGATGCGGGCCGAGCTGAAGCGGATCCACGCGGATTTCGGCACCACGATCATGTTCGTCACCCATGACCAGTGGGAGGCGATGACGCTGGCCACCACGATCGCGGTGATGAATGAGGGCACGTTACAGCAGATGGGTACGCCCGATGACATTTATGAGCGGCCCGCCAACCGCTTTGTGGCCGAATTTGTCGGGGCGCCGCCGATCAATCTGATGGAGCTGACCGGGGACATGACCCCGCTTGCGCGGTTTGCGCGCGGTTTCCTCGGTCAGGCGCTACCGGAGGTGAGCGGTGTGGCCTCGGTCGGCATCCGGCCGGAGGCGCTGCGGATCCTGACCGGCACCGCGCCGCTGCCCGAAGGGCAGTTCAGCGTGCCGGGCGTGGTGACGGGCGTGCTGCCCACCGGTGGCAGCTGGATCATCGAGCTGCAGGCCGCCGGACAGACGATGTTCATGACGACGCATGTCGCGCCGGACCTCGCGCAGGGCGCGCAGGTGACGGTGGTGATGCGGCCGTCCGCTCTGCATCTCTTTGATGGCGCGGGACAAAGATTGGTGGCGGCTGACCGGCTTCTGGGCCGGGTGGCTGCCTGAGTTTTCTGGGGAGGAAACCATGTTGAAACTGAGAAACGGGGTGTCGCTGGTGGCGCTCGCGCTGATGGCGGGGGGCGGTATGGCGCGTGCCGATGAGGCCGCCGATCTGGCAGCGATGATCGCGGCGGCCAAGGCCGAGCCGCCGATCACCGTCTATGCGGTGACCGGCAAGATCGTTGAGACCGCCGAGGCGTTTTCAAAGGCTTACGGCCTGCAGGCGACCGGCAAGAAGGTGAATGAATCCGAACAGGCCGAGCTGATGATCCGTGAGGCGCAGGCGGGGAATGTGGTCGGTGATCTGGCCGTTGCCGGCGATCTGGCGGTGGTGATGGGCCAGTTGATCCCGGAGGGGATTGCCGAGACCTGGCTGCCGCCCGATCTGGCGGGCAGCATTGCGCCCGGGGCGCAAAACCCGCTGATCATCGTCTCGGACCCGCATGTCTGGGCCTATAACACCGCGGTTTACGACAAATGCCCGGTCAGCAATGTCTGGGAGCTGACCGAGCCGAAATGGCACGGCAAAGTGGCGATGATGGATCCTCTGGCCAAGCCCGCCTATGCCGATTGGTTCAACCAGCTGGAAACCCATCACGATGCCGAAATGGCCGCCGCCTATGCGGCGCAATATGGCAAGGCATTCGATGCTTCGGCGGGCTCTGCCACCGCCGCCTGGGTGGCCGCCCTCGCCGCCAATGCGCCGCTGATTTCGGACAGCACGGGCGTCTCGGATGCGGTGGGCGCGCCGGGTCAGACCGAGCCGTTCTTTGGCATCATGTCCACCGCCAAATTCCGCGACAATCTGACGGGCAAGACCGCTTTGGGCATCTGCGCCGGTCTGCAACCCTTTGAGGGTTGGCTCTATCCCGGCGTTGGCGCGCTGGCGACCGGGTCAAAAAGCCCGAATGCCGCCCGCCTCTTCGTGCATTTCCTGCTGAGCGCCGAAGGCATCGCGCCGCAAACGATTGATGGCAAGGTCTCGTCGAACACCAGCCTGCCGCCGGACCCGAATGAGGTTTCGGGCGTGGGCACGCATCTGGACAAGCTGATGGTCTATGACACCGCCACCGCGGTCGAGGATCTGGACCGTCGTCAGGACTGGCAGGACGCCTGGCGTCTGGCTCTGTCGAAGTAAGGGCTTCTGGCGGTCGGGGAGGGCCGCCAGCGCCACCACATCAGGGAGGAAAACATGAACAAAATGATGACGTTGCGGCAGTCGGTGGCGCTGGGTGCCCTCGCGCTTGCTCTGACCGCCCCCGGCCTTGGGCAGGCGGAAACCCCGGAGATCGAGGCGCTGATCACTGCCGCGCGCGCCGAGCCGCCGCTCTCGGTCTATGACAGCACCGGCAAGATCACCGAGATGGCGGATGCTTTTGCCGCCAAATACGGGCTGCAGGCGACCGGCACCAAGGTCAAGGCCGAGGCGCAGATCGAGATGATGCTGCGCGAGGCGCAGGCGGGCAATGTGCAGGGCGATGTCTCGATCATTTCCGATGCGCCTTCGGTCATCGGGCAATTGCTGCCGGTGGGGGCGGCGGTCAGCTATCTGCCGCCCGATCTGGCCCCGAAGATCCCGGAGGATTTCCAGAACCCGCTCGTCGTGGTCACCACCGCCAATGTCTGGGCCTATAATGCCGAACTGGCCAGTGAATGCCCGGTGAGCAACATCTGGCAACTGACCGAGCCGGAATGGAACGGCAAGGTGGCGATGCAGGACCCGCTGGGCAAATCGATCTACACCGATTGGTTCAGCCAGATGGAGGCCACCGCCGACGACAAGGTGGCGGCGGCCTATGTCGCGCAATACGGCAAGCCGCTCGAGACCGATCAGGGCAGCGCCACCAAGGCCTGGGTCAAGGCGATGGCGCAGAACGCGCCAGTGCTCGGCTCGTCCGACAGTGCCGCGGCCGAGGCGGTGGGCGCGCCGGGGCAGAGCGTGGCCTTCATGGGCATGATGAGTTCGGCCAAGTTCCGCGAAAACACCGCCAAGGGCTATAAACTCGGGCTTTGCGCCGACATTCAGCCCTTTGCGGGCTTCTCGAATGCGGGTGTGGGGGTGATCGCGGCGGGCACCGACAGCCCGAATGCCGCGCGGCTGTTCATCCATTATGTGCTGACCGCCGAGGGCATCGCGCCGCAGGCCGAGGATGGCAAGATCTCGTCGAACAGCGATGTGGCGCTTCCGGCGGATGAACCCTCGGGCGTGGGCAAGGTGCTGGACCGCATGTTGCCCTACCGGATCAGCAATGCAATGGCCGATTGGGACAGCCGTCAGGATTGGCAGGACTTCTGGCGTCTGAACTACCGCAAGTAAACGCGCCGGGGCGGCCCCCGGGCCGTCCCCCATCGTCATACCGGGAGGGATAGCATGAAACACGCATTCACCAGCACAGCGGCCGGTCGCGGCCTGAACTTCGGGCTCAGTGCCGGGCTTGGGCTCGGGCTCAGCCTCAGTCTGGGGCTGCTGACCACGGGCGCGGCACAGGCGCAGGACAGCGAGGCGGCGCTGCTGGCACTGGCCAAGGCCGAGCCGCCTCTGACCGTTTATGACAGCACCGGCAAGATCAAGGATATGGCCGAGAGTTTTGCGGCGAAATACGGGCTGGAGGCGGTGGGCCAAAAGGTGGCCGCGACCGCGCAGCTGGAGATGGTGATCCGCGAGGCGCAGGCCGGCAATGTGCTGGGCGATGTGCTTCTGATCACCGACACGCCTGCCGCGCTGGCCACGCTTTTGCCGCAGGGATTTGTCACCAGCTGGCTGCCCGAAGATCTGGCGGCGGATATGCCCGAACGCTACCGCAACCCGCTGGCGATCACCACCAATGCCAATCTCTGGGCCTATAATACCGAAGTGTATGATGCCTGCCCGGTCAGCAATATCTGGCAGCTGACCGAGCCGGAATGGCACGGCAAACTGGCGATGACCGATCCTTTGGTGAAAAGCACCTATGTCGATTGGTTCAACCAGATGGCAACGCATGACGATGCCGCCGTCGCGGCCGCCTATGAGGCGCAATATGGCAAAAAGCTGGAGACCTCGGAAGCCAGTGCGACGGCCGCCTGGATCGCGGCTCTGGCCGAGAACGGGCCGCTGGTCACCGATGGCGATGACCGGGTGTCCGAGGCAGTGGGCGCGCCGGGGCAGGCGGAGCCGTTCTTTGGTCTGCTCAGCTCGGCCAAATTCCGCGATGTGGCGGACAAGGGGTACAAGATGGCCCCTTGCAGCGATCTGACGCCCTGGGCGGGCTGGACCTATACCAAGCTCGCGCTGATCGCGGCGGGCAGCGACAGCCCGAATGCGGCCAAACTCTTCGTGCGCTATGTGCTGAGCGCCGAGGGCATCGCCCCGCAGATGGCCGATGGCAAGGTGCCGACGCGCAGCAGCATTAAGATGCCCGATGATGAGCCCTCCGGGCTGATCGCTTATGCCGACAAGCTGCAAAGCTACGACAGCGCCACGGGTCTGGATGACTATGACCGGCGGCAGGACTGGCAGGATTTTTGGCGGATCCATTACCGCAAGTAACCGTCAGAACCGCGATTTCAGAAAGGACGAAGGATGGAAGACGTGATCTCTGGCGCCCCGGCCCCGGCCGGGGGCAGCGATGCCCTGCGGGCCGCCGCTTTGGCAAAAATCGCCCGTGAGGCGGCCCGTTCCGTCGGTCCGGCGCTGCGGGCGGCGTTTCGGGGGCAGATGCGGGTCGATCACAAGGTCGATCTGCATGACCCGGTGACCGAACATGACCGCGCCACCGAGGCGCATCTGCGCGGCCTGTTGCTTGCCGCGACGCCCGGGGCGGTAGTGGTCGGTGAGGAGGCGGGGGCTTCGGGCGGCGAGGGCGGTGCGGGGCAGATCGAATGGTATGTCGATCCGATCGACGGCACCTCGAATTTTGCCGCTGGCATGGCCTTTTGGTGCGTCTCGATCGGGGCGGTGATCGACGGGGAGGTGGTGGCGGGGGCCGTCTATGACCCGATGGCCGATCTTCTGTTCTGGGCCGATGCCGAAGCGGCCTGGTGCAATGACACGCGCCTGGAGGCGGTGTCGGTGCCCGAAGAGGCGCGGGCGCTGGTGATCACCGGCTATCCGGTGCAGCGCGATTTCCGGCTGGATGGCCGCGCGGTGGCGCTCGACCGTTTTGCGCGGCTGACCGAGGCCTTCTCGACCCTGCGGCGGCCGGGCAGCGCGGCGCTCAGCATTTGTCATGTGGCGGCGGGCTGGGCGGATGCGGCGGCGGGCTTTGGCGTCAGCGCCTGGGATGTGTCGGCGGCGCTGCTGATCCTGCGGCGGGCGGGCGGCACGTACCAGCCGCTGCGCTTGGGGCGCGCGGCGCCGGGTGCCCCGGCGCATGCCTGTCCGGGCTATTGGGCGACCGGCGCAGGCGCGCGCTATCCCACGTTGGAGGCGGTCTGCGCCGAAGTGGATGCTCAGCGGCGCAATCCCTAGGCGTTGCATTCTTGTGCATCTATAAAAACAACGAATTTATAGCCTTATAAAGAAATCAATATTGATGCCATTGCACTCATGTGCAATAGCGCAAGGGCAGGACTTACCGAAGGATGCAGCCGATGACACGAGACGCAACACCGATGACCGAGGCCGAGCTGGACCGACGGGCAGCCTTTTGCCGCGATGTGGCGGCCAGTGCCGGGGCGCTGGCGCTGGCAGGGTTTGAACGGCAAAGCCGGGCAGGGGCGCCGGTGGGGCGCAAGGGTCCGCAGGATTTTCTGACCGAGACCGATGGCGCGGTAGAGCGCCATTTGCGCGCCCGGCTGGCCGAGGCCTTTCCCGAGGATGAGTTTCTCGGCGAGGAAACCGGCGGCACGGTGACGTCGGGGCGTGTCTGGGTGGTGGACCCGATCGATGGCACCGCCAACTTTGCCCGCGGCATTCCGCATTTTTGCATTTCCATCGCCTTTGTCGCCGATGGGGTGATCGAGATCGGTGCGATCGCGGTGCCTGCGATGGGCGAGTTGTACTTTGCCCGGCGCGGCCGTGGTGCCTTTCGCAACGAAGAGGCGCTCCGCGTCGCGGGCACCGACACGTTCGAGGCGGCCTGCGTCGAGCTGGGCTGGTCGAACCGGGTGCCGCAGGGCCGCTATCTTGAGGTGCTGACCGGCATTCTCGACGCTGGGGCCAATGTGCGCCGCGCAGCCTCGGGCGCGCTGGGGCTGGCTTATGTGGCCGATGGCCGCTCGGACGGCTATCTTGAGCTGCATATGAACTCATGGGATTGCCTCGCCGGTCTGCTTTTGGCCGAGGAGGCCGGGGCGCGGATCTGTGGCTTTCTGGCCGGGGACAACGCCCTCGCGGGGGGCGGTGCCGTGCTCGCGGTGACCCCGGCGCTGGCGGCACAGCTGAGCGGGATTGCGGCGATTGCGCTCGCGCCCGCGCGCGGTGCCCTGACTGCCCCCGTGCCGCTGGCCGCGGCGGTGTGACCCGCTTTGTGGCCCGGCCCTGTGACCGGCACGGCCTGACCACTGACGCCTGATGATTGACTGAAAGGAAACCCCATGTCCTCACCGCATTACGCCCGCCCGCCGATCAGCCTGATCGAGAAGAACGTCACCCCCTACGGCGTGTCCCTGTATATTGGTGGCCGCGACGGGGCCTCGGACATGGCCCTGTTGCGCGAGCATGGGATCACCACGGTGGTGAATTGCGCCGTCAATCTCGATTTCAATCTGGTGCCGGAAACTGGTCCTGCCCGCGATCTGAGCGCGGCAGCCCCCGGGGCGGTCACCTTCGGACAGGGTGCGTTGCGCTATTACAAGATCGGTCTGGTCGATGGGCATGGCAACCCGGCCACGATGATGCTGGCGGGCTATTACATCCTGCGCAGCGCCCTCGTGCAGGAATTGCCCGACCGCGCCAGCTATCCGCACCGGCACAAGGGCAATGTGCTCCTGAATTGCCGGGGCGGGCGCTCGCGCTCGGTGGCGCTGGGGGCGCTCTTTCTGCACCGCTCGATGCCGGAAACCTATCCGACGCTGGATGATGCGGTGGCGGCGGTGCGCATGCGGCGCGAGTTGCGCCCCGATGAATGGCATGAGGCGCCCAAGCCGGTTCTGGTGGAGGCCGCGCGGCAGGCCTCGGGCTGGATTGATCTGATCGGGCATGACGCGCCGCAGCAGAAGATGGCCGCGCCCGTGGCGCAAGTGGCGTCGGCGGGCTGAGGATGGCAGCGCTCTGGCAGGGCAGGATCGCGGTGCTGGCCGACCCGCATCTGCATGACACCACCCGCGGGGCGGATTATGGCCTGCCGGGCATGCCGATGGTGCGGACGCTGGGCGAGACCGCGCAATCAACACGCGTGTTCAACGAAAGTGGCCCCGCCCTGCGGGCAGCGCTTGAAGAGATGCGGGTGGCGGGGCATCGGCTGGTGCTGATCGTCGGCGATATGACCGATGATGGTCAGGCGCCGAACTGGCGCGCGGCCGCGGATGTGCTGGCGGAATATGAGCGGAATGCCGGGATGCGCTTCTTTCTGACGCCGGGCAATCATGACCAATGGGTCACCGGTGATCTGCCGCAACGCAAGAGCTTTTGCGCGCCGCAGGGGGCTGAGATCAGCGTCTCCAGCCAGCCTTTGGCGGGGGCACATCACGCGCCCGCCATGGCCCGGCTGGACCATGCAATGATGCTGGAGCTTGCCGCCCCCTTTGGCTATGCGCCGCGCGCCAGTGATCTTTTGTGGGAAACCCCCTTTGGCACCGACCCTGCGTTGCCCGCCCGGATGGGCCGCACCGAAACGGAAGGGGCCGCGTATGCCGTTGCTGATCTCTCCTATCTGGTCGAGCCCGAGCCGGGGTTGTGGATCCTCTCCATTGATGCCTCGGTCTATCTCCCGCAGGCTTCGGGTCTCTGGCGCGATGGCAGTTCGGAGGGCTGGCGCGCGGTGGTGCAGCACAAACCCTGGCTTTTGGACTGGATCCGCCGGGTGGTTGCACGGGCCGAGGCGGCGGGAAAGCGGCTGGTCAGCTTTTCGCACTACCCGGTGCTGGACGCGCTGAACGGCGTATCGGGTCCGGAAGAGGCCGGGGGCAAAAAGCGGCTGATGCCCGATGCAGCAACGCGGGATGCGGTGGCGGCCACCGGGATGGGCCTGCATTTCAGCGGCCATTGGCATGTGAACCGTACCACCTTGCACCGCGATGCGGCGGGGCGGGCGCTGATCAACATCGCCGTGCCCTCGACCGTTGGCTTTCCAGCCGCCTGGAAAGAGGCACAGTTTCAAGGCGATAGGTTGACAATCCGCAGCCATGTGCTGCGCGAGGTGCCCGAGCATGATCTGGCGCATGCCAGTTACCGTGCGGCCGGGGCGCAACTGCCGCCGGATATCTCCTACCCCGCTTTTCTGCGCTGGCACCTGTGCGAACTGGTCCGCCTGCGCTATCTGCCGCGCGACTGGCCGCAAGATTTCGCGACGGAACTGACCCGTCAGGACCTGCCCGGGCTGCTCGCATCCCTCGGCCTGCCGGTGCCCGCCGGGATTGAGGCGGTGCCCGGGCTGGCGCTGATGCAGGATCTCTATCTTCTGGAACGCGGCGGCGACCTTGCCGGGATTTCAGAGGCGCGGCGCACCCTCTATCGCGGGCTGAACCTGCCCGATGGCCTGCAGGGCCCGGCGGCGCGGCTGCTCACATCGCTCGCCGCCCATGCCAACGGCCCGCCGGATGGTGATTTTGCGCTGGATCTTGCGCCGGGGCGCGCCGCCGTCAGCGCGGCTTGACCGAGCGGCGCCAGACCGGCTGAGCGTCAAAGGTGATGCTGGTCCCGGCCTCGCCGCTGGCCTCGCCGTTCAGCAAGGCGGTGATATGCGCGGCGATCTCGCTGATGGGTTGCCGGAAGGTGGTCAGGCCATAGGACTCCCAGGCCGCCTGATCAATGTCGTCAAAACCGATCACCCCCACATCTTGCGGAATGCTCAGCCCGAAATCCAGCCGCGCGGCATCCATGAATCCCAGCGCCAGCAGGTCGGTAACACAAAACGCCGCATCGGCGCTGGTGGAGCGGGCAAAGACCTGCCGCGCCGCCGCCGCACCCGAAGCATAGGAGGTGGGCCCCGCCGCGACCACTTCAACCGGCGCACCGGCGTCGGCGGCAGCCTCGACATAGGCCGTCTCGCGCGCCACGAGGCTGGGCGTGCGGTTGGTGCTGGAGACGACGACATGCCGTTTGGCGCCCGCACGCTGGTGCAGCAAAAACGCTTCGCGTGCGGCAGCGGCATTGCTGACCGCGATCCGGTCGGCGCCGCGCGGGGTCTCTCCGCGGTTGATGAGAATGACGTGCTGGCCATTCGCGAGGCAGGTGTCGACCAGGGAAGAGGCCGGGGTGCCGGTCAGCACCACGGTGGCATCGGCGCGGTAATTCAGACTTTGGCGCAGGGCCTGCGCCGCGCTCGCGTCATCGCCATTCGTGTTGATCACCATCGCCACCCGGTTATGCGCCTGCAAGGTGCGGGTGATCGCCTCAATCAGCCGCGACTGAAACGGGTTGGCTATGTCCGAGACGACGAGCGAGACGATATTGCTGCGTTCCCGGATCAGGCCGCGCGCCAGATGGTTGACGTGATAGCCAAGCTCTTCGGCGGCCTTCATCACCTTCAGCCGCGTTTCATCCGAGACGCTGGCCCCGTCGGTAAAGGCGCGCGACACCGCCGAACGTGACACACCCGCGCGCTCGGCAACCTTTTGCGCGCTGACAAAACTGCGGTTTCGCGGCTCGGGAGTTTTTGACACCATGTTTCCTGCGTTGTGCAAGGCCCAGCATTGCGCTTTCAGCCTTAGAATGTTTGACTTCTTCGTGCAATCAATGCCGCGTCTTCCTGCGCTGTTTTCTGAGCGGCCTTGTGTTGTTGCACCAGTTCTGTAAAGTTATTGCACAGCATTGCACTGCCTGGCAACCGGAGGTTCAGCACCCGCTATGGAATCCACGATACGACTGATTGACCTGCTGGGGGCGGGGGCGCTTTTGATCTGGGGGCTGCGGCTGATCAAGGCCGGGGTGCTGTCGGGCTTTGGCGCGGCGCTGCGTCAGGGGATTGCCACGGGCACGCGCACCCGGCTGCGCGCCGTTCTGTCGGGATTTCTGGTGACGCTCAGCCTGCAGTCGAGCACGGCAACGGCGGTGATCACGGCCTCTTTTGCCGGGCGCGGGTTGATCGGTGGCGGCAGGGCGCAGGCGGTAATGCTGGGGGCGAATGTCGGCACCGCATTGGCGGCGGTGGTGTTGTCGCTCGATCTGCATTGGCTGGCATCCGTCTTTGTGCTGGTGGGCGTCGTGCTCTCGATCCGGGCGCGGCAAGCTTCGGCGCGGGGTCTCGGCAAGGCGGTGCTGGGGCTGGGGCTGATGCTGCTGGCGCTGCGGCTGATGGGCGAGGTGACGGCGCCTTTGCACGGTTCCGAGTTGATGGCGCGCATTCTGGATGGGCTGGGTGCTGCGCCGGTTTTTGCGCTGCTGTTCGCGGCAGGGCTGGCGGTGGCGGCCACGTCCAGCCTGGCTGCGGTGCTTTTGGTGGCGTTTTTGGCGCAGGCGGGCGCGGTGCCGCCGTTCCTCGTGCTGATCTTCGTGGCCGGTGCCAACATCGGCGGCGCGGTGCCGCCCTGGCTCGGCACGCTGCGCGAGGGGGTGGCGGCGACGCGGCTGACGCTCGCCAACCTGATGGTGCGGCTTTGCGGCGGGCTTTTGCTCTCGCTTTTCGCGCATCCGCTGGCGCCGCTTTTGCAAAATCTTGTTCCCGGTGAATCGCTGGCGCTGATCACGCATCTGGCGTTCAACCTGGCGCTTTTGGTCGTGTTCCTGCCGCTGACCGGGCCGCTTGCGCGGCTGATGGAGCGGTTGCTGCCCGAGGTGGCCGATGCCGAGGCAGAGGTGTCCTATCTCGACGAATCCAGCCTCGCGACGCCGTCACTGGCGCTGGCGGGGGCCGCGCGTGAGGTTCTGCGCATGGGCGATCAGGTCGGGGAAATGCTGGAAAGCAATCTGGAGGCGATGCGGCGCGACCTGCCCGAGGGCAAGCGGACCATCGCGCAGCTCGACGATTCGGTGGATGCGAAACTGCGGGCGGTCAAATTCTATCTGGCGCGTCTGCGCGGCATGCCGCTGGACGAAAGCGAGGCGCGGCGCTGCAATGAGGTGATGTCTTACGCGCTGAACATTGAGCATATCGGCGATATCATCGACCATTATCTGTCGGAAATTGCCGAAAAGCGCATGGCGCGGCGGGTGCGCTTCTCGGCCCAGGGGATGGCCGAGCTGACGGAGTTTTACGAGATCACCCTGAGCAATCTGCGGCTGGCGCAATCGGTGTTTCTGACCCGCGATGTCGAATTGGCGCGTCAGTTGATCACCGCGAAGGTCTCGGTGCGTGAGGTGGAGGAGGTGTCGAGTGCCCGCCATATGGCGCGAATCGATGCACGTCTGCCCGAGACGATGGACACATCCAGCCTCCACCTCGACATTCTGCGTGACCTGCGGCGGATCAATTCGCATCTGGCAACAGCCGCCTATCCGGTGCTCGAGGAGATTGGGGCGCTGCGCAAAAGCCGTCTGCGCAGCCCGCCAAAAAAGCTCCGTGAGGGCGAGCGGCTGGAAAAAGACCCCGCGCACTGATCGTTTCTGACCTTGCCCGAGGGCTGCGCCGAGGCGCGCTTTGCGGGCCTCGGTTTTCCTTTCATCAAGATTGTTGCAATGCTGTGCAAAGTGTGAACTATGAAGAAAGGAAGAGGGAGGACTCGATGAAAACCACTATAATCACCGCCGGTTTGATCGGCGTTGCAGGCGTTTCCATGGCTCAGGCGGCACAGCTTGACCTGATTTGTTCGGCCGATGTCGTGATCTGCGAAAAAATGGTCGAGGTCTATGAGGCCAAGACCGGCACCGAAGTGAACATGGTGCGGCTGTCCTCGGGTGAGGCCTATGCCAAGATCCGCGCGGAATCGTCGAACCCCAAGACCGATATCTGGTGGGCGGGCTCGGGCGATCCGCATTTGCAGGCCGCTGCCGAAAAGCTGACGATGGAGTATAAGTCGCCCTTGCTGACAGAGCAGCGCAGCTGGTCTCAAAAACAGGCCGAAAGCGCGGATTTCCGCACGGTGGGCGTTTATTCCGGCGTGCTCGGTTGGGGCTACAACACGGACATTTTTGCGAAGAAGGGTCTGGACGAGCCGAAATGCTGGGCCGATCTCCTGAATCCCGCGCTGGTGGGAGAGGTGCAGATCGCCAATCCGGCTTCGTCTGGCACCGCCTACACCGCCCTTGCCTCGCTCGTGCAGCTGATGGGCGAGGATGAGGCTTTCGACTATCTCAAAAAGCTCAACGACAACGTCTCGCAATACACCAAATCCGGCTCGGCGCCGGTGAAGGCGGCGGCGCGGGGCGAAACCGGGCTGGGCATCGTCTTCATGCATGATGCGATTGCGCAGACGGTTGAGGGCTTTCCGATCAAGGCCGTCGCACCCTGCGAAGGCACGGGCTATGAAATCGGCTCGATGTCGATCGTGGAGGGCGCGCGCCATGTCGATGAGGCCAAGGCCTGGTACGATTGGGCACTGAGCGCCGAAGCGCAATCGCTGATGAAGGAGGCGAATTCCTTCCAGCTTCCCTCAAATCCCGGCGCGGCAGTGGCCGATGAGGTGCCGGATTTCGCGCAGATCAATCTGATCGACTATGACTTTGCCGCCTATGGTGCGCCGGAGCGCCGCAAAGAACTCTTGGATCGCTGGAACGCAGAGATCGGCGCCATCGCCAATTAAGCGCCCGAAGGGGGCGGCGGTCGCTGCCGTCCCCGCCTCATGCGAAGGAAGACAAGATGAGAGATCTCAGGGATCTGCCTGCCGGGCAACCGGCGGCGCCTGTCGCGGTGCGGCGGCGGCTGGATGTGGTGCTGATGCTGGCGCTGGCGGCGCTGCTTCTGGTGCCGTGGTACCGTGTCGAGGGCGGGTTTTTCCGCTTTGATTGGCCACAGCATCTGGGCGACAGCGCGGCACCGGGGCTGGTGCAGAGCTTTGGCGGCCATCCGTGGCTGCTTGTTCTGCCGGCGCTGCTGGCGGCGGTGGGGGTGGTGCGGCTCCGGATGGCCCCCGGCGCAGGGCGCGGCAGTTTGTTGGCATGGCTCGGCGCCTTGGGGCTGGGGGTGTTGGTGGCGCAGGCCTTTATCTTTGGCCCGGCGCTGCAACCGGCCCTCGGGGCAGGGGCGGTCACCCTGGCGCTCAGTTTCGTGCTGATCGCGAGCTTTGGTCTGGCCGAGCGCGGCGCGCTCAAGGGCGATGCTTTTGCGATCTCAGCCATTGCGCTGCTGGTCTGTCTGGTCTCGGTCTTTGTCTTCTACCCGATCCTGAGCATGTTTGCCGGTGCCCTGCGTGACATGGACGGCAATCTTTCGACCACCGGTTTCCTCCGCAACCTGACCGATCCGGGGATCTGGAGCCTGAACTGCCTCAGCGGCGCGGGCCGGTGTGGTGTGGCCTGGCGCACGCTTTTGCTGGCGATCCTGTCGGCGGGCGGCTCAACCCTCGTGGGTCTGGCCTTTGCGCTGGCCGCCACCCGCACCCGCTTTCCGGCTAAGGGCCTCTTGCGGATGCTGACGGTGCTGCCGATCATCACCCCGCCCTTCGTCATCGGCCTGTCGCTGACGCTGCTGCTGGGGCGCTCAGGTGTCATCACCCATTGGCTGTCGGACTGGTTCGGCATTGAGCTGGGCCGCTGGCTCTATGGCATGACCGGGATCTGGATCGCGCAGGTGCTCTCCTTCACCCCCATCGCCTTTCTGGTGCTGATCGGTGTGGTCGAAGGCGTCAGCCCCTCGCTGGAGGAGGCCTCGCAGACCCTGCGTGCCGGGCGCTGGCGCACCTATCGGCGGGTGTCGCTGCCGCTGATGGCCCCCGGCCTCGCCAATGCCTTTCTGATCGGCTTTATCGAGAGCATGGCGGATTTCGGCAATCCGCTGGTGCTGGGGGGCAGCCATGGCGTGCTCTCCACCGAGATTTTCTTTGCCGTCGTGGGCGCGCAAACCGATCCGTCGCGGGCGGCGGTGCTGGCGATCATTCTGCTGACCTTCACCCTCAGCGCGTTTTTGGTGCAGCGCACCTGGCTCGGCAAGCGCAACTTTGCCACCGTCAGCGGCAAGGGCGATTCCGGCCAGCATGTGCCGCTGCCAAAACCGATGGCGGTGGGGGTCATGGCGATTGTCATTCCCTGGGGCCTCTTCACCATCGTGCTCTACGGCACCATTCTTTTTGGCGGTTTCGTCAAGGTCTGGGGCCTCGACAATACGCTGACGCTGGATCACTATGCGCGGGCGTTTTCGGTCGTGCTGCGCGACGGGGGGCTGGCCTGGACCGGTGTCGCCTGGAACAGTTTTTGGACGACGATGAGCATCGCGCTGATCGCCGCCCCGCTGACCGCCGCCGTCGGCCTCTTGACCGCCTATCTGATCGTGCGGCAGAAATTTGCCGGGCGGAATGCCTTTGAATTCGCGCTGATGCTCAGCTTTGCCATTCCGGGCACGGTGATCGGCATCAGCTATATCATGGCCTTCAACCTGCCCCCGCTCGAGATGACGGGCACCGCCGTGATCCTGATCGCCTGTTTCGTGTTCCGCAACATGCCTGTGGGCGTGCGCGGCGGCATCGCGGCAATGAGCCAGCTGGACAAAAGCCTCGATGAAGCCTCGCAAACCCTCGGCGCGTCGAGCCTGCGGACCATACGCCGGGTCATCCTGCCGCTCCTGAAACCGGCGATCTCGGCGGCGCTGATCTATTCCTTCGTGCGGGCGATCACCTCGATCTCAGCCGTGATCTTTCTGGTCAGCGCGAAATACAACATGGCCACCGCCTATATCGTCGGGCTGGTCGAGAATGGGGAATATGGCATCGCCATCGCCTATTCTTCGGTGCTGATCGTGGTGATGGTTTCGGTGATCGGTGGCTTCCAGCTTTTGGTGGGCGAACGGAAATTGCGGCGCGAGAACCGGGTGGCTGGCGCCCCCGCTCGCGCCGGTCTGAAGGGAGAGCAGGCATGAACCAACAGCAAAAAATGGCAGAGCACGGCGCGGTGGAATTCCGGGGCATCCAGAAGAAGTTCGGCGAGTTTCTGGCGATCCCGGATCTGAACCTGCGGATTGATCCCGGCACATTGGTGACGCTGCTGGGCCCCTCGGGCTGTGGCAAAACCACGACCTTGCGGATGCTGGCGGGGCTGGAAACGCCCAGCGCGGGCCAGATCCTGATCGGTGGTCGCGATGTGACGGCGCTGCCCGCCAATGCCCGCGCGGTGTCGATGGTGTTTCAATCCTATGCGCTGTTTCCGCATATGACCGTGCTCGACAATGTCGGCTATGGGCTGGAGGCGAGCGGTTTGCGCCGCGCCGAGGCACGCGATGCCGCGCGGGCGGGCCTTGAGCTGGTGGGCCTCGCCGGTTTTGGCGACAGGCTCCCGGCGGAACTCTCGGGCGGGCAACAGCAGCGGGTGGCGGTGGCACGGGCGCTGGTGCTGGAACCAGAGGTGCTGCTGCTTGATGAGCCGCTCTCCAATCTCGACGCGCGTCTGCGCCGCCGCGTGCGGACCGAGATCCGCGAATTGCAGCAACGGCTGGGCTTTACCGCCGTCTATGTCACCCATGATCAGGACGAGGCGCTGGCCGTCTCGGACAAGATCGTGGTGATGCAGGCGGGCCGGATCGCGCAGGCGGACACCCCCGAGGGGCTCTATGACGCGCCCAATTCCGCCTTTATCGCCGATTTCATCGGCGAAGCGAATGTGGTGCCCTGTGACGTGCTGCGCGTCACCGATGGCATGGCCGAGGTGCGGGTGATGGGCCTCACCCATCATCTGCCCGCCCGCGGGTTTGCCCCCGGTGCCGCGCTGATGGCCATTCGCCCGAATGCGATCGAGATTTCCCCGGCGGCCGCGGGGCGCGCCTTTGGCACCATCGCCAGTGCCGCCTATCTGGGGGACCATCTGGAATATGAACTGGCCTCCGACCACGGGGTTTTGTTCATGACCGAAGCGGCGGGCCGTGCCCCGCTCGCGCCGGGACACGAGATCCACGTTGCTCTCAAGGCCAGCGGTTGTGCGCTGGTTCCGGCAACGTAGGATCGGCAGAGGCGCTCCCCTGCGCCTCTGCCGCTTCCTCCACGCCCCGGGCCATCCCCATTGCCCGGGGCGCCTTTCTTGGCGCCACGAGAGGCAACATCCGGATGCCTGAGTGCCCAAAGATCGCCACCATACTCTCGTGGGCCCACCCGCAGAATGGGTCCGGCGCTGCGTGAGAACGGCCCCCCTGGGGGTGCGACGGCAGACGGCCGCTGAAGGCTGTGCCGCCGGACTGGCGGCTATCGGGGCCCGGGCGCCGCTGCCGGATGCGCGACTGACGGAGCGGGCCTAAAACACAAAGAAATCCGCGGTTGTCAGGGCTAGACCGGCCGTCATGGTGGCAAACTGCACCCGGGCCGCCGCCCCGGATCCGTCGGCGTCAAAATACAACCTGCCGGTGTCGGTCTCATAGATGATCCGGTCCGAAGCATCCTCGGCGAAGCCGGTCAGATTGGCTGCAAATGCCGGACTGGCCAACCGCCCGAGTGCAAGACCCTGAAAAACAGCGTCATCGAGGCGGATGCTGTCATCTGTGACACTGAAATCGACGATCACATCACTGTTTCCGGCGCCGAGCGCCGTGTTGAAGACGAAGCTGTCACTGCCCGCTCCGCCGGTCATCCGGTCATTGCCCAGCCCGCCGTTCAGCGCGTCATTGCCGCTGCCGCCGAGCAGCGTGTCATTGCCCGTCGCGCCGGTGAGGGCGTCATTGCCTGTCCCGCCCTCCAGCAGGTCATTCCCTGCGCCGCCGTTCAGGGTGTCATTGCCCGCGCCTGCGGTCAGCGTGTTGGCCAGCGCATTCCCGATCAGCCGGTCATTGCCATCGCCCGAGGTGAGGTTTTCGACATTCAGGATCGTGTCGAGGCCATGCCCGGTGTTTTGCGCCGAGGTCAGGCCCAGATTGACGCTGACCGCCGCCGCGCCGGTGAAATAGGCCCGGTCAATCCCGTCGCCGCCATCGATGCGGTCATTGCCCAGCCCGCCGTTCAGTGCATCGTTGCCGCTGCCGCCCAGCAGCGTGTCATCGCCGCTGCCCCCGGTCAGACCATCATGTCCGAGGCCACCTTCCAGCAGGTCATTCCCCGCGCCGCCATCCAGCACATCATTGCCCGCGCCTGCGGTCAGCGTGTTGGCCAGCGCATTTCCGATCAGCCGGTCATTGCCATCGCCCGAGGTGAGGTTTTCGACATTCAGGATCGTGTCGAGGCCATGCCCGGTGTT